>JALVTT010000083.1 GCA_027024025.1 Sedimenticola sp.
GTGTGCGTGTCTTCCTCGGGCGGCCTTGCCGGGCTGGCCTCCGTGGGCGCTGGTGCGGACGGCGTGGTATCGGGACGCACCATCGTGGTCCGACCGTCGCCGCGCCAGACGCAGCCGCCGAGCAGCGCGGCCAGGCCGAGCAGGGCCAGGGGACGTAGCCACCGAATCAGGCGTTGCCCTGTGGCCGGGCTTTGGTCAGAATCGTGGCTTGGCAGCGGTCGGGACAGGCGGATCATGGCGGGCAACTATACGAAAACTTGTGGGGGCGGGCCAGCGGGATGAGCACGTTTTCACGCTGCGAGGAACGCCTGGGTGATCTGGGTCATGCCCTCGCGGACTGGTTCTCACGGGCCGCGGGCGCCCATCTGCAGCGCCAGGAGGCGCAGATCCTGGAGCGCTTCAGCGAGGGGGTGTTCGGCTATTACCTGGCCTCTGTGCAGGGTGTCGGCGGCCATTCCGAGCTGTTGGCGGCCTTTGCGGTGAAGAACCGCATCGTGGCCGAGGCGGCGCCTGGTCCGGGCGTGGATCTGGTGGCCATGGCCGAGCAGCTGCCTTTGCAGGGCGACAGCCTGGACGTGGTGCTGCTGCGGCACAGCCTGGATTTCGCGGTGGACCCGCAGCAGGTGCTGCGCGAGGTCGAGCGGGTGCTGATCCCCGAGGGGCGGGTGCTGATCGTGGGCTTCAACCCGTTCAGCCTGTGGGGGCTGTGGCGTCTGTTCCTGCGCTGGCGCCGGCGCGTGCCCTGGTGCGGACATTTTCTGTCCTACCGGCGGGTCGCGGACTGGCTGGGTCTGCTGGGCTTCGATATCGAATACACCGATGTCGCCGGCTTTACCCCGCCCATGCCGGAACGCTGGCAGGACCGCCTGGGCTTTCTGGAACGGGTGGGGCGCCGGGTCTGGCCCATGCTGGCCGGGGTGTATGTGATCCGCGCGGTCAAGCGGGTGTCGACCGTGACCCCGGTGCGCCTGCGCTGGCACGGCCTGCGGGTGTCGGCGCCGCGCGGCGTGGTCGAGCCCACCACACGCGAGGGGATGAGACGGGCAGGGGCGGGACATGAGTAAACCGGTCGAGATGTACACCGACGGCGCCTGCAAGGGCAACCCCGGGCGCGGCGGCTGGGGTGTGCTGCTGCGTTATGGCGACAGCGAAAAGGCCCTGTGTGGCGGAGAATCCGAGACCACCAACAACCGCATGGAGCTGATGGCCGTGATCCGGGGCCTGGAGGCCCTGAACCGGCCCTGCGAGGTGCGCGTCACCACCGATTCGCAGTATGTGAAGAACGGCATCACCCAGTGGATCCACAACTGGAAGCGCAACGGCTGGAAGACCGCCGCGCGCAAGCCGGTCAAGAACGCCGATCTGTGGCAGCGCCTGGAACGGGCTGCCGCGCCACACCGGATCGAATGGCACTGGGTCAAGGGGCATGCCGGGCATCCGGAGAACGAACGGGCCGACGCTCTGGCCAACCAGGGCATAGAGGAGCAATGCAATGACTGAAGCCGCCCATCGCCAGGTGGTGCTGGATACCGAGACCACGGGCCTGGAGCCGGCCCAGGGTCACCGGATCATCGAGATCGGCTGTGTGGAGCTGGTGGACCGGCGGCCGACCGGCAACAATTTCCACGTCTATCTGCAGCCGGACCGCGAGATCGACGCGGGCGCGGTCGAGGTGCACGGGATCACCAACGAGTTTCTGGCGGACAAGCCGCGCTTCGCAGATGTGGCCGATGAGCTGATCGCCTATCTGCGCGACGCCGAGGTGATCATCCATAATGCGCCTTTCGATGTCGGCTTCATCGATTTCGAGCTGGCGCGCCTGCCGAACGGCCCGCGCATGGAGGACTTCTGCCGGATCACCGACACCCTGGTGATGGCGCGCGAGAAGCACCCCGGGCAGCGCAACAGCCTGGACGCCCTGTGCGGCCGTTACGATATCGACAACACCCACCGCACCAAGCACGGGGCCCTGCTGGACGCCGAGATCCTGGCCGATGTCTATCTGGCCATGACCGGCGGGCAGAAGGCGCTGAGCCTGGATGCCTCGGAAGGGCATGCCGAGCCCGGGAGCAGCGGTGGGATCCGGCGTCTGCCGGCCGGGCGACCGCCGTTGCGGGTGGTGCGGGCCAGCGACGAGGAGCTGGCCGGCCACGAGGCGCGTCTGGATGCCATCGCCCAGGCCTCGGGCGGGGAGCCGGTCTGGCGCCGGGAAGGCTGAACGGGCCCGCCGGATTGCGGTATGATGCGCGGCTGGTTTATCAACGGCGCGATACTGATGAAGTTTGAAGGCATTTCCAATACCGACTGCGGGCAGGCGCGGCATCCTCAAGTGCCGGATGCTTCTGTTGATGTCGTTGCCGCCGAATCATGAGAAAGACCGTTTTCTGGCCGGTCCTGCTGGCGAGCCTCATTGCGGTCGTCGTGGCCGTGCTGCTGCCCGGCGGACCGCCGCCGGAGCCGCCGCATGACCTGCCGTGGCAGATCGAGCCCCTGCCCAACGGTGATTCCCGGGTGTTCGGCATCGAACTGGGCCGCAGCAGCCTGGGCGAGCTGGAACAGCAGCTCAAGGAGCCGGCGGAGATCAGCCTGTTCGTGTCGGACACCGGCGGACGCACGGTCGAGGCCTATTTCAACAGCGTCATGCTCAGCGGCATCAAGGCGCGTTTCGTGGCGACCCTGGATTTCGACGAGGCGGCCCTGCAGGGGCTGTTCGACCGGGGCGCGCGCATCGAGACCCTGGCCGTGGGGCGGCGCAAGGTGACCCTCTCGGACGACGATCTGCCGCGGGCCTATCGCGCCGCCGTGGTGGCCCTGACCTATCTGCCGCGCATCGATCTGGAGCCGGAGGTGCTGCGCAAGCGTTTTGGCGAACCGGCCGAGCGCATCGCCGAGCCGGGCGGCAAGATCGAGCACTGGCTGTATCCCGCCAAGGGCCTGGACCTGGTGGTCGACGCCGAGGGCAAGGAGATCCTGCAGTATGTGCCGCCGAGGCGGTTCGAGCGGCTGGCCGGGCCCCTGCGCAAACTGAATCAGAAATGACCGCTCGCGGGCGGCCGGCGCGCGCTCAGTCGTCCTGGTCGGGGTAGTTCAGGCCGACCCGCTTGGCCTTGTCCGTGCCCTCGGCCGGGTTGCCGTCCTCGTCCAGCAGGATGCGGTGGGCATCGCCTTCCAGATCGTCGTACTGGCCTTTCCTGATGGCCCAGAACAGCACGCCGACGAACACCAGCCCAAAGAAGATCATGCCGGGAATGAGGGTGTAGATAACTTCCATGGAGCGTGCTCTCAGCGGTTCTTGAACAGGGTGCGGATGCGTGCCGCGTTGCCGATCACCAGCAGCGAGCTGATGGGCATGGAGATGGCCGCCACCAGCGGGGTGATCCTGGCCGCCATGGCCAGCGGCACCATGATCGCATTATAGGCGATGGAGATGCCGATGTTCTGGCGGATGGTGCGGATGGTGCGCCGCGACAGCTCGCTGGCCAGGTGGATCTTCTCTAGCTCGTCGCCCATGAGCACGATGTCCGCGCTCTCCACCGACACATCGGTGCCGGAGCCGATGGCGATGCCCACATCGGCGCGGATCAGGGCTGGTGCGTCATTGATGCCGTCGCCCACCATGGCCACTTTGTGACCGTCCTGTTGCAGCTGGCGGATGACCTGATCCTTCTGTTCCGGCAGGACCTCGGCGATGACCTCCATGCCGCCCAGGCGCTGGGCGATGGCCTCGGCGGTGGCGCGCCGGTCGCCGGAGAGCAGGGTCAGGCGCATGCCGGCCTCGCGCAGTGCGCGCACCAGGGCCTCGGCGTCGGGGCGCAGTTCGTCGGCGATACCGAACAGCGCGGCATGCCGCCCGTCCAGAGCGAGGTGCACCACGGTGACGGCGTCGGCGGCCAGGGCCCCGGCCGCTTTCAGCAGCCCGGCATCGGGCGCCACATCATGGGCGCTCAGCCAGTCCAGGGTGCCCAGCAGCAGGGCGTGTCCGTCGACCTCGGCCTGTATGCCCTGGCCGGCCTGATTGCCGAAGGTCTGGACCCCGAGCGCCGTGACCGGCAGGGCGCGCGCCTCGGCCGCCTCCAGAATGGCGCGTGCGATGGCGTGTTCGGAGCGTTGTTCGGCGGCCGCGGCCAGGCCGAGCAGGCGGTCGTCGTCCAGGCCGGATGCGTTGTGCAGCGCCACCAGCCGTGGCGCGCCCAGGGTGAGGGTGCCGGTCTTGTCGAACACGAAGTGGTCGATATAGGCCAGGTTCTCCAGCGCGGTGCCGTTCTTGACCAGGATCCCGTGGCGCGCGCCCTGGCCCGAGGCCACCGCGATGGCCATGGGCGTGGCCAGGCCGAAGGCGCAGGGGCAGGTGATGATCAGCACCGAGGTAGCGGCCATCAGGGCCAGCTCGAAGCTGTCGCCGACCCAGATCAGGAAGGTGACGGCGGCCAGGCCGAGGGTGGCGGCCACGAACCAGGGCACGATCAGGTCGGCAGTGCACTGGATCGGCGCCTTGGAGGCCTGTGCCTCCTCGACCAGGTGGATGATGCGTCCCAGCGCGGTGTCGCGCAGGGTGCCGGTGACCTCGATCACCAGGGCGCCGCTGCGGTTGATGGTGCCGGCCGAGACGCTGTCTCCGGGGTGCTTGTCCACCGGGTGCGACTCGCCGCTGAGCATGGCCTCGTCCACCTGGCTGTCGCCTTCGAGCACCACGCCGTCCACCGGGATCTTGTCGCCGGGCCTGACCAGCACCCGGTCTCCGGGGCGCACGCGGCGGATGGCCACGGTGCGTTCGCCGTCGTCCTCCAGCAGGGTGGCCACGCGCGGCTGCAGGTCGAGCAGGCGCTGGGTGGCGGCCACCGCGTGGCGCTTGGAGATGGCCTCCAGGTGACGCCCGACCAGGATCACGAAGATGAAGTTGACCACGGTGTCGAAATAGACCTCATGACCGGGCGCGGCGGTGATCGTGACCCAGCTGGAATACAGCCAGGTGATGACCGCGCCGATGGCGATCGGTAGGTCCATGCCCAGGTGGCGGGTGCGCAGCGCGGTCCAGGCGCCCTGCAGGAAGGGCCAGCCGGAATAGAACAGGGTGGGGGTGGAGAGCAGGAATCCGATCCAATGGAACATGTCGCGGAACTCGCCCTTGTCCGCGCCGGAGTACAGGGCGATCGAGATCCACAGCAGGTTCATCATGGTGAACCCGGCGAACACGATGCGGAACAACAGGGCGCGGTTCTGCTTCTTCAGCGCGCCCTCGGCGCTCTCCGGGTCATAGGGCACGGCCTTGTAGCCGATCCGGCCGAGTTGTTCGAGGATGCGGGAGAGCCTGATCCGCTCGTTGTCCCAGCGTACCAGCAGACGCCGCGCCGAGAGGTTGACCCGGGCCGACAGTACGCCCGGCATGCGCTGCAGGGTCTGCTCGATCAGCCACACGCAGGCGGCGCAGTGGATGCCCTCGACCAGCAGGTTGATCTCGCGCTGCTCGCCCAGCTCGTGGATGAATTCCTCCTGCACCTCGTCCAGGTCGTACAGCGCCAGGTCGGAGGGCAGTTCGGGCGGCGGGGCCAGCGGGGTTCCCTCGGGGGTGCGCTGGTAGAAGCCCTGCATGCCGGCGGCATGGATGGCCTCGCACACCGATTTGCAGCCGATGCAGCAGAAGGCGCGCGGCTGCCCCTCGATCTGTGCGGTCTGGGTCTGGCCGGGGGGGATGGGCAGCCCGCAGTGATAGCAGGCCGCCTCCGGCTGGGTCTCGCTCACTGAGCCTGAACGCTGATGCGCCGGGTGATGTCGATGCTGTTCCCGCCCTTGCTCAGGGTGGCGGTCAGGTCCCAGATGCCCTTGAGCGGAAAGCGCATCTCCACGGTATACACCCCGGCGGTGACCTCGTGCATCGGGGCGCTGAAGTCGGAGTGGGCGTCACTCGGGCGATAGGCCTTGAGCACGGCCTTGTCGGCCTGGATCGGGTTGCCGGTCTTGTCAACCACGTTCAGGGTGTAGCGCGCGGGTTGGGCGACCACGGGATGGGCGGCGGCGTCCAGCGACAGGCGCCAGCCCAGGCGGTTGCGGATGGCGCGCCGGGTGGAGATCTCCTGTTCGAGGTCGCGCCCCTTTTCGTAGTAGTTCTTGTCCACCAGGCCGGGGTTGGTGACGATGGCGGTCACGATGAACCCGGCGTTGACCAGCAGTACCAGCAGAATCGCCGCGATCCAGCCCAGCACCCAGGGGTTGCGGAAGGCCTGCTTGCTGGACTGTGAGATCGGCGATTTCATGGCGGATACGGTATCAGTCATCTGGCGTTTCCTCAATTACTTGTCGGCGAAGAACATGCTCTCGTAGGTGGCCTCCTGTTCGGGCTTGGCCACGTTGTACACCTTGAAGATGATCGGGGTGCGCTTGTCCTTCAGCGCCGAGCCCGGCGCCTTGATATAGACCGTGTAGGAAGTGGCCTCGCCGCTGCGGGCGGGCAGCGGCTTGTCAGCGCCTTTGAGCTGCATGCCCGGGATGCCGCTGGCGGTGACCTGTGCCTGGAAGTCCTTGTCGGTCTTGTTCAGGATCTTGATCCGGTACTTGTTCTGGAAAGAGCCGTCACTGAGCTGCACGAACAGCGGGGCACGCTCGTGCAGGACCTCCAGCTCGATGCTGCCCAGGTGGGTCAGGCCATAGATGATACCGGCCAGGGCCAGGGTCAGGATGGTCAGGTAGATCAGCGGGCGCGGCCGCTTGTAGACCGGCAGCTGCTCCTTGCCCTCCATCTCGTCCAGGGAGGCATAGCGGATCAGTCCCTTGGGCTTGCCGATCTTTTCCATGACCGAGTCGCAGGCGTCGATGCACAGGGCGCAGGTGATGCAGCCTTCCTGCTGTCCCATGCGGATGTCGATCCCGGTGGGGCAGACGGCGACGCACTGCTTGCAGTCGATGCAGTCGCCCTGGCCCTCGGGCACCTTGCCCTTCTTTAGGCGGCCGCGCGGCTCACCCCGGTTGTAATCGTAGGTGGGCAGGATGGTTTCCTTGTCGTACATCACGCCCTGAATGCGGGCGTAGGGGCACAGCCAGAAGCAGGCCTGCTCGCGCAGCTTGCCGGCCAGGGTCATGGTACCCACGGTGAACAGGCCTACCACGAAGTATTCGGTGCCGCTGGCCTGGCCGGTGAACAGATCCTTCCACAGCTGGAAGGCATCGGTGAACCAGGCCACGAAGCTGATCCCGGTGAGCACCGAGATCACCAGCCACAGGCTCCACTTGGTGGTCAGCTTGCGGACCTTTTCGCCGGTCCAGGGGCCTTCCTCGAGCTTGCGCCGCTTGGTGGGAGAGCCCTCGATCTTGTTCTCGATCCAGGTGAAGGCGTCGGTCCAGATGGTCTGAAAACAGAAGAAGCCGCAGTACACCCGTCCCGCGATGGAGGTCACCGCGGCCAGCAGCATGGCGAAGAACAGCAGCACCAGCGAGAGCATCCACACGTCCTGGGGCAGGATGGTGAGGTTGAAGATATGGAACTGACGGTTGGGGATGTCGAACAGCACGGCCTGGTGACCTTCCCAGCGCAGGTAGGGACCGATGAAGAAGATCAGCCATACGCTGTGGGTCAGCCACTTGAGCTTGCGCCAGTGGCCGGTCATGCGCTTGGCATGGATCTTTTCGTCGCCGGTATTGACGTGCCAGTTGGCGGCATCCTCGTAGATGTCATCTTCGTATTTCGGGGCGTTGGAAACGGACGTTTCGCTCACGTTGCTCTCCTGCTGGTCAAGAAGCCACAAGGCCGCTCAAGATCAATATAAGGACGTAATAATACACCAATGCCTGCGGATCGTGCCATTTTCGATCTGAGAAGTCATTGATATTTCCTGAATCCGTGATTCCAGACCCCAGGAAACCGCATTGTGCCACGCCGATCGGGTAGCGGCCGTTATCAGCGGCATACGATCGGGTTTTTATGTGGGAAGGTGGGGAAATCTGTGCTGTAGAAGTA
>JALVTT010000084.1 GCA_027024025.1 Sedimenticola sp.
CGGGCCGCCTCTTTTTGCCGTAACTGCTGCTCGACAACCTGCTGAACCACTCCCAGCCGGTCCACAGCCTTCCGTGTCATCGCAATGGTCTCCTCTGTCACCGTCCCTCCCGAAATCAAAAGGAGATATTTTAGAATTGGACAAAGGGGACATTACGGCTTTGGGCTAACAACATGAGTTCCGTAAATGGCCTATTTCCCACTAGACTGCTAATATCCTGAAAAACAACGATTCCGGGTTGGCGACTGCTGAATGAATATCCGTCTGCTGCTGGTGGATGACCACGATTTGTTCCGTTCCGGGATGAAGAGCGTGCTGGAGTCCGCCAGTGATATCGATGTGGTGGGGGAGGCCTCGGACGGGGAGTCCGCGGTCGAGTTCGTGCGCGCGGACCCGCCCGATATCGTGCTCATGGATATCAATATGCCCGGGATCGGGGGTATCGAGGCGACCCGCCGCATCGCGCACATGGCGCCGGATGTGGGGGTGATCGCGGTGACGGCGCTGACCGATGATCCCTTCCCCAATCAGTTGCTGGACGCGGGCGCGCGCGGCTATGTGTCCAAGGGCTGTCAGGCGGAGGAGCTGTTCAAGGCCATCCGCAGCGTGCATATCGGCAATCACTATATCTCCAACGATGTGGCGCAGAAGCTGGCCCTGTCGAAGATGGTCAACCAGTCGGAGGAGTCGCCGCTCAAGAAGCTGTCGCCGCGCGAGATGCAGGTCATGCTGATGATCGTGCAGGGGCAGAACAATCAGCAGATCTCCGACACCCTGTATCTCAGCCCCAAGACGGTGTCCACCTACCGGCACCGCCTGTACGAGAAGCTCGATGTGGTCAATGACGTGGAGCTGACGCACTTTGCCATCCGGCACAATGTGATCGAGTCGCAGTGATGTCCCGGGCGGTGTTCGACCCGGACTGCCGGCGTTGTCCGCGCCTGGCCGGTTTTCTGGACGAGGTCCGGGCCCGGCATCCGGATTATCACGCCCGTCCGGTGCCGGCCTTCGGCGATCCCCGGGCGCGCCTGCTGGTGGTGGGCCTGGCGCCGGGCATGCACGGCGCCAATGCCACCGGGCGGCCCTTCACCGGGGATCACGCCGGCATCCTGCTGTACCGCACCCTTTTTGAATTCGGCTTTGCCAGCGGGCCCGAGTCGGTCTCGGCGGACGACGGGCTGCGGCTGCGCGATTGCCGCATCACCAACGCGGTGAAGTGCCTGCCGCCGCAGAACAAGCCGGTGGGCGCCGAGATCAACAGCTGCCGCGATTTTCTCGCCGCGGAGCTGGAAGGGCTGCCCCCGGGCGCGGTGATCGTGGCGCTGGGCTCGATCGCGCACCGCTCGGTGGTCGCCGGCCTCGGTCTGCGCCAGAAGGACTGCGTCTTTGCGCATGCCGCGGAACATGCCCTGCCGGGTGGCCGCACGCTGCTGGATTCGTATCATTGCAGTCGTTACAACACCCAGACGCGGCGCCTGACCGAGCCGATGTTCCAGGCCGTATTCGCGCGCGCGCGTCAGCTGCTCGATGGTTGAAGAGACTCCGCAATTCGATCACAAGGCCTTTCTCGCCACCCTGACGCACCGCCCCGGGGTGTACCGCATGCTGAACGCGCGCGGCGAGGTGATGTATGTGGGCAAGGCCAAGGATCTGGCGCGGCGGGTGAGCAGCTATTTCCGGCGCGCCAGCAATGCGCGCATCGCCTCCATGGTGGCGCAGATCGCCGATATCCAGATCACGGTGACGCACACCGAGTCCGAGGCGTTGATCCTGGAGAATCATCTGATCAAGGCGCACCGGCCGCGCTACAACGTGCTGCTGCGCGACGACAAGAGCTACCCCTATATCTATCTCTCGGATGGTGACTTTCCCCGCCTGGCCTTCCATCGCGGGGCGCGCGACAAGCCGGGACGTTTTTTCGGGCCCTATCCGAGCAGCGGGGCGGTGCGCGAGACGCTCCGCCTGCTGCAGAAGCTGTTCCCGATCCGCCAGTGCGAGGACAGCTACTACGCCAACCGTTCGCGTCCCTGCCTGCAGTATCAGATCGAGCGCTGCACCGCGCCCTGCGTGGGCTTCGTCACACCGGAACAGTACGCGCGCGATGTGCGGGACACGGTGCAGTTTCTCGAGGGCCGGGCCTCGGATGTGGTCGAGCGCTGGGTGCGGCGCATGGAAGCGGCCGCCGAGCGCCTGGAGTTCGAGGAGGCGGCCCGCCTGCGCGACCAGATCGCCGCGCTCAAGGCGGTCCAGGAAAAACAGTACGTGGCCGGTGAGCGGGGTGATCTGGACATCGTCGCCGCGGCCAGCCGGGGCGGGGTGGCCTGCATCCAGCAGTTCCTGGTGCGGCGTGGACACAACCTGGGCAACAAGGCCTTCTACCCCAAACACACCGAGGGCGCCGGCGAGGCGGACCTGATCTCGGCCTTCATCGCCCAGCACTACCTGGAGCGCGCGGTGCCGAACGAGATCCTGGTCAGCGCCATGCCCGCCGACGCGGCCTTGCTGCAGGAGGCGCTCAGCGAACAGGCCGGGCACCGGGTGCGCATCATCGACGCGCCGCGCGGCGACCGGGCGCGTTGGCTGGAGATGGCGCGCACCAATGCGGCCATGGCGGTCGAGGCGCGTCTGGCCAGCTCTAGCGCCAGCCGCCAGCGGGTCGAGGCCCTGCAGCAGGCCCTGGGCCTGGACGAGCCGCCGTTGCGCATGGAGTGCTTCGACATCAGCCACACCCAGGGCGAGAAGACCGTCGCCTCCTGCGTGGTGTTCCAGGACGGGGCGCCCCTGAGCAGCGATTACCGGCGCTTCAATATCAACGGCATCCAGCCGGGCGATGACTATGCCGCCATGCGCCAGGCCCTGCAGCGGCGATATACCCGCATCCAGGCGGGCGAGGGGAAGTTGCCCGACGTGCTGCTGATCGACGGCGGCAAGGGCCAGCTCGGCGCGGTCGCGGAGGTGCTGGCCGGGATCGGTGTCAACGATCTGCTGCTCCTCGGCGTGGCCAAGGGACCGGACCGCAAGCCCGGCATGGAGACCCTCTTCTTGTTGGGCCGGGAGCGGCCTCTTATACTGCCAGCGAACTCCCCGGCGCTGCACCTGGTCCAGCACATCCGTGACGAGGCGCACCGCTTCGCCATCACCGGGCACCGCGCCCGGCGCGGCAAGGCGCGCAAGACCTCGCCGCTGGAGCAGATACCCGGGATCGGCGCCAAGCGCCGCCAGCGCCTGCTCAAGCACTTCGGCGGGCTGCAGGGCCTGGCCAGGGCCGGGGTGGAGGACATCGCCACGGTCGAGGGCATCAGCCACACCCTCGCCCGGGCGGTGTACGTGGCCTTTCACGGCGAGGAATGACCAGCTTGTACAGCCTGCCCAACCTGCTCACCCTGGCGCGCATCGCCATGATCCCGGTGTTCGTGCTGGTGTTCTACCTGCCGGTATCCTGGTCGGCCCCGGCCGCCACCCTGATCTTCATGGCCGCGGGCTTCACCGACTGGCTGGACGGCTTTCTGGCGCGCCGCATGGGGCTGACCTCGGCCCTGGGGGCCTTCCTCGACCCGGTCGCCGACAAGCTTATGGTCGCGACCGCCCTGGTGGTGGTGCTGCAGGCCGATCCCCAGCTGTGGCTGGCCCTGCCGGTGATGGTCATCATCGGGCGCGAGATCACCATCTCGGCGCTGCGCGAGTGGATGGCCGAGCTGGGCCGGCGCGCCCAGGTGGCGGTCTCGGAGATCGGCAAGTTCAAGACCGCCGCGCAGATGCTGGCGATCACCCTGCTCATCTACCACGAGGATCTCTGGGGCGTGCCGACCTACCTGGTGGGGCAGGTCCTGCTGTATGTGGCGGTCATCCTGACCCTGTGGTCCATGGTCATCTATCTGCGCGCCGCCTGGCCCATGCTGGGGCGGACGGAGCCGCCTGAATAAAGATTCAGAAACAGGCTTGACAGACACCCGCGAATCCCTAGAATAGCGGCCTCGTCAGGCGGGAATAGCTCAGTTGGTAGAGCACAACCTTGCCAAGGTTGGGGTCGCGAGTTCGAGTCTCGTTTCCCGCTCCAGATTTCCTGAAACCCCGCAGGCCTGCGGGGTTTCTGGTCTCAGCACACCGGCAAGTGCTGCAAACGATCAAATGGCCGGGTGGCAGAGTGGCTATGCAGCGGATTGCAAATCCGTGGACCTCGGTTCGACTCCGGGCCCGGCCTCCATTCTTTATCCTTGATATCCAATGACGGGAAATCTCCCGCTGTGGCCTGGGAGCGCCGGCGTCCCGCCGGTCGGGCCGCCAGGATGGCGGCGCTCCCAAACCTGGTAGCTTGGGCAAAGCGAAGCGTGCCCAACAAAACTCCGGCTGATGTTGGGCACGGCGCTACGCGCCTTTGCCCAACCTACGGACAGGGGAGTGCTGCGGGGTGATTGATGCGGTGTTGGATTTGGTGCCCGGAGCCGGAATCGAACCGGCACGGTCGCGATGACCGGCAGATTTTAAGTCTGCTGCGTCTACCAATTTCGCCATCCGGGCGGGCGCGCCGCATTCTGGCAGAGGCCGGGGGGTCTTGGCAAAAGGGCTATTTGTCCGGTCCGATCACCAGGCCGGGGTTTTGGTCGTACTCGGCGCGGTTGCGCATGTGGTCGGCGGTGGACAGGAAGGCGTTTTCCAGGCGCTCGCGGAAGGCGGGCTCCAGGTCCATCTCGTCCAGGGCCTTGCGCATGCACAGCATCCACTGATCGCGTTCCTCGATGCCGATGGAGAACGGCAGGTGACGCGCGCGCAGGCGCGGGTGACCGTATTTCTGCACATACAGATCGGGTCCGCCCAGCCAGCCGGAGAGGAACAGGAACAGTTTCTCGCGCGAGGCCTTCAGGCTGCGCGCATGCAGACCGCGCACGGTGGCCGCCTCCTGCAGGCGGTCCATGTGGTCGTAGAAGCGGTCGACCAGCGCGCGCACGCCGGCCTCGCCGCCCAGCATCTCATAAGGGGTCTGTTGTTCGCTCATCTCGGGACTCCGTCTGCTTCATGCGTTCAGGCTGCCACAGGGGCAGGGCCCATTGCCAGAATTCCTCGACGCTCAAATCCCTGTCCTGCGGGGGTGTTTGGCCGAGGAAGGTCCAGGCGGCCAGCAGATCGGGCAGGGGTTGTGCCGGATCGACCGGGTGGGCGGCGTCGCGCTTGCTCAGTTTTTTGCCGTCCGGGCCCAGCACCAGCGGGACATGCAGATGGCGCGGGCGGGGCTGGCCCAGCAGGTCGTGCAGCCACAGCTGGCGGGCGGTGGAGGCGAGCAGGTCGGCGCCGCGCACCACCTGGTTGATGCCGGCCAGATGGTCGTCCACCACCACCGCGAGCTGGTAGGCGAAATAGCCGTCGGCGCGGTGGACCACGAAGTCGCCGACCCACTCGGACAGATTTTGTGTCTGGGGGCCGAACAGGCCGTCCTCGAAACGGATGGGGGTGTCGTCCACGCGGATGCGGGTGGCCCGTCCGGGGCCGGGCCCCAGGTCCAGCCCGCGGCAGGTACCGGGGTAGATGGGCCCTTCGGGGCCGCTGCGGGTGGCCGCAGCGGCGACCTGGCGGCGGCTGCACCGGCAGTGATACAGGCGGCCGTCCCGGCGCAGGCGCTCCAGCGCCGCCTGGTAGGCCGCCTGGTTGCGGCTCTGCCAGGCCGGGCGGCCGTCCCAGTGCATGCCGAAGGCCTCCAGGGTGCGCATGATGTGCCCGGCCATGCCGGGCACGCAGCGGGTCTGGTCCAGGTCGTCGATGCGCAGCAGCCAGCGGCCGTGGCGGGCGCGCGCCTCCAGATAGGAGGCCATGGCGGTGACCAGGGAGCCGAAATGCAGGGGGCCGGTGGGGGAGGGCGCAAAGCGGCCGCAATAGCCGGGTTCAGCCATGGCGTTCCGTTTTCAGTTGAACTGTTTTTCCTTCTGTTCCTGGGCGGTCTTGCAGTCGATGCACATATCGGCGGTGGGGCGCGCCTCCAGGCGGCGCAGGCCGATCTCCACGCCACAGACCTTGCAGTAGCCGTATTCGTGTTCGTCGATCTGCTTGAGGGTCTTTTCGATCTTGGCCAGCAGCTTGCGCTCGCGGTCGCGGGTGCGCAGTTCCAGGCCGATGTCCGACTCCTGGGTGGCCCGGTCGTTGGGGTCGGCGTGATGGGTGACATCCGCCTTCATGTGATCGACCGTGCGGTCCACTTCCTCCATCAGGGCGTTGCGCCAGTGTTCGAGCATGGCGCGGAAGTGCGCCTCCTGCGCGGGACTCATATAGGGTTCGCCGTCGGCCGGCTGATAGGGCGCGAAGCCCTCGTAGTGAAAGAGGTCTGTGGCGTTCTCTGGCATCGCGGTTCTCCTGTTCCCCAACCATAACTTAATCAGGCCTTTTTTGCTTGGATTGATGGGCCGATCCGGTATGCTTCGGCCATTTTTCGGGAGACAGCGGCAATGGCAGAGATCGAGGCACTGGTATTCGATGTGGACGGCACCCTGGCCGATACCGAGCGCGACGGGCACCGCGTGGCCTTCAACCGCGCCTTCGCGGACGCGGGCCTGGACTGGGTGTGGGACGCCGATCTGTACGGCAGACTGCTTTCGGTGACCGGCGGCAAGGAGCGCATCAAGTACTACCTGCGCGAGTTCAACACGGATTACGCCGCTCCGGCGGACCTGGACGACTTCGTGGCCGGCCTGCACGCGGCCAAGACGCGGCACTACAAGGCCCTGATGGCCGAGGGCAGGGTGCCCCTGCGCCCCGGGGTGGAGCGGCTGCTGCGCGAGGCGCGCGCGGCCGGCATCACCCTGGCGATCGCGACCACCACCACGCCGGACAATGTGAGCGCGCTGCTGGAGAACACCCTGGGCCCCGGCTCCCTGGACTGGTTCGCCGAGATCGGCGCCGGGGACATCGTGCCGGCCAAGAAACCGGCGCCGGACATCTACGACTGGGTGCTGCGGCGGCTGGGCCTGTCCGGTCCGCAGGTGATCGCCTTCGAGGACTCTGGGCACGGGGTCAGCTCGGCCGCCGACGCGGGTATCGAACGCATCCTGGTGACCACCAACGGCTATACCCGGGACCAGGATTTCTCGCGCGCCAGCCTGGTGATCGACCAGCTCGGCGAGCCCGGCCGGCTGCCCCGGCGCGCCGATGGTGCTACCCTGGAGGCCCCGGTCGATCTGGCGTTTCTGAGAACCCTGTGAGCGAACCCCGTCCCGCACGCCGCATGCAGTCCATCGCCCCCTTTCGGGTGATGGACATCCTGGCGCGCGCCCAGCGCCTGCAGCAGGCGGGGCGGGATCTGGTCCACATGGAGGTGGGCGAGCCCGATTTCCCGGCCCCGGAGGCGGTCAATCAGGCCGCGCGCGAGGCACTGAGCGCCGGTCACACCCACTACACCCCGGCCCTGGGCCTGCCGGTGCTGCGCGAGGCCATCGCCGCCTATTACGACCGGCACCTGGGTGTGGCGGTCGATCCGGGGCGGGTGGTGGTCACCCCGGGCGCCTCGGGGGCCCTGCAGCTCATCCTGGGGGTGCTGGTCGATCCCGGCGACAGCGTCCTGGTGCAGGATCCCGGCTATCCCTGCAACCGGCACATGATCGGCATGTTCGGTGGTCAGGCGCGGGCCCTGCCGCCCATGCCGGAGGGCTTCGACGCCGACAGCGCGCTGGGCGCGCTGGACGACGCGCGCGGCATGATGCTGGCCAGCCCCTCCAACCCCACCGGGGAGGTGATCCCGTCGGCGGCGCTGTCCGCCGTGCAGGCCGGGCTGGCGGCGCGCGGGCGTTTTCTGATCGTGGACGAGATCTACCAGGGCCTGCAGTACGGCGGCCGGCCCTGGACGGCCCTGGCGGCCGGTGGCGAGGGCCTGTTCGTGATCAACAGCTTCTCCAAGTTCTTC
>JALVTT010000085.1 GCA_027024025.1 Sedimenticola sp.
GTTTGGTTCGGTGGGTACCACCGACATCGTGGCCGCCTGCGCCGAGGCCGGGGTGGAGATCGCCAAGTCCGAGATCCGCATGCCCGAGGGCGCCTTCCGCATGACCGGCGAGTACACCGTGTCGCTGCATCTGCACGCGGACGTGGACGTGGACCTCAAGGTCAACGTGGTCGCCGAGGACTGAGACGTCCCCGGATCCCGCAGACAACGCCCCGGACACCCGGGGCGTTGTCGTTTTATGGTTTAATCCCCCCATGTCCAGCGATCCCGATCAACTCGTCCCTCCGCCTGAATTCGAGCCGCCACCGGCCGGCATGGATGCCGCGCAGGCCATGGAGTCGCTGCGCGTGCCGCCGCATTCCATCCCGGCCGAGCAGTCGGTGCTCGGCGGTCTCATGCTCGACGACGAGGCCTGGGACCGGGTCGCCGACCAGGTGGTGGCCGAGGACTTCTACCGCCGCGAGCACCAGCTGATCTTCCGCGCCATGGCGGCCCTGGCCGAGGCCGATCAGCCGCTGGACGTGGTGACCCTGGCCGAGGAGTTGGAGCGCCGCGCCGAGCTGGACGATGTGGGCGGGCTGCCCTATCTGGGGGCCCTGGCCAACGACACCCCCAGCGCCTCCAATGTCGCGGCCTATGCGCGCATCGTGCGCGAGCAGTCGGTGATCCGCCAGCTGATCAAGGTGGGCAACCGGATCGCCGACAGCGGCTTCCGTCCGGAGGGGCGCAAGGTCCACCAGCTGCTGGACGAGGCCGAGAACATGGTGTTCCGGATCGCCGAGCAGCAGGCCAAGGGGCGCAGCGGATTCCGCGACATCCAGCGGCTGCTGACCGCCACCGTGGACCGCATCGAGGAACTGCACGCCAGCGGCTCGGAACTGACCGGTCTGGCGACCGGCTTCCATGATTTCGATGCCAAGACCTCGGGCCTGCAGAAGTCGGACCTCATCATCGTCGCCGGGCGGCCCTCCATGGGCAAGACCACCTTTGCCATGAACATCGCCGAGAACGTGGCGATCGGCTCTGGCCAGCCGGTGGCCATCTTCTCCATGGAGATGCCGGGCGAGCAACTCACCATGCGCATGATCTCCTCGCTGGGCCGCATCAACCAGCAGGCGGTGCGCTCCGGCAAGCTGGAGCCGGACGACTGGCCGCGGGTCACCTCCGCGGTCCAGCTGCTGAACAAGGCCAAGCTGTTCATCGACGACACCCCGGCCCTGACGCCCACCGAGGTGCGCGCCCGCTGCCGCCGACTGATGAAGGAGCACGGCGAGCTGGGGCTGGTGGTGCTCGACTATCTGCAGCTGATGCAGGCCCCGGAGGCGGGCGAGAACCGGGCCACCGAGATCTCGGCCATCTCGCGCGGGCTCAAGGCCCTGGCCAAGGAACTGAACGTGCCGGTGGTCGCCCTCTCGCAGCTCAACCGTTCCCTGGAGCAGCGCCCCAACAAGCGCCCGGTGATGTCGGACCTGCGTGAATCGGGGGCCATCGAGCAGGACGCCGACCTGATCGTGTTCATCTACCGGGACGAGGTCTACAACGAGGACTCGCCGGACAAGGGCAAGGCCGAGATCATCATCGGCAAGCAGCGTAACGGCCCCATCGGCACCGTCAATCTGACCTTCCAGGGCCAGTACACCCGCTTCGACAACTTCGCCCAGGACGTCTACAGCGACGTCGATTACTGATGCCCGCCGCCAGCGTCCAGGCCGTCATCGATCTCGCCGCGCTGCGTCACAATCTGGAGGTGGTGCGGCGTTCGGCCCCGGGACGCCGGATCATGGCCGTGGTCAAGTCGCAGGCCTATGGACACGGTGAAGTGGCCGTGGCGCGCGCCCTGGAAGGCCGCGCCGACGCCCTGGCGGTGGCGCGCGCCGGCGAGGGCGTGGCCCTGCGCGAGGCGGGCATACAGGCGCCGCTGGTGGTGCTGGAGGGCCCGGGCGGACCCGACGAGCTGTCCGCCTGCGTGCGCTTCGGCCTGCAGCCGACCCTGCATCATGCCTCGCAGATCGAACTGCTGCGCGGCCTGTCGGGCCAAGCTTCCCTGGACTGCTGGCTGAAATGCGATACCGGCATGCACCGGCTGGGCTTCGCGCCCGAGGGACTGGGCGGACTGTGGCGTGAGGTCTCGGCCCTGCCGGCGGTGGCCTCGCTGCGCCTGATGACCCATCTGGCCTGCGCGGACGATCCGCGCGACCCCATGACCGGCGAGCAGCTGGCGCGCATGCGCGCGGCCTGCGCCGGCCTGCCCGCCGAGCAGTCGATTGCCAACTCCGCCGGCATCCTGGCCTGGCCGGACAGCCACGCCGACTGGGTGCGTCCGGGCCTGATGCTCTACGGGGCCTCGCCCCTGGCCGGTCGCGACGCCGCCGGGCTGGATCTGCGCCCGGTGATGACCCTGAGCGCGCCGCTGATCGCGGTCAAGGCCCTGGGGGCGGGTGAGCCGGTCGGCTATGGCGCCACCTGGCGCGCCCCGGAGGACATGCCGCTGGGGGTGGCCGGGATCGGCTATGGCGACGGCTATCCGCGCGAGATCGCGCCCGGCGCGCAGGTGCTGGTGAACGGCATGCGGGTGCCGGTAGTGGGGCGGGTCTCCATGGACATGATCGCCCTCGATCTGCGCGGGGTCGAGGCCGCGGTCGGCGACCGCGTGGTGCTGTGGGGCGAGGGCCTGCCGGTGGATGAGGTGGCGGCCTGGGCCGGCACCATACCCTACACCCTGTTCTGCGGCGTCACCGCGCGGGTGCCGCGCCGGTACCGGGACGAATCCCGGGGAGGAGAAGATGGCCAAGGCGGCTAAGACCCGAACCCGGTTCGTGTGCAGCGAATGCGGCGCCAGTTTCCCCAAATGGCAGGGACAGTGCGGCGATTGCGGTGCCTGGAACACCCTGCAGGAGCAGGCGCCACCCGCCGATGGCGGGACGGCGGGCCGTTTCGCCGGTTATGCCGGGGATGCGCGCACCCAGTCGGTGCGGCGCCTCTCCGAGGTCGCGGCCGAGGACGTGCGGCGCATCGGCACCGGCCTGCGCGAGCTGGACCGGGTGCTGGGCGGGGGCCTGGTGCAGGGCTCGGTGACCCTGATCGGCGGCGATCCCGGCATCGGCAAGTCCACCCTGCTGATCCAGGCCATGGCCCTGCTCGCGGAGCAGATGCCGGCGCTGTATGTCTCGGGCGAGGAATCGGCGGAGCAGATCAGCCTGCGCGCGCAGCGCCTGGGCCTGCCCGGCGAGCGGGTGCAGCTGCTGACCGAGACCTGCGTGGAACGCATCATCAACCTGGCCCAGCAACACCAGCCGCGGGTGCTGGTGCTCGACTCCATCCAGACCTTCTTCACCACCGAGCTGCAGTCGGCGCCCGGCTCGGTGGCCCAGGTGCGCGAATCGGCCGCGCGCCTGGTGCGCTATGCCAAGCAGACCGGCACCAGCCTGTTCCTGGTCGGTCATGTCACCAAGGAGGGGGCCCTGGCCGGGCCAAGGGTGCTGGAGCACATGGTGGACACGGTGCTGTATTTCGAGGGCGAGGCCGGCAGTCAGTTCCGCCTGGTGCGCGCGATCAAGAACCGCTTTGGCGCGGTCAACGAGCTGGGCGTGTTCGCCATGACCGACAAGGGGCTGCGCGAGGTGGCCAATCCCTCGGCCATCTTTCTCTCGCGCCACGCCGAGGAGGTGGCGGGCAGCGCCATCCTGGTGACCCGCGAGGGCACCCGGCCGCTGCTGGTGGAGGTGCAGGCCCTGGTGGATCAGAGCCCGCTGGGCAACCCGCGCCGGGTGGCCCTGGGTCTGGAGCAGAACCGCCTGTCCATGCTGCTGGCGGTGCTGCACCGGCACGGCGGGGTGGGGATGTTCGACCAGGACGTGTTCCTGAACGTGGTCGGCGGGGTGCGGGTCACCGAGCCCGCCGCCGACCTGGCGGTGCTGCTGGCGGTGTTGTCCAGCTTCCGCGACCGGCCGCTGCCGCCCGATCTGGTGACCTTCGGCGAGGTCGGCCTGGCCGGGGAGGTGCGGCCGGTGCCGAACGGCCAGGAGCGCCTGCGCGAGGCGGCCAAGCACGGCTTCCGGCGGGCCATCGTGCCGCGCGCCAATGCCCCCAGGAAACCCATTGCCGGGCTGGAGGTGGTGGCGGTCAGCCGGATCGGAGAGACGCTGGGCAGCCTTATAGGAAAGATCTGAATAATTCAGATCTTCCTCCGGCACAAAGATGTGCCGACAAGATCGATCGCTGTAAGCGCTTGATTTTGGGCCAAGCCGCAGACCGCGTTTGCGGCGCAGCGAGTCCTGAAAAAGCCAGGGATGGCTTTTATTCGGACTTCCTTAGGTAAGATGTTGAAAACTTTGTTCTTCAACATCCTGTGATAGTTGGAGTCGGATAATATGCAGCCGACCTCAGAGTGAACGGATCTTCTCCAATTGTGCCGTCAGTTGCGTCAGCGCGCCTTGAGATTGCTCAATCCGGTCGCGTTCCTTCTGCACCACCGCGGCCGGCGCCTTGTCCACGAAATTGGGGTTTTCCAGCTTTTTGGCCACCCGCTCGATCTCTTTTTCGAGCTTGCCGATCTCTTTCTCCAGGCGGGCGATCTCGGCCTCCTTGTCGATCAGTCCGGCCAGCGGGATCAGGATCTTCATGCCGCCGACCAGGGCGATCGCCGACTCCGGGCCGGGGTCGTCCTCGGGCAGGATCTCGATGGATTCGACCCGCGCGAGAAAGTCCAGGTAGGGACGGTGACGCTCGGCATAGTCGCGGTCCGTCTCGCTGGTGTTCGCCAGCAGCACCGGCACCGGCCTGCCGGGGGCGATGTTCATCTCGCCCTTGATCGAACGGATGCCGAGGATGAACTGCATCACCCATTCCATCTCGGCCCCGGCCTGCTCGTCCACCAGGGCCTGGTCGGCCCGGGGCCAGGGGGCGAGCATGATGGTCCGGTTCTCGTCGGTTGCGCTGGCGGTGCCGGCCAGGGGCGCGACCCGCTGCCAGATCTCCTCGGTGATGAAGGGCATGATGGGATGTGCCAGGCGCAGCAGGGTCTCCAGTACCCGCACCAGGGTCTGGCGGGTGCCGCGCTTGGCCGCCTCCGGCGTGTCGTCACCGTTGAGCACCGGCTTGGACAGTTCAAGGTACCAGTCGCAGTACTGGTTCCAGGCGAAGTCGTAGATGGCGTTCGCGGCCTGGTCGAAGCGATAGCCCTCGATGGCGGCGGTCACATCGGCGATGGTCTGTTGCAGGCGGGAGAGGATCCAGCGGTCCGCGGCGGAGTATTCGATATCCTCCCCTTGGTCTCCCCCGCTTGGTGAGGGGGATACATTTGCCTCCCCCCCACGCAGTGGGGGGGATTGAGGGGGGGCGCTCGAAGTACCGCAGTCTTTTCCCTCCACGTTCATCAGCACATAGCGCGCCGCGTTCCACAGCTTGTTGCAGAAGTTGCGGTAGCCCTCGATGCGCCCCAGGTCGAACTTGATGTCGCGCCCGGTGGCGGCCAGGGCGGCGAAGGTGAAGCGCAGGGCGTCGGTGCCGAAGCTGGGGATGCCGTCAGGGAACTCCCTGCGGGTCTGTTTCTCGATCTTCTTCGCCAGTTGCGGCTGCATCATGCCGCTGGTGCGCTTGGTGACCAGGTCCTCCAGGGAGATGCCGTCGATCAGGTCGATGGGATCGAGCACATTGCCCTTGGACTTGGACATCTTCTGGCCCTGGGAGTCGCGCACCAGGCCATGCACATAGACCTCGTGGAAGGGCACGTCGTCCATGAACTTCAGCCCCATCATGATCATGCGCGCGACCCAGAAGAAGATGATGTCGAATCCCGTGACCAGCACATTGGTGGGGTAGAAGGTCTGCAGGCGCTCGGTCTGTTCGGGCCAGCCCAGGGTGGAGAAAGGCCACAGCGCGGAGCTGAACCAGGTGTCGAGCACGTCCTCGTCCTGGCGCAGGGGGTAGTCGGGGCCGAGGCCGTGCTTTTCGCGCACCTCTTCCTCGGAGCGGCCGACATAGACATTGCCTTCCTCGTCGTACCAGGCCGGGATGCGGTGGCCCCACCAGATCTGGCGGCTGATGCACCAGTCCTGGATATTGCGCATCCACTCGTAATAGGTGTTCTTCCAGTTGTCCGGCACGAAGCGGATCCGGCCGCGCTCGACCGCCTCGATGGCCGGTTTGGCCAGCGGCCCGACCTTGACGTACCACTGGTCGGTCAGAAACGGCTCGATGACCACGCCGGAACGGTCGCCGCGCGGCACCATCAGCTTGTGATCGACCGTCTTCTCCAGCAGTCCGGCGGCCTCCAGATCAGCCAGGATGGCCTTGCGCGCGGCGTAGCGGTCCAGGCCGATGTATTTGGCCGGGATCAGCCCGTCCTCTTCCGGGGTGTTGTCGCGTACCGCCGCGTCCACGGTGAAGATGTTGATCAGACCGCCGTGCGGCTGTTCGGCGATGGCCTTCTCGTCGCGGTGGCGCTGCCACACCTCGTAGTCGTTGAAGTCGTGCGCCGGGGTGATCTTGACGCAGCCGGTGCCGAACTCCGGGTCGGCGTGCTCGTCGGCAACGATGGGGATCATGCGTCCGGTCAGGGGCAGCTCCACCAGTTCGCCGATCAGGTGCTTGTAGCGCTCGTCCTCGGGGTTCACCGCCACCGCGCAGTCGCCCAGCATGGTCTCGGGGCGGGTGGTGGAGACCACCAGATGGCCGGTGCCGTTGGACAGGGGGTAGCGCATGTGCCACATGTGGCCGTTCTCCTCCTCGGAGATGACCTCCAGATCGGAGACGGCGGTGTGCAGCTTGGGGTCCCAGTTGACCAGGCGCTTGCCGCGATAGATCAGGCCCTCCTCGTAGAGGCGCACGAACACCTCCTTGACCGCCTCGGACAGACCCTCGTCCATGGTGAAGCGTTCATGCGTCCAGTCCAGTGACGAGCCGAGCCGGCGCAACTGACGGGTGATGTTGCCGCCGGATTCTTCCTTCCATTTCCAGACCCGCTCGATGAACTTCTCCCGGCCCAGGTCGTGGCGGGTCAAGCCCTCGGCCTCGAGCTGGCGCTCCACCACCATCTGGGTGGCGATGCCGGCATGGTCGGTCCCCGGCTGCCAGAGGGTCTTGTCGCCCTTCATGCGGTGGTAGCGGATCAGGGTGTCCATCACCGTATTGTTGAAGCCATGCCCCATGTGCAGGCTGCCGGTGACGTTCGGTGGCGGGATCATGATGCAGTAGGACGCGCCCGTGGCGCCGTCGGCCGCGCGCGGGGCGAACCAGCCGCGCTGCTCCCAGGTCTGGTACCAGCGTTGTTCTATGGCATGGGGGTCGTAGGTCTTTTGCATGGGATCGGGTTCCGGCAGCGGTCTGCGAAAAACCCGAAATTATACCCGCGTGGCCGGCTCAGAACACCTCCGGTTCGGTGTCGCCGTCGGGCGCGGCTGAGTCCGGCGTCCGCGCGGCCAGGTCGGCCGGGGCCAGCTCCAGCACCTCCGGCCCGGCGCTGTCCTCGCGCAGGAACTGGCTGACCAGGTCCTGAAGCTGACGCGCCATGACCGTGAACTCGTTGGACGAGGCGGCGGCCTGGGCCGCGGTGGCCGCGGCCTCCTCGGCGATGCCGTGGATGGAGACCACCTTGTTGCGCACCTCGCCGACCCGTTCGAGCTGGTTGCCCGCCAGCTCGGCGATGTTGCCGTTCATGTCGCTGATGGTGGCGACCGAGCGGGTGATGCCCTCCAGGGCGGCGTCGGCCAGCCCGGCCTTTTCCGCCACCGCGGCGCTGCGCTCCGTGCCCCGGTTCATCACCTCGACCGCCTCGCGGGAGTTCTCCTGCAGCTGGTTGATGATGTCCTGGATCTGGTCGGTCTCGTTGTGGATCTTCTCCGACAGGC
>JALVTT010000086.1 GCA_027024025.1 Sedimenticola sp.
GCGTCAGTCCGCCCGGCACGCGCCCCAACAGTTCGGCCACGCGATTGGCGGCCTGGCGGGCCTGCAGCCGGATGGCCGGCAGCTGCTCCTGCAGGGCCGCGATCTGGTCCTGCTGCTGCAGCACGTCCACGGGCGAGGCCTGGCCCTGGCTGAAGCGCAGGCGGGTGAGCCGCAGCTGTCTGCGCCCGGTCTCGATCTGCGCCTGCAGCAGGCGCTCGCGCTGACGGGCCTCGGCATGGTCGATCAGGGCCAACAGCAGGGACTGGATCTGTTGCTGGCGTACTAGCGCGATCTCGGCCAGCGCCTGTTCCCGCTCGGCGCGGCGCGCGGCGATGTCGGCGCGGATCTCCCCGGACAGGTCCAGGGGCTGCCGCAGGTCGAGGCCCGCGGACACGCGGCTGCTGTGCCCGCCGCGTTCGTGCCGGCGGCTGGCCCCTGCGTTCAGGTCGGCGCTCGGTCCCCGGGCCGCCTCGCTGGCGCGCAAGCGGGCCCGGCGATAGGCGGCCTCGGCCCGTGCCGCGCGCAGCGCCGGGCTGTCGCGCAGCAGTCGTTCGACCAGCGTCCGGTAGGCGGGAGGCAGGGCGTGGCGCCACCACTCGGGCCGGTCGGGCGCGCTTTCGGTGAGGCTGTCGAAGCGCGCCGCCGGATCGAAACGGGGCGGGTCCGGGCGTTCGGGCGCGGACAGGCAGCCACCCAGCAGCAGGGTGGCGCCCAGAAGCAGAAGGGGACGCGCGGGAATCAGCATGCGCTGACTATATCGAAGGGCGATGCTCAGAAAAACAGCAGCTTGACGATGAAAACCGCCAGGGTCAGGTTGAGCACCAGGCGGATGCGGCGCTCACCCTTGTCCACCGAGGTGTGCGCGCCCAGCCAGCCGCCCAGCGAGTTGCCCAGCGCAAGCCACAGGCCGGCCCACCACATCAGCTGCAGCTGGCTGGCGAACACCGCCAGGGCGACCAGGTTGAACACCAGGATGATGAACACCTTGTGCATATTGGTCAGCACCAGGTTCAGCCCCATCACCCGGTTGAGTATGGGCATCAGGATGAAACCCACCCCGACCTGGATGAAACCGCCCCAGGCGCCCGCCCCGACCATCAGCAGATGACCGGCCAGGAGGCGGCGCGGCGCCGTGCCGGCGGGGCTGTCGGCGGTGTCGCCGCCGAGCCGTTCGTGGCCCATCAGCAGCATCACGCCGAGCATGATCAGGGCCAGGGTGCGGTTGAACCACACCCCTTCGAGATGGACCCCGAGCCGTGCCCCGAACACCGCGCCGAGCGAGGCGGCCAGGGCCAGGCTGAGGCTGAGGCGGAAGTCGGAAAAGCCTCGCCGGTGAAAGGTGGTCACGGCGGTGATGTTCTGCATCAGGATGGCGATGCGGTTGGTGCCGTTGGCCACCGGGCCGGGCAGGCCCATGAACACCATCAGCGGCACGGTCAGCAGCGAGCCGCCCCCGGCCAGCACATTGAGCCAGCCGGCCAGCACGCCCACCAGGGCCAGTAACAGCAGTTCCCAGTCGCTCATGCCGGCGGAAGCCCGCGGCTCACAGCCAACGGCGGTGACGGAAGGTGGAAGGCGCGTGGGCGAAGACCGCCGACCAGCCGACGATCAGCCAGAACAGCGGCTGGCGCAGCGCCGGCGCGGCCATCATCCAGGCCACCAGCCCCAGCTTGAGCAACAGCGAGAGACCGGTCCACTGACGCACCAGTTCGGGCCGGTTCCAGACCTCGGTTATCAGCATCAGCACCCCGCTCGCCAGGACCGCGCCCCCGGCCGGCCCCGGCGCGAGAGGCGCGCCCAGGACGGCCGCGCCGAGCAGCACGATGCTGGCCAGATGCGCACCGCGCAGAAACACATCGAGCCAGCGAAGAAAGGTCGAAAGGCGGGGGCCTGGCATGGGCTTCTCCAGTCGTCGGTCACGGCGGCCCCGGGGGGCGTCTGATTCAGACATTACAATAACAGAAGCGGCCTCGGGCGCCTTTCCTTCGCCTTTGGTCATTGCTGCCGCGAGGCAATGAGCCAGGTGTTGGGATGGCCCCCTCCTAACCTCCCCCCGCAAGCGGGGGGAGGGATATCGCAATGTCTTGTTCATTTTTTCCGGACAGTAATGTCCGCTTGCGGGAGAGGCTGGGAGGGGGCGCCCCCGGCGCGATGTCTCGCTGCGCTCGAGCTGCGCGGCTACGCCGCTTGTCGACCGGGCCATTTTGAAACGTCGTGCGTTCGAATCGCATGATGTTTCGGCGGCGGGGTATGACGCGGTTCGTTAGTCGGATCGGGTTTTGTATGGCGCCCCCGGCGCGATGTCTCGCTGCGCTCGAGCTGCGCGGCTACGCCGCTTGTCGACCGGGCCAATTTGAAACGTCGTGCGTTCGAATCGCATGATGTTTCGGCGGCGGGGTATGACGCAGTTCGTTAGTCGGATCAGGTTTTGTATGGCGCCCCCGGCGCGATTCGAACGCACGACCTACCGCTTAGGAGGCGGTTGCTCTATCCTGCTGAGCTACGGGGGCAGAGAGGCGCATTTTACATGTTTCCGCGCGCTGTTTGTCCCGTGTGATGGCCTGTTCATTGAACCCGTGATCGAGGATTTACAACCATGCTGAATACCGCCGCCCGGCTGTTTCCTGGCACCTTTCCCGCGATCTCGCGCGGGGTGCTGCGGACTTTGCAGGTCAATCTGGGATATCGCTGCAATCAGCAGTGCCAGCATTGTCATGTGAACGCGGGACCGAATCGCCGTGAGTCCATGCAGGCCGATACGGTGGATGCGGTGATCGAGGTGCTGCGCGGCGGGCACATCCGCACCCTGGACCTGACCGGCGGGGCGCCCGAGATGAACCCGCATTTCCGGCGTCTGGTGACGGCGGCGCGCGAGTTGGGGGTGGCGGTGATAGACCGCTGCAATCTGACCATACTGGAGGTGCCGGAGCAGGCGGGTCTGGCGGAGTTTCTCGCCGCCCAGGGGGTCGAGGTGGTGGCCTCGCTGCCGTGCTATCTGCGGGAGAACGTGGACGGGCAGCGTGGCAAGGGGGTGTTCGAGGGCAGTCTGGCGGGGCTGCGCCGGCTGAACGCCCTGGGTTACGGTCGGCCCGGCAGCGGCCTGGTGCTGAATCTGGTCTACAACCCGACCGGTCCCTTTCTGCCGCCGCCGCAGGCCGCGCTCGAGTCCGATTACCGGATCCGCCTGGCCGAACACGGGGTGACCTTCAATCAGCTGCTGACCATCACCAATATGCCGATCCAGCGTTTCGGCAGCATGCTGGCCTCGCGCGGGGAGTTCGACAGCTACCTGACGCTGCTCAAGCAGGCCCATCAGGACAGCAATCTGGACAGCGTGATGTGCCGCAGCTTGGTCAGCGTGGATTGGCAGGGCTGGGTGTACGACTGTGATTTCAACCAGATGCTGGACATGCCGCTGCGCTGGCGGGGGCGGCGGCTGCATCTGCGCGATCTGGATCCCGAGTTGTTGTGTGGCGCCGGCATCGCGGTGGCGGATCACTGCTATGGCTGTACCGCCGGGCAGGGGAGCAGTTGCGGCGGTGCCCTGGCGTGAGACTGTCGATCGTCATCCCGACCCTGGACGAGGGGGCGGTGATCGGATCGCTGCTCGACGCCCTGCAGCCGCTGCGCGCGCGGGAGGTGGAGCTGATCCTGGCCGACGGCGGCAGCCGGGATGCCACCGTGGCGCTGGCGCGCCCGCGGGTGGACCGGTTGATTCAGTGCGCGCCGGGACGGGCGCGGCAGATGAACCGGGGCGCCGCCGCCGCGCTCGGCGAGTGGCTGTGGTTTCTGCACGCCGATACAGGGTTGTCGCGTCCCGCCGGGGACTATCTGCGGGCGATACAGGACTGCCGGCGTGACTGGGGGCGCTTCGATGTGCGCCTGGATGCCCCGGGCCGTATCTATCGTCTGATCGGCTTTCTCATGAACTGGCGCTCGCGCCTCAGCGGCATGGTCACCGGCGACCAGGGCCTGTTCGTGCGGCGCGACCTGTTCCAGCGGCTGGGCGGCTTCGCCGAGATCCCCCTGATGGAAGACATCGAGCTGTCCCGCCGTCTACGCCGGCATCACCGGCCGGCCAGCCCGCGCCTGGCCCTGTGGACCTCGGCCCGCCGCTGGCAGCGGCATGGCGTGCTGCGCACCGTGCTGCTGATGTGGCGCCTGCGCCTGGCCTACTTTCTGGGCGTGCCGCCGCAGCGCCTGGTCCACCGCTATCGTCAATGCAGCTCCCCGGCACGCGAATCCTGATCTTTGCCCGCAGCCCGGCGCCGGGCGCGGTCAAGACCCGTCTGATCCCGGCCCTGGGCGCCGAAGGGGCCGCGCGCCTGCACGCGGCCTGCGTGCGCCATCTGCTGTCCCGCCTGCAGGGGGTGGGCGGGCTGACCCTGTGCGTGACCCCGGATATCGCCCATCCCCTGTGGCACGAGCTGCGGGATCTCCATGACTGCGGCCTGTCGGCGCAGGTGGATGGCGATCTGGGACGGCGCATGCACCAGGCCGCGCGCGCGGCCCTGGCCGTGGCCGGGCGGGTGATCCTGGTGGGCACGGATGTGCCCCTGCTGGACCGGGACTACGTGCTGCGCGCGGCGCGGGCCCTGGACGCGGGGGCGGATGTGGTCATGGGGCCGGCCGAGGATGGCGGCTATGTGCTGCTGGGTCTGAAGCGGGACCATCCGTCCCTGTTCGAGGGCATGCCCTGGGGCGGCGGGCAGGTGGCGGATCGGACCCGCGAGGCCTGCGCCCGGGACGGACTGGCGCTGACGGAGCTGGAGACGCTGTGGGATCTGGACCGGCCGGAAGACCTGACGCGCCTGCGCGCGCCGGGGCTGGAGGCCCTGTGGCAGCTGTATGAAAGCCACCTTCTCGGTCGATTCTGCGCCGGAGGCTAACAAGGGGCGATATTGGGAGGGCGACATAAGCCACCGGTTTCCCCTATACTTTAACCTCATGGAGAGTAATGAGGCCCCCAAGGTAACCGACATCGAGCACAAACGCGCCCGACGCGCGCGTGGCATCTATCTGCTGCCTAATCTGTTCACCACCGCGGCGCTGTTCAGCGGCTTCTACGCCGTGCTGGCCTCGATGAACGGGGCCTTCGAAAAGGCCGCCATCGCCATCTTTGTGGCCATGTTGCTGGACGGCCTGGACGGGCGGGTGGCCCGTCTGACCAACACCCAGACCGCATTTGGCGCCGAATACGACAGCCTTTCGGACATGGTTGCCTTCGGCCTGGCGCCGTCGCTGGTGATGTACCAGTGGGCCCTGCTGGATCTGGGCAAGCTGGGCTGGTTCGCCGCCTTCGTCTATACCGCGGGCGCGGCGCTGCGCCTGGCGCGTTTCAATTCCGCCATCGCCACCGCCGACAAACGCTATTTCACCGGCCTGCCCAGCCCCTCGGCCGCGGCCGTGATCGCCGGCAGCGTCTGGGTCGGGGTGGACAACGGCATCTCCGGCAGCCAGCTCGGATGGGTGGCCATGCTCAGCACCATCGCGGTCGGCCTGCTGATGGTCAGCAATCTGCGCTATTCCAGCTTTAAGCAGGTGGACTTCCGCGGCAAGGTGCCGTTCTTCTTCCTGGTGGTGGTCATGCTGGTGTTCGCGGTGGCCCTGACCGACACCCCGCTGGTGCTGTTCCTGGTCTTCCTCGGCTACACCCTGTCTGGCCCTGTGATCGCGGCCCGGCGCCTGCTGCGCAAGCGCCGCCGGGGCTTGGCAAGCAAGGACTGAGTGGGCTATATTCGCTGCATGTCCATGTGGCGCGCCAAACTGTCGAAGGTCTCCATCCGGCAATCCGTTCCCGCCCTGCCGGCGGCCGGCCGGGGTGCGCGCCTGCCCGCTTCCGCTCTGCTACGACTGCTGCCCTGAGGGGCAGTCACGATCCATGCCTGGGCGAGGGCAGAACAATCGCCGCATCCTTTTCGATATCGAATTCAACGCTGGCTGGCACGGGCCGGCGCTGCTGGAGTAGCACATGAGCAAGCAACAACTCATCATCTTCGACACCACCTTGCGCGACGGCGAGCAGAGCCCCGGCGCCTCCATGACCCGCGACGAGAAGATCCGCATCGCGCGCGCCCTGGAGAAGATGCGCGTGGATGTCATCGAGGCCGGCTTCCCCATCGCCAGCCCGGGCGATTTCGAGGCGGTCCGCGCGGTCGCCGAGACGGTCAGGGAGTCCACCGTCTGCGGCCTGGCGCGCGCCCTGGAGGGTGATATCGACCGCGCCGGCGAGGCCATCGCCCCGGCCGAGTCCGGGCGCATCCACACCTTCATCGCCACCTCCCCGGTGCACATGGAGCGCAAGCTGCGCATGCAGCCGGATCAGGTCGTCGAGCAGGCGGTGTGGGCGGTGAAACACGCCCGCAAGTACACCGACAACGTGGAGTTCTCGGCCGAGGACGCGGGGCGTTCCGAGATCGATTTCCTGTGCCGCATCTTCGAGGCGGTGATCGACGCGGGCGCCACCACCATCAACGTGCCCGACACCGTCGGCTACAACATGCCCTGGCAGTTCGGCGAGACCATCCGTACCCTGATCGAGCGCATTCCCAACGCCGACAAGGCCGTGTTCTCGGTGCACTGTCACAACGATCTGGGTCTGGCCGTGGCCAACTCCCTGTCCGCGGTCATGAACGGCGCGCGCCAGGTGGAGTGCACCATCAACGGCCTGGGCGAGCGCGCGGGCAATGCCTCGCTGGAGGAGGTGGTGATGGCGGTGCGCACCCGCCAGGATGTCTATGACTGCGATACCCGGCTCGACACCACCCAGATCCTGCCCTGTTCGCGCCTGGTGTCCAACATCACCGGCTTTCCGGTGCAGCCGAACAAGGCGGTGGTCGGCGCCAACGCCTTCGCCCACGAGTCCGGCATCCACCAGGACGGGGTGCTCAAGCACCGCGAGACCTACGAGATCATGCGCGCCGAGGATGTGGGCTGGAGCCACAACCGCATGGTCCTGGGCAAGCACTCCGGGCGCAACGCCTTCCGCACCCGCCTGGAGGAGCTGGGCATCCATCTCGATTCCGAGACCGAGCTCAACGAGGCCTTCGCCCGCTTCAAGGAACTGGCGGACAAGAAGCACGAGATCTTCGACGAGGATCTGCAGGCCCTGGTCACCGACAAGGGGCTGGAAAAGACCAACGAGCGCATCAAGCTGATCGCGCTGCACGTCTGCTCCGAGACCGGCGAGACCCCGGCGGCCGATATCACCCTCAGCATCGACGGCGAGGAGAAGAGTATCTCGGCCGAGGGCAGCGGTCCGGTGGATGCGACCTACAAGGCCATCGAGGCCCTGGTCGGTTCCGGGGCCGATCTCAAGCTGTACTCGGTCAACAATATCACCAGCGGCACCGACAGCCAGGGCGAGGTCACCGTGCGCCTGGAGCTGGGCGGGCGCCTGGTCAACGGCCAGGGCGCCGATACCGATATCGTTATCGCCTCGGCCAAGGCCTATATCAACGGTTGCAACAAATTGCTGGATGTCGAGGACCGCGCCCATCCTCAGAAGGGCGATGTCTGAGATCCGGCCCGCGCGCGGGGCCGAGACAACCCTTCCTCCCCCCGCTTGCGGGGGGCAATCAACCGTTCCTACCCCCGCTCGCGGGGCCCAATCAACCTTTCCTCCCCCCGCTTGCGGGGGGAGGCCAGGAGGGGGGTGAGCCATGCCGGACGCCCGCCAAAAGGCCTACCTCCAGGCCATGGGCATCGACCTGTGGACCGTGCGCGGCGCCGCAGGCGCCCCCCAGCCGTCCGCAATCCCTGAGCCATCCCCGGAGCCGCCC
>JALVTT010000087.1 GCA_027024025.1 Sedimenticola sp.
CGGCTCGCCACCGGCACGGCGGTGCGGCACCGCGCCGGCCAGCCAGGCCCCGGTGTCGTTGGCGCCGAAGCCGACCGTGCCCCAGTCGATCCCGGCGGCCGCCGCGATATGCGCCGCGAGCCGCCGCAGCAGGGCGAAATCCGGGTGCATCATGGCGGCGGTGCCGAGCAGCACACTGCCCTGCCCCGCCTGTTTCAGGATGTCGGCGGCGGCGCGGTGGGCCGCGTCCGGCTCGACGCTCAGGCCCTCGGTCGGGGCGCCCAGGGCCGCGGCCACGCCGGCCAGCTCACGCACCATCTCCGAGGGACGGCAGACCACGTCCACGTCCAGCGCGTAGTTGAATTCCCAGGCCACCGGATTGATCGCCATCACCGCCCCGCCGCGCAGCACCGACTGGCGCACGCGATGGTTGAGCAGCGGCTGGTCCTTGCGCAGCCAGGAGCCGATCAGCAGGGTGGCGTCGTTGTCCTGCAGCGCCTCGACACGGCGGCCCAGCCAGGGCAGCGCCGGGTCGGCGGCGTCGTCGCGGAAGTCGCACTGACGCAGGCGGTGATCGATGCTGTCGCTGCCCAGGGCGCGGGTAAGATCGGCGGCCAGGGTCATCTCCTCCAGGGTCGCGCTGGGCGAGACCAGGGTGCCGAGATGGCCGTCGGGTGTGTCCTTGAGGATCTTCGCCGCGGCCTGCAGAGCCTCGTCCCAGTCGGCCGGCCGCAGGCGACCGTTCTCGCGCAGCATGGGCCGGGTCAGGCGGTCGCGGCTCTCCAGCCCCTTGTAGGCGAAGCGGTCGCGGTCCGACAGCCAGGTCTGGTTGAGGGCCTCGTGCTCTTTCGGGCCCACCCGCATCAGACGGTTGCGACGCACGTGCAGATGCACATGGCTGCCCACTCCGTCATGCGGCGCGATGCCGTCGTGCTGGGTGAGTTCCCAGGCGCGCGCCTGGAAGCGGAAGGGCTTGGAGGTGAGCGCGCCGACCGGGCACAGGTCGATGATGTTGCCCGAGAGTTCGGAACTGATGCTGTGTTCCACGAACACCCCGATGCGCATGTGCTCGCCGCGCCCGGTGGCGCCCAGCTCGCGCAGGCCAGCGATCTCGCCGCCGAAGCGCACGCAGCGGGTGCAGTGGATGCAGCGGGTCATGTCGGTGGCGATCAGGGGACCGATGTCCTCGTCGCGCACCACCCGCTTGCGCTCGGTGTAGCGCGAGACATCGCCGCCGAAGCCCATGGCCACGTCCTGCAGCTCGCATTCGCCGCCCTGGTCGCAGATCGGGCAGTCCAGCGGGTGGTTGATGAGCAGGAACTCCATGGTGCCCTTCTGCGCGGCGCGCGCCAGCGGCGAGCGGGTATAGACCTTCATGCCGTCGGTGCAGGGCGTGGCGCAGGCCGGCAGCGGCTTGGGCGCCTTCTCGACCTCGACCAGGCACATGCGGCAGTTGGCCGCCACCGAGAGGTGCTTGTGATAGCAGAAACGCGGCACCGTGATGCCGGCGGCGTCGGTGACCTCGATGAGCATCTGCCCCGGACGCGCCTCCAGCGACTGGCCATCCACCTCGATTGTGATCGTCTCGTCAGCCATGCCTTACACCATGCACTTCTTGTGTTCGATGTGGTACTGGAACTCGTCGCGGAAATGCTTGACGAAGCTGGCCACCGGCATGGCCGCCGCGTCGCCCAGGGCGCAGATGGTGCGGCCCATGATCTTGTTGGCCACGTCGTCCAGCAGGTCCAGATCCTCGGGGCGGCCGCGGCCGGTCTCGATGCGGTGCACCACCCGGTGCATCCAGCCCGTGCCCTCGCGGCAGGGCGTGCACTGGCCGCAGGACTCCTCGTAATAGAAATAGGAGATGCGATCGAGCACCTTGACCATGCAGTTGGAATCGTCCATCACGATGACCGCGCCCGAGCCCAGCATGGAGCCGGCCTGCTGGATGCTGTCATAGTCCATGGTCAGGTCCATCATCACCTCGCCCGGCAGCACCGGGGCGGAGGAGCCGCCCGGAATCACCGCCTTGAGGCGGTGTCCCTCGCGCACCCCGCCGGCCATCTCCAGCAGTTCGGCGAAGGGCGTGCCCATCGGCACCTCGTAGTTGCCCGGCTTGTTGACATTGCCCGAGACCGAGAACAGCTTGGAGCCGCCGGAGTTCTCCACCCCCAGCTCGCGGAACCAGTCCGGGCCTTGGCGGATGATGTCGGGCACCGAGGCCAGGGTCTCGGTGTTGTTGATCACCGTGGGCCGGCCGTAGAGGCCGAACATGGCCGGGAACGGCGGCTTGAAGCGCGGCTGCCCCTTCTTGCCCTCGATGGACTCCAGCAGGGCGGTCTCCTCGCCGCAGATGTAGGCGCCGGCCCCCAGGTGGGTGTGGATGTCATAGCTGAAACCGGAGCCCAGGATGTCCTCGCCCAGGAAGCCGGCCTCGCGCGCCTCGGCCAGGGCCGCCTCGAAGCGTTCGTAGGGCTCCCAGAACTCGCCGCGGATGTAGTTGTAGCCCGCGGTGGCGCCGATGGCGTAGCCGGCGATGATCATGCCCTCGATCAGGGCGTGCGGGTTGTAGCGCAGGATGTCGCGGTCCTTGAAGGTGCCCGGCTCGCCCTCGTCGGAGTTGCACACGATGTATTTGTCACCGGGCGCGGCGCGGTTGATGAAGCTCCACTTCAGGCCGGTGGGGAAACCGGCCCCGCCGCGGCCGCGCAGGCCGGAGCGCTTGACCAGCTCGATGATCTCGTCCTGCGGGGTCTTCTCGGCGAGGATCTTCTTCAGCGCCTCGTAGCCACCCTCGGAGACATAGGTCTCCAGGCGCCAGGGCCGGTCCTTGTGCAGGGTGCGGAAACAGACTTCGTTGGCCATGACTTACCCCAGCCCGTCCAGGATCTGATCCACCAGCTCGGGGGTCAGATTCTCGTAATAGGTGTTGCCGATCTGCATCATGGGCGCGCCGCCGCAGGCGCCCAGGCACTCCACCTCCTTGAGGCTGAAGCGGCCGTCCTCGGTCACCTCGCCGAAACCGATACCGAGACGCGCGCGCAGGTGGGCGTAGATCTCGTCGGAGCCGTTGATCATGCACGAGACATTGGTGCACAGGCAGATCTTGTGCCGGCCCACCGGCTTGTGCTCGTACATGGAGTAGAAGGTGGCGACCTCATAGACCGCGACCGGCGGCATGTCCAGGTAGTCGGCCACCTGGTCCATCAGCTCGGTGGTCAGATGACCGCCGTTGGCGTCCTGCACGATGCGCAGGGCCGCCATGCAGGCCGACTGCTTCCACTCCTCGGGATACTTGGCGATCCACTGATCGATCTCGGCGCGCACCTCCGGCGTGAACAGCGTCTGCTTGTCCTCGCACTTGCGCACCCGCTGCATGGGTTCGTTACGCATGCTCATGAAACTGACTCCAGCCGGACCGGACCGCGTGTATTCATCGGTCGATCTCCCCAAAAACGATGTCCATGGTGCCGATGATGGCCACCACATCGGCCAGCATGTGGCCGCGCGCCATCTCGTCCATGGCGGACAGGTGGGCAAAGCCCGGCGCCCGGATCTTGAGGCGGTAGGGCTTGTTGGCGCCATCGGAGACGATGTAGCAGCCGAACTCGCCCTTGGGCGCCTCGACCGCCGCGTACACCTCGCCCTCCGGCGGGCAGTAGCCCTCGGAGAACAGCTTGAAGTGGTGGATCAGCGCCTCCATGTCGTCCTTCATCTCGGCGCGCCGCGGCGGGGCCACCTTGTGATCGTCGATCATTACCGGGCCGGGATTCTCGCGCAGCCACTGCACACACTGCTTGATGATGCGGGTGGACTGGCGCAGCTCCTCGACGCGCACCAGATAGCGGTCGTAGCAGTCGCCGTTGGTGCCCACCGGGATGTCGAAGTCCACCTTGTCATAGGCGGCATAGGGCTGCTTCTTGCGCAGGTCCCAGGCGATGCCCGAACCGCGCAGCATGGGCCCGGTGAAGCCGAGCTGGCGCGCCCGCTCGGGGCTGACCACGCCGATGCCCACGGTACGCTGCTTCCAGATGCGGTTGTCGGTGAGCAGGGTCTCGTACTCGTCCACCAGGCCGGGGAAGCGGTCGGCGAAGTCCTCGATGAAGTCCAGCAGCGAGCCCTCGCGCGCGCGGTTGCGGATCTTGGCATCCTTCTCGCTGCAGAAGCGGCCCGGCTCGAAGCGGGTCATCTGCTCGGGCAGGTCGCGATACACCCCGCCCGGACGGTAGTAGGTGGCGTGCATGCGCGCCCCGGAGACCGCCTCGTAGCAGTCCATCAGGTCCTCGCGCTCGCGGAAGCAGTACAGGAACATGGTCATGGCGCCCACGTCCAGGGCATGGGTGCCCAGCCACATCAGGTGGTTGAGGATGCGCGTGATCTCGTCGAACATCGTGCGGATGTACTGCGCGCGCTCCGGCGCCTCGATGCCGAGCAGCTTCTCGATGGCGCGCACATAGCCGTGCTCGTTGCACATCATCGAGACATAGTCCAGGCGGTCCATGTAGCCGATGGACTGGTTGAAGGGCTTGCTCTCGGCCAGCTTCTCGGTCCCGCGGTGCAGCAGGCCGACGTGCGGATCGGCGCGCTCGATGACCTCGCCGTCCATCTCCAGCACCAGACGCAGCACGCCGTGCGCGGCCGGGTGCTGCGGTCCGAAGTTGAGGGTGTAGTTGCGGATCTCAGCCATTACTCCGCCTCCGCTTCCGGCTGTTCGGGTTCGGGCTTCCAGCCGGCCTCGTAGCGCATGTCGTCACGGATCACGCGCGGCACCAGGGTGCGCGGCTCGATGCTGACCGGCTCGTAGATCACCCGGCCCTGCTCCGGGTCGTAACGCATCTCGACCTCGCCGATCAGCGGGAAGTCCTTGCGGAAGGGATGGCCGATGAAGCCATAGTCGGTGAGGATGCGGCGCAGGTCCGGATGGCCGGCGAACAGGATGCCGAACAGATCGAAGGCCTCGCGCTCGAACCAGTTGGCCGAGGCCCAGATGCCGGTGACCGAATCGACCACCGGCTGGTCCGCGTCGAGGAAGGTCTTGACCCGCATGCGCACATTGTGGGTCAGCGACAGCAGATGATAGACCACGGCAAAGCGGTTGGCCGGATCGGCCTCGGGCCGGGCCTCACGCGTCACCCCGCGCTCGAAGCCGCTGTTGGCCGCGGCCCTGGTCACCCACTCCGACTGACCATAGGCCGAATAGTCCACGCCGCACACGTCGATGCACTGTTCCATGGCGATCTCGCGCCGGGTGCGCAGGATCTGCATCACCTCGAGCAGCTGCGCGCGCGGGACGGTCAGGGTCAGCTCGCCCCGCTCGATCTGCCAGCGGCAGTCCTCGAAATCTTCGAGAAACTCCTCGAGGGCCTCTTCCAGTTCTTCCAGTCGTTCTTGCGGACTCATTGACTCGAATATCTCTCTGTTGCCGGGCCGGGTCTCAGCGGGCGATGGTGTTGGTGCGGCGGATCTTGTTCTGCAGCTGGATCACCCCGTAGAGCAGCGCCTCGGCGGTCGGCGGGCAGCCCGGGACATAGATGTCCACCGGCACCACACGGTCGCAGCCGCGCACCACCGAGTAGGAATAGTGGTAATAACCGCCCCCGTTGGCGCAGGAGCCCATGGAGATCACCCAGCGCGGCTCGGCCATCTGGTCATAGACCTTGCGCAGGGCCGGGGCCATCTTGTTGACCAGGGTGCCGGCGACGATCATCACGTCCGACTGGCGCGGACTGGGGCGGAAGATGATGCCGAAGCGGTCCATGTCATAGCGCGAGGCGGCGGCGTGCATCATCTCCACCGCGCAGCAGGCCAGGCCGAAGGTCATGGGCCACATGGAGCCGGTACGGGCCCAGTTGATGAGCTTGTCCGCCGTGGTGGTGACGAAGCCCTTCTCCAGAATGCCTTCTACTCCCATTCCAGCGCACCCTTTTTCCACTCGTAGATGAAACCGACCACCAGCACGCCGAGGAACAGCATCATGGCCCAGAAGCCCACCATGCCGATCTTGTCCAGCACCACCGCCCAGGGGAACAGGAAGGCGATCTCGAGATCGAAGATGATGAACAGGATGGCCACCAGGTAGTAGCGCACGTCGAACTTCATGCGGGAGTCCTCGAAGGCCTCGAAACCGCATTCATAGGGCGAGAGCTTCTCGCTGTCGGGCCGGTGCGGCGACAACACGAAACCCAGGCCGATCATGGCGACGCCGACCACGAGGCCCACGCCAATGAAGATCAGGACAGGAAGATAATTCTCCAGCATGGCGCCGGACCCCTCGATGTGTTCAGTAGTTATGATTATCCTGCGACTCGGCGGCCCCAAGAATATCCGGGGTTTCCCCCGGTGTCAAACCGCATCACATTAACAAGCGTTTGATTTTCAAGTAATTTTGCCATTCATAAAAAAACGGTATCGCCTCCCTGACGATACCGCTGGAAGATGGTGCCGATGGCCGGAGTCGAACCGGCACGGCTTGCGCCACTACCCCCTCAAGATAGCGTGTCTACCAATTCCACCACATCGGCAATAATCGTTTCGCGCCCTATTTCGCGGGCTCGGGCGCCGGGGCCTTGCCGGCATCCGCCGCGGGCACCGCGGGCACGTCGGAGGCCGGGGCGCCGGCGGCGGGCGCGGCCGGCACGCTGGGCACATCGCTGGCCGGCTGGGCCTTGGGCGCCTCGGGCACCGGCGGCAGATCGCTCTGCGCGGGCGCGGCGGGCTTTTTCTGCACCACCACCGCCGGCGCGGGCTGCTGTTCGGCCTTGATCAGCGACTCCTTCTCACCCTTCTGCATGGCAAACCAGGCCAGGGCCAGGCTGGTGAGGAAGAACAGTGCCGCCAGGATGCCGGTGGTACGGCTCAGAAAACTGCCGGCGCCGGCCGAGCCGAATACCGTGGCCGAGGCGCCCGAGCCGAAGGCCGCGCCCATGTCGGCGCCCTTGCCATGCTGGATCAGCACCAGGCCGACCAGGCCGATGGCCAGCAGCAGATGAATGACTACGAGTATGCTTTCCATATTGGGTCTCTAACGGTTCCGGGGCCCGCCCTCAGGCGTTGGCCGCGGTGGCGATGGCCAGAAAATCGGCCGGCTTGAGCGAGGCGCCGCCGATCAGGCCGCCGTCGATATCGGGCTGGGCCAGCAACTCGGCCGCGTTGCCCGGGTTCATGCTGCCGCCATACAGGATCTGCAGGCCGTCGGCCACGCCCTGACTGGCGGCGGCGATGCGCCCGCGGATGAAGGCATGCACCTCCTGTGCCTGTTCGGGGCTGGCGGTCTTGCCGGTGCCGATGGCCCAGACCGGTTCGTAGGCGATCACGCCCTCGCCCAGCATATCGATGCCGCAATGGTCGATGACCGCCTGCACCTGGCGCTCCACCACCTGTTCGGTGATGCCGCCCTCGCGCTCCTCCAGGGTCTCGCCCACGCACAGGATGGGCACCAGGCCCGCCTTGCGCGCGGCAGCGAATTTCTCGGCCACCAGCTGATCGCTCTCGCCGTGATAGGTGCGGCGCTCGGAGTGACCGATGATGACGTATTTGCAGCCGTACTCGGCCAGCATGCCGCCCGCGGTCTCGCCGGTGTAGGCGCCGGACTCATGCACCGAGACATCCTGGCCGCCCCAGGCGATGGCCGTGCCCTGGAGCTGCTGCTGTACCTCGCACAGGAAGATGTGCGGCGCGCAGACGGCCACCTCGGCGGTGGTCACATCGCCCATGCCGCCCTTCACGCCGTCGAGCAGCGCCTTCACGCTCTCACGGGAGCCATTCATTTTCCAGTTACCGGCAACCAGGGGCTGACGC
>JALVTT010000088.1 GCA_027024025.1 Sedimenticola sp.
CAGGAACAGGATGCCGACCACCAGCAGCAGTCCCCCGGCCCCGTTGCGCAGCAGCAGGTTGATGCGGTCCTTGATCAGCTGCCAGCTCTCGTCATAGAGGGTGATATGCACATCCGGCGGCAGCGTGGGGCGGGTCTGTGCCAGCCATTCGCGCAGGATCCGCGCCGATTCCAGGGAGTCGGCGTTGGAGGCCCGTTGCAGGATCATGGCCACCGCCGGCCGCCCCTTGTAGGAGACGGTGACATGGTGCGGCCGGGCGCGGCGCTGGATGTCGGCCACATCACCCAGGCGCACCAGGGCGCCGTCGCGGCGGGCCACCAGGGGAATGCGCGCGAACTGGGCCGGGGTGCGGGCCTGGTTGATGGTGCGCAGCTCGCGTCCCACGTCGTCCTGACCGGCGGTGCCGGCGGGGGCGTCGCGCGAGAAGGCGGCCACGCGGCGCGCCACCGCGTCCAGCGACAGGCCCAGCGACTCCTGGGCGGCCTGCGGCACCTGGATGGCCATCTCCTCGTCCGGCAGGCCCTGGATGGTGACCTTGGAGATGCCCCGGTCGAGCAGCTCGCGCTCCATGCGGCGTACCAGGTGACGCAGCTCGGAGAGGTTCTGCGGCCCGTGGATCAGCAGGCGCGCGATGTTCTCGTAACGCAGCACATGGGTGACCTCGGGATCCTCGGCGTCGCTGGGCAGGTTGCGCACGCTCTTGACCTCCTGATCCACGCGGCTGGTGGCCGCGCCCATGTCGGTGCCCTCGGGGAACTCCAGCAGGATCAGGCTGATGCCCTGGCTGGAGGTCGAGGTCATCTTGCTCACCCCGTCCACGTTGCGCAGGGCGTGCTCCAGCGGCAGGGTCACCGAGCGCTCCACGTCCTCGGCGTTGGCGCCGCTCCACACGGTGCGCACGGTCACGATCTCGAACTCGAAATTGGGGAAGAACTGCACATTGAGCCGATTGACCGCCCACAGGCCGCTCAGCAGCATCACCAGCATCAGCAGGTTGGCCGCCACCGGGTGGCGGGCGAAGATGCCGATGATGTCGTTGCGGTGGGTGAAACTCACCGACTCAGTCCTTTGCGATCCGCACCAGCAGACCGTCCACCGCGTTCGGCAGCTGGGTGGTGACCACCCGCATGCCCGGCTCGAGGCGCTCGGAGCGCACCAGCAGGCGGGTCGCCCCGTCCGGCCCGCGCACCTGGCCCAGACGCTGCACCCGCAGCGGGCGCATGCGCTGCTTGTCGTCCACGATGTAGATCCGGTCCTCGCCATAGACCGCCTCGTGCGGCAGCGACAGCACGCCCTGCCGGCGTGGCAGGGTCAGATCGACCTGCACGAAGCGCCCCTCCTGCAACAGCGAGGGTTCCGCCTGGATGTCGAACAGGGCCGCCACCCCGCCGCTGTTGGGATCGACCTCGCCCACCAGGCCGCGCAGGCGGCCTTCGAGCGGGCGGCCGTCCAGGCTGCCGTGTATGGCGAGGCGCTGGCCGTGCGCGATGGCATCGCGCCGGGTGCCCAGATAGCGGTCGGGGATCAGCGCCCGCAGCACCATGGCCTGGTCGTCGTACAGGGTCAGCAGCGGGTCGCCGACCCGCACCCGGCGCCCGGGCGCCACCGCGCGCCGCGCCACGGTGCCGGCGAAGGGCGCGCGCACCGTGCAGCGTTCGAGGTCCAGGCGCGCCTGCTCGCGCAGGGCGCGGGCGCGTTCGAGCGCGGCGCGGGCCTGGGCCAGGCGCGCGCCGCGCTCGAACG
>JALVTT010000089.1 GCA_027024025.1 Sedimenticola sp.
CACTCATCGGTCCTATACTGCCTCTTCACAGGAAAGGAACACGTCGATCAGCTCTCGAGCCAAGAATAACCGCTCCCGGCTCCGAGGGATATGATCACATGGGACCTGACAGGTACGGGCCCGGTAGGGGGCGCAGGCCTTGGGTTGGACACCCCAGTAGCGGCAGAAGGCATGAAAGCGCGCATTGAAGCGGGCTTCGCGGGTGGCCGGGTCATGGTGATCGACCAGGGGCCGGGCATTGTCCACCAGCAGCTCCCGGGGGACACCACCGAAGTGCCGAAAGGCCCCTTCCAGGCCGCCTAGCCAGGCCGATTGGCGCTGGTGATCGAAGGCCTGCACATACAGGCGCCGGGAGTAGCCCAGGGTGGCCACGAACAGGTGCACCGTGACCGCCTCCCCGCCGATCCAGACGCGGCGTTGGCCGAAGTCGATCTGCAACTGGCGGCCCGGCTCGGTCTCGAAACGCACCGTGGCGCGGGCCTCGGCCCGCAGCTGCTGCCCCTGCTGCGCCAGCAGTCCGAGGAGGTGTGCGAACTGTTGGACACGCTGGAGGATCAGGTCATGCAGGCCGCGCGGCGCAAGAACCAGGACGCTTCCACCTTATAGAACGCACGCTGCTCGTCACAGTGCCACCTCCCGTTTGGCCTAAACATCCTCGGTAAGCCGCCGGCGATCATCGAATGGACGTCAGTTGCTCTGGCAGGCAGTGTCCTGAATGCTACCATCGTGCCATGAGAATGCTCTGGCTCGGCATCTATTTCGGTGTGCTGGTCTGGTCCGCCATCCGGCCCAGGGACTATTTCACCTGGCTGCTGGAGGTGGCGCCGGCCCTGATCGGGCTGGTGGTGCTCGCCGCTACCTGGCAGCGCTTTCGTCTGACGCCGTTGGCCTATCTGCTGATACTGCTTCATAGCATCATCCTGATGGTCGGCGGCCACTATACCTATGCCGAGGTGCCGCTGGGCGACTGGGCGGCCCAGTGGTTCGGCTGGTCGCGCAACAACTATGACAAGCTCGGTCATTTCGCCCAGGGATTCGTCCCGGCGATGCTTGCGCGCGAGATCCTGATCCGCAAAGCGGTGGTCAACGGTCGCGGCTGGCTCAACTTTCTGGTCGTTTGTTTCTGCCTCGCTTTTTCGGCCTTCTATGAGCTGATCGAGTGGTGGACGGCCCTTGCCAGCGGGGATTCGGCCACGGCCTTCCTCGGTACCCAGGGGTATCAGTGGGATACCCAGTCGGACATGTTCATGGCCCTGGTCGGCGCTGTTACGGCGTTGTTGTCGCTGGGGCGTGTGCATGACCGGCAGATCGCGGCTGTGGCAATCATTAGCCGTTCCATTTAGCAGCGCCGTTCGTTTTGCTCCGCGGTGCCCAGCATGAAAGCCAGGGCCGAGACCGATCTGAGCGCCCAAGCCTTGATGCCGTAGGGCACGCGTCCGGAGTCGATCAGCCTCTGACCCAGCCGCAGGAACAGTGGCAATGCCGGTCTGAGCAGCAGGGCGCAGGGCCGCAGCCAGGGATGCAGTCGGGTATCGACCCGGCTGTAGGGCATCGCGGCATAGGCCTGGGGGTGGCGGGTTGCGAAAATGTCCGCGGTGGTCGCGCCGCTCTCCCGCATCTTTCGGGCAATGGAGGCGAGCGAGGAGGGCGCGCGATGGATCACCACGCTGTCCGGGGCGTAGGCGATGCGGGCCCCTGTGGCCGTCAGCCGCGCGGCCAGGTCGCGATCCTCGAAGCCGTAACCGCGGAATGCCGTGTCGAAGCCGCCGAGGCGGGAAAAGGTGTCGCGCCGCACAGCCAGGTTTGCGCTGACCGCGACCAGGCTGTCGCCCCGCGCGATCTGGCGCTCGCGTTCCCGGTTCAGACGGCCCATGTATGCGTCCCAGAATCCCTGTCCCCGGAACTCGACCCGGCCGAAGGCGGCATCCGCGCCGGATGACAGTTGGCCCACCAGGGCCTTGAGGCAAGCCGCACCGTCGAAGCGGCAGTCGGCGTCGATGAAGACGATCAGTTCTCCGCGTCCCTGCGCGGCGCCGGTGTTCCGGGCCGCCGCCCGGCCCTGGCTCTCATCCAGCCGGACCAGACGCGCCTGGTCGCCGTATGCCTGCCGTACCACCTCGCTGGTGTCGTCGGTGGAGCCGTCGTCCACCACGATCACCCGGCCCAGCTCGAACCCGGTGCAATCCTGGTCGAACACGCTGGCAAGACAGGCGGTGATGCTGTCTTCTCCGTTGTAGACCGGGATCACGATATCCACCGCCGGCCCTGTCATCGAGGCCTCCGCCGGATCAGGCGCCGGTAGGCGGGATAGAGGGACCAGTAGATCCGGTAAAACAGGCGGAGCGGCCCGGGCGGGCAGTTCTTTTCATGCACCCGCCGCTCCTCGGCGAAGCGTTGCGTCAGGCCTTGCCGGTCGAGCCGTGAACTCAGGCCCACCAGGCGCATTACGGAAATCGGCAGGGCGATGCGCCTTGCCCGGACCCCGGCCCGATAGGCGCGCAGAAAGAAATCATAGTCCATGGCGATGCGGAAACCGGTGTCGAAGGCGCCGATATGCTCGAACAGGTCACGGGCGCAGATCGCGCTCTGGTGAAAGATTCCGGTCTTGAGATTCATCCAGCCGTTCAGCCCCCGGGGCCGGCGGCGAGTTCGGCGACCGTCCTTTTCCAGAAAGATGTCGAAAAGATAGATCCCGGCCTCTCCGTCGAGGTGCGGGGCGGCGGCAGTCAGGGCCTTGCGGTCGCAAAAGTAATCGTCGGCATGCAGAAAGATGACATAGTCGCCACCCGCCATGGCAAGACCCTTGTTCATGGCATCGGCGATGCCGCGGTCGGGTTCGGAGACCCACCGGTCTATCCGGTCCTGGTATCTGCGAATGATGTCGACCGTGCCATCGGTGGATCCGCCGTCGACGACGATGTATTCCCGGTCGGGGTAATCCTGCGAGAGCACGCTTTCGATGCTTTGCTCGATGAATGCCTCTGCGTCAAGGCATACGGTGATTATGGATATCTTTTTCACAGCCGCTGGGCCGTTCGTGCCGAGTTTAAATGGAAGCCCATTGCTGACATCTGTTCCCGCTGTCCTCAACTATTTACCTTCGGTGCCGGCTACTCTTGCATAAGGATGGCTGGTGGCACAAGCAAAGTCATGATTGGCTCCCATTATCGGCAGAGGCGGGTAGGGAAGGAATACCGGCCTTGCCCGGATTCCTCTCGCCATCCGCCGCCGCACTTGATATATGTCATGGCCGGGCGCCATTGGGTGGTACATGGTTCGCGCTGAGCCTTCGGTCGCCCGCCGCTGGCTCGAGGAATACACATGAGGACAGACCGGGATTTCATGCAGCTGGCCCTGGCGCTGGCGCAGCGTGCCTGGGATGAAGGCGAGGTGCCCGTGGGGGCGCTGCTGGTGCGGGACGGCGAGGTGATCGGCGAGGGCTGGAACCGCCCGATCCGGAGCCACGATCCCAGCGCCCATGCGGAGATACAGGCGCTGCGGGACGCCGGCCGCAGGCAGCAGAACTATCGGCTGCCGGGAAGCACCCTGTATGTGACCCTGGAGCCCTGTCCCATGTGTGCCGGTGCCATCGTGCATGCCCGGGTCGGGCGCGTGGTGTTTGGCGCGGCCGACCCCCGGGCCGGTGCGGCAGGGAGTGTCTTCGACCTGCTGCCCTCCGATGCGCGATTCAACCACCGGACCCGGTGCGAAGGCGGGCTGATGGCCGAACAGGCGGGACAGATGTTGAAGGATTTTTTTCGCGAGCGTCGAAAATGATCGCGGGGCGCGCGCGATGCCGGAGGAAACGGACATGGCTTACCAATGGGACTCGCGCCTGGAGAAGGGCATCGAGCCGATGGATCAGGCCCACCAGGAATTTGTCCAGCTGGTGGATGGCCTGTTGAAGGCGGACGACACGGAACTGGTGGAGCGTCTGCAGGCCCTGGTGGATCACACCCATGAACATTTCGCGCAGGAAAACCGCTGGATGGACGAGACCGGATTTCCGCCGGTCATGATCCACAAGGGCGAACACGAGCGCGTACTCGGCGTGATGGAGCAGGTTCTGGAAAAAGCGCGGGAAGGCGATCCCGGCCCGGCCCGGCAGCTGATCGAACAACTGCCGGCCTGGTTCGACCAGCACGCCATGAGCATGGACCAGGCCTTGGCCATGTTCATGCACAAAACCGGGTATTCGGTCGACGGTTGACTACGGCTGGCTCGGTGGGTTTTCAAGGTGTCCGGGACACCCCCCGTTCTGTGACTGGCATCCGTGGCGCCGGAGGAAGAACTGAATTCCTCAGATCTTCCCTAGGTTTCGCACAACTTATTGATAATTAAATTTTTTCGCCCTGTTAAAGTTTAAGCGTCAGCTGCCGACAGCCAGGCATGGGCGGGTCGGCTTCATGTTGTCTTCATGTTTGATCACATACAGTCAGCAACTTGCTGTGCGCCTGTGAATGCGCTCGGGACAGTGAGCAATTTTCCCCAGTCCTGCTAGACTCGTGTGGGTCGAAAGGAGGCGGATCATGGACGTTATAGGCCTACAGACCAAGGAAACTCCGGTTGGTTCGGGCATAGGCGGATTGTGGCGGGGCAATGCCTGGTTCCAGGCGCAGACCGTGCGCGATAGATATCTGTTGCGAAGGTTTGCAGAACATAAATGACCACGTTTTCGCCGCAAAGCACGTTTTTTCGAATAGACCGGCGGCCATTCAGGGGCGGTTGGTTTGTCCTTATATTTGCCGTGTTCTTGGGCCTGGCATCCGGATTCTCGCGCGCCGCCGATGCCCGTATCGTCACGGTCGCAGTAGATGCGGAGTTCGCCCCTTATGAATTTTCCACAATGGATGGCGAGGTGCGAGGCATGGCCCCCGACATCTTGCGCGCCATTGGCAAGCAAAACCGAATTGTATTCCGTTTCGTGCCGATGAACTGGAGTCAAGCGGTCGAGGCGCTTCACGCGGGCCGTGTCGATCTGGTGCAGATGATACGAACCCAGGCGCGAGTACGGCGTTTTGTTTTCTCAGAGCCCTTTATCCAACTCACACAGGCATTATTCCGCCGCAAGGGCAGTGGCTTAACCGGGTTGTCGGATCTTTCCGGCCGGCGTGTTGCGCTGCAGCGGCACGATATCGCAGATGAGTTATTGAGGGGCCAGAACGATTTCCTGCGGGTGCCAGTGAATAACAAGTCGCAGGGCTTCGAGTTGCTGGATATGGGTAAGGTGGACGGCTTCTTTGCTGCCGAGCTGCCGGGCCATTACCTGTTACGCAGCGGCCGTTACCCTCAGGTCGAGTTGGCGCAAGGCGGTCTCTTTCCCATGTCCTTGTGTTTTACAGCGCGTAAGGACGATGCGTTGCTGATCCAGCGTATCAACGGGGCCTTGGAGCGACTGCGGAAGCAGGGTGTGCTTGCGGCTATCGAGCGAAAGTGGCGCGACGCGGGTCCCTCCAAAGAGACCCATCTGTGGGAGCCGCTCATTTTTCTGTCCGGTCTGGCGGCATTGTTTCTGGTGGTCATAATAATGGCGAAGTGGTCGCCCTTTGCCGTGATCTCCAGTCGGTTCCGGTCGGCCTGGCCACATGTCATACGCCATGCCTGGGCCGCGATCTTTTTGCTTTGCGCCTTGGGCAGCTTGGCGCTGTATCAACGCATGCACAACGACGAAAAGCGGTTGCTCCATTCGGAGATTGCGCATCGTAGTCAGAACAAGCTCACCAATGCCCGGCTGTTCATTGAGCAACACATCGATGCTGCGCGTGGTCTTGCAGCCTATCTGGATAGTGAGATTATTCTCGACCGTTCTGCGCCGTCTGGCGCCGACAATCTGCGCCGGGATCAGGAACGCAGCCAGGAAGAAATACGTGGTAATGCCCTTGCCTTGCTACACGCGCATCCGGGCGAGATCATGGCCGTTACAGTGTTGATGGGTCGGGACAAAGGGCAAGCTGTGACTGTGGTCCAAGGCGAGCAGATAGGTACGGAGCTCGATCCACCACTGGAAATGGGCCAGCTTGCGGATCTTGCGCCAGGTGAGGCGAAAATGCGGCTGAGCATCGGCAGCGCGGGGCAAAAGCTATTGCGCGTGTATTTGGCCACCCATGAACGCCCTTTGGCTTATGTGGTCGTGGATTTGGACGCCACGGATCTTCTGGTTTCGGCTGTGACTGAAAACAAGCCCGCCGGCCTGGATGTGGAGGTCTGGGTGCATCATAAAGGACGGATAGTTTCCTTGCTGAGGCATGTCTCGCGAAGCAGAGACTTGGCGCCAGCGCCGGGGACGCCATTCGACTGGACTGGTGTTTTCGTTGCCGGCGGGTTGCGGTTTGAGATGGCTACTCGCGCATCTCCGGTACTGACCGAGCGGTTTCTCAGCCATCGCCCGCACCTTCTCATGGTCCTAGGCTTGCTGCTCTCAGGGGTTATCACACTGATTGTGTACAGGCGTGCCCGGTATGGTGAGCGTTTGCGCGCCGAGGTAAGCGCTCGTACCGCCGAACTCGCAGCCGAGCAAAATAAATTGGCGGCCATTATTGAGCATGCCAGGGAGGGTGTATTGCTGGCCGATGGGCAGGGAAATATTTTGTTGGCCAACCCCGCCGCCTCCGAATTATTTGGCTATGGGCCGGGCGAATTGAACGGGCTCAGTATCACGGATCTGGTGGCGGGTGCGATTCCTGGATCGAGCGCTCGTCGGGTGTCAGCGGTGTTAGGCGCGGCCGGAGTTTACGATATGGGTCAGACGCGCGTGGCGCAGGCGCAGCATAAGGATGGCACTTTGTTCCCTTGCGAAATTACCGTCAGCCGTTTTGAAGAGCGGGAAGAAACCCGCTTATCAGTCATTCTGCGCGATATCAGTACCCGTCATTATCTGGAACGAAACCGGGAAGCACTGCTTGAGATTCGGGGCATCAGTCAGCAGTCCGTGCCACAAGACAGGCGTCTTCAGCTGATTCTGGACGCCATGTTCGGTGAGGACTACGATCTTCCGTATTGGGCGGGCGTATTGTTTGTTGCTGATGGTGAAACACTGCGCATGGCTGCATGCCACGGATTCGGTGAATGGGCCGCGGGGCAGCAAATCCAGATTCCGCGCGGGGAGTGTTTGTGCGGACGCGCGTTTGCGGACAGGTGCACGCTGTGTTTGGCCTATCAGCCGGATGAGGAGCGATCCTTGTTAAAGGAGCTTGGAAGTGGCGGCCATTTGTGCATGCCAATCCGGCATGGTGAACAGCGCCTGGGGTTGATCGTTTTGGCGCTGCATCCGGACACGCCCGTTCCTGATCTGTTTTATGGATTCCTAGAGCAAGTCGAGGAGGTCATTAGTGGCATGTTGCTGCGTGACCGAGACCGGCTCGCCTTGGAGGAAAGTGAGACGGTTCATCGCACCCTGGTCGAATCGACTCCGCTGGGCATTGTTATTCACGAGCGGGGCATCATACGGTATGCCAATCCGGCTATCGTGCGCATGCTGGGCTTTGATCAGGCGGGGCCCTTATTGGATGCCAATTTTATGGATTGGGTAACCGAGGAGTCTCGTTCCGCGATTGAGGACTATATTCTCCGAGTAGGTGGGCAGGACGGGAACACGGTGTTGATGGATGCTAAATTGCTGCGCGCAGATGGCAGCCCATTTTGGACTGAATTGCGCAGTACGCCCACGACGTTTTCGGGACGTTCCGCTAGTCAGTTGCTAATTCAGGATATCAGCGAACGCAAGGCAGCCGAGTCACGATTACAATGGCTGTCTTATTATGACGATCTGACCGGGTTGCCCAATCGTCGTCTTTTCAATGACCGTTTACAGCAGGCCATCATGTTGGCGCAACGCCATGACCATCCGCTAGCGGTTCTGTATATTGATCTGGATCGCTTCAAGTTCATCAACGACACCATGGGGCACGCGATTGGTGACAGAGTGTTGGCGGTCATTGGCGAACGGTTGCGTGATGGTCTGCGCGATGCCGATAGCGTGGCGCGACTTGGCGGAGACGAGTTCGCGGTGTTGTTGCCAGAGTCCAGCAGACAGGCGGCCCTGGCGGTGGCCGAAAAGCTGTATGAGTTTATCGTTGAGCCTTGTGTGATCGATAACCATGAGTTTATGTTGGAGGGTAGCATCGGTATTGCGGCTTTCCCCGAGGATGGCGCGGATATCGAGACCTTGCTGAAACACGCGGATACCGCTATGTACCATGCCAAGACCCATCACACCCATTTGCATTGTTTTAGTGGTGAGATGGCTAAGAAGGTAAGCCGCCGCTTGTCGTTGGAGCAGGAACTGGCTAAGGCGATTGATACCAAGACGCTGGAGGCCGTATCCCGGCCGGATTGTTTCTCCCTGTATTACCAGGGAAAATATTGGCTCGCGGGGGGGGCGCCAGATACGGCTGGCCTGCTTGGTGTCGAGGCCTTGCTGCGATGGAGGCATCCTCAGGGCGAAGAGGTGTCGCCAGCGGAATTTATCCCCATGGCCGAGGAAACCGGGATGATTCTTCCTTTGACTCGCTGGTTGCTGGAGGAGGCCGCGCGTCAGGCCGCTTGGTGGGAGGCGCAGGGGGTGCGACCTGGCCCAATAGGCCTCAATATCTCGCCGGTCAAGATGATGCGCAGGGATATGGCGGAGACCATGTTGGATATCATCGCGCGGCACGGCGCTCAGCCTGAGTGGTTCGAGGTGGAGATCACTGAAACCGCCATGATGCTGGATCCGGAACTCGCCACCAGTGTAACGCGCAAGCTGGCGGATGCCGGCATGTCCGTGGCCATTGATGACTTCGGTACCGGATACTCGTCGTTGGCCTATTTGAAACAATTCCCGGTGGATTGGCTCAAGATCGATATCGCTTTCGTCCGCGATCTCCCCCACAGCACGGAAAATACCGCGATCGTCCGGTCGATTATCGCCATGGCTCATGCCATGGGTATCAAGGTGCTTGCCGAGGGAGTGGAATCCAATGCGCAACTCGAATTTCTGGCCAATGAGGGATGTGATGCTGTTCAGGGGTTTTTGACTGGCAGGCCTTGCCCGGGTAGCGGAATCGCTGATCTGGTGAGATCCGTGGGACTTGGGCGTGTGGGACAGAATTGAAAGGAGGAAATCATTGGAGGGGGCAGACATGGTGCGGCCCTTTCTGCGGGCGCAGCGTTTGCCCGATGCCTATCTTTCCCTCGTCGAGCGGTGGTTCGGGCCGCTGGCGGCCGATATTGCCCGCTACCGGGCGGAGGCGGATCGGCCCCTGCTCGTGGGGATCAACGGCGCCCAGGGCTCGGGCAAGAGCACCCTGGCGGCGCTCCTGAGCCTGCTGCTGGCCTCGGTCCACGGGCGGCGGGCCATCGATCTTTCGATCGATGATTTCTACCTCACCCGTGAGCAGCGCCTGAGACTGGCGGAGCAGGTGCATCCCCTGCTGGCCACCCGGGGCGTGCCCGGCACCCATGATGTGCCGCTGATGATCCAGACCCTGGAGGCGCTGCGCGGCGCCATGGACGAGGTGCCGGTGCCGCGTTTCGACAAGGCGCGGGATGACCGCGTGCCGGCCGCGCAATGGACGCGGGTGGCGGCCCCGCTGGATGTGGTGATCCTCGAGGGCTGGTGCCTGGGCGTGCCGCCGCAGGCGCCAGAGGCGCTGACCCGGGCGGTCAATGCGCTGGAGGAGAGGGAGGATCCACACGCGGTCTGGCGCCGCTATGTGAACGATGCCATCGCACGCGATTATCTGCCACTCTATGAGAGGGTCGATATCTGGGTCATGCTGCAGGCGCCGTCCTTCGACTGCGTCTTTCAGTGGCGGGCGGAGCAGGAGGAGAAGCTCGCGCTGCGCCAGGGTCCGGCGTCACGAACCCGGGTGATGGACGCGGCGGCGCTGGAGCGTTTCATCCAGCACTACCAGCGACTGACCGAGCATGGACTGCGGACGTTGCCTGGGAGGGTCCATCATCTCTATCGGCTGAATGCCGACAGAGCGATTGTAGAGGCTGTTCGTCCCCGATCACCGCGATTCGCGTGATATTCTCCATGCAGCCACCCGGATCCCGCATCCGGTGAACAGGACGAACGGCATGGCAGAGATCATTCCTCCGCTCAACAGACAGACGCTCGGGCGCATGACATCCGGCGAGAAGCGCGTGGCCGAGCGGCTGCGCGATCTGCTGGAGGACGATTATCTGGTCTGGTACGACATCCCGGTCGGGCGCGAGCGGCGCTATCCCGACTTCATCATCCTGCATCCCTCGCGCGGGCTGCTGTTTCTGGAGGTCAAGGACTGGAAGCCGTCCAGTCTCAAACGGATCAACAAGTCCGAGGTGAGTCTGCTCACCCCGCAGGGTCTGGTGACCCGTCCGCATCCGCTGGAGCAGGCCCGCGCCTATACCTATCGGGTGGTGGACATGCTGACGCGCGATCCCAGCCTGCGCCAGGCGGACGGTCCCCATCGCGGCAAGCTGGTCATGCCCTGGGGCTGGGGCGTGGTGTTCACCAATATCTCGCGGCGCCAGATCGAGCAGGCCATCCCCGAGGCCGACCGCGAGCGCATCCTTCCCGATCATCTGGTGATCTACAAGGATGAGATCGTCCCCAGTGTCGATCCCGAGGCCTTCCAGGAACAGCTCTGGGGCATGTTCAACTACCAGTTCGGCGGGCGCCTCACCCTGCCGCAGATCGACCGCATCCGCTGGCATCTGTTTCCCGAGATCCGCATTGGCGAGGGCGTGACCGGGGAGCTGTTCGAGGACGAGACAGCGCAAGAGGACGGCGAGTCCGCGCTGCCCGACATCATCCGGGTCATGGACATCCAGCAGGAACAGCTGGCGCGCAGCCTGGGCGAGGGCCACCGGGTGATCCACGGGGTGGCCGGCTCGGGCAAGACCCTGATCCTGGGCTATCGCTGCCTGCATCTGGCCGAGGCCATGAACAAGCCCATCCTGGTGCTGTGCTTCAATGTCACCCTGGCGGCGCGCCTGCGGGCCTTCATCTCGGCGCGCGGGATTGGCGCCCAGGTCCAGATCTATCACTTCCACGACTGGTGCGCGCAACAGCTCAAGACCTACCATGTCGCGCTGATCGAGTCCGAGCGGCCGGTCTGGGAGCGCCAGGTCGAAACGGTGATCCAGGCGGTGGAGCAGGGGCATATCCCGCGCGCCCAGTACGGGGCCCTGCTGATCGACGAGGGCCACGACTTCGAGCCCGAGTGGCTGCGCCTGGTGACCCAGATGATCGATCCCGAGACCAACGCCCTGCTGTTTCTCTACGACGATGCGCAATCGATCTACAAGAAGAAATCCGGCCTGGGCTTCTCGCTGGCCAGCGTGGGGATACAGGCCGCCGGCCGCACCACTATCCTGCGCCTGAACTATCGCAATACCCGCGAGATCCTGCGTTACGCCTACGACTTCGCCCGGCATTATCTGGAGTCCGGTGGGGGCGGGGATGCGCAGATCCCGCTGGTCGAGCCCGAGGCCGCCGGCACATCCGGGCCCGAGCCGGTGCTCAAGCTGCTGCCGGACCGCCTGGCGGAGGTCCGCTACGCCCTGGCCTGCATCCGCCGCTGGCATGGCGATGGCGTGCCGCTGCGGGACATCGCGGTGCTCTATCCCGGCGGGGCTTACGGCAGGGAGATGGCCGGAACGCTGCGTCAGGCGGGCATCGCCCATCAGTGGCTGGGAAGCAAACAGTACAAGGCAGCCTTCGATCCGGAGGCCGAGCAGGTGACGGTGCTGACCATCCACAGCAGCAAGGGGCTGGAGTTCCGCCGGGTGATTCTGATCGGCACCGGCTCGCTGGGTCAGGACGAGGCCCGCATCCAGGCCGACGCCCGCCTGCTGTATGTGGGCATGACCCGCGCCCAGGAGGCGCTGCTGCTGACCAGTTCGGCCGAGAACCCCTTCAGCCGGGTGCTGGCGGGCTGATATATCGCCTTGTCAGGATGGATCCGGCCGGGTGCCACCGTCCGGCCGGCGCGCGGACTTGGGGCGGAAGGCCTCGACCACCTCGGGCCGGGTCTCGACGTAGGGCGCGCCGATCAGGTCCAGGCAGTAGGGTACGGCGGCGAAGATGCCGTCCAGGGTCTCGCCGATGGCCTTGGGCTGCCCGGGCAGGTTGATGATGAGGCTGTTGCCCCGGATCACCGCGACCTGGCGCGAGAGGATGGCGGTGGGCACATACTGCAGGCTGATGCGGCGCATCTGTTCGCCGAAGCCCGGCATCTCTCGGTCGGCCACCGCCAGGGTGGCCTCGGGGGTGACATCGCGCGGCGCCGGGCCGGTTCCGCCGGTGGTCAGGATCAGATGGCAGCCGGCCTGGTCGGCCAGTTCGCGCAGGCAGGCCTCGATCACCGGCTGTTCGTCGGCGATCAGGCGGGTCTCATGCGTCCACGGTGTGGCCAGCGCCTTTTCCAGCCAGCTCAGCAGGCCGGGTATGCCCTTGTCCTGGTATTCGCCGCGGCTGGCCCGGTCGCTGATCGAGACCAGGCCGATCCTGAGTGCTGTCTCCATCGGATTCCCCGTTCGCTTGGGTGCGGGCCGTCAGCATATCACCGGCGGCCTCTCTCGCGCAGCGGGCGGTGCAGGCGCCGCTGTAGAGCGCCACGCAGAAGGGGATGGCGAAGTCCATCAGGATGCTGCCCCAGGGCAGGGCCCCGCCGTGGATCAGGATGGCCCAGTGGTTGACCAGATTGAGCAGGATGCCGACAACGAGGGCGATGCGGGCGGACTGGAGCACGAGTCGGACAGGCTGGGGCATGGAAACGGGCCGCTGAGGGGTTCAATGACAGCAGACCGGCCGGGTGACGAAGATTTTTCAGGCCGGTTTTGCGCCTTTGGCGGACGCCGGGGAGGCAGGGAATCTTCTGCCCAAATCGCTTCAGGCGGGCTGTAAGCGCCTGTCGGCACGTTTTTCCCGGCAGGGCACCCCGGGGTTATGGTATGATTCAGCGCTTCATATATCCCCGTTGCGCAAAGATACCGATCAACTGCCCGGAACGGGCCGCGGGGGTGTTTAGCAGGTGATTTTTCATGACCGAATTTGCCAAGGAAATCCTCCCCATCAGCCTCGAGGACGAGATGCAGCAGTCCTATCTGGACTATGCCATGTCGGTCATCGTGGGGCGTGCCCTGCCGGATGTGCGCGACGGCCTCAAGCCGGTCCACCGGCGGGTGCTGTACGCCATGGGCGAGCTGAACAACGACTGGAACAAGCCCTACAAGAAGTCGGCCCGCGTGGTCGGCGATGTCATCGGTAAATATCACCCGCACGGCGACACCGCGGTGTACGACACCATCGTGCGCATGGCCCAGCCGTTCTCGCTGCGCTACATGCTGATCGACGGCCAGGGCAACTTCGGCTCGGTGGACGGCGACGCCCCGGCCGCCATGCGTTACACCGAGGTGCGCATGGCGCGCATCGCGCACGAGCTGCTGGCCGACATCGACAAGGAAACCGTCGATTTCATCCCCAACTACGACGAATCCGAGACCGAGCCCGCGGTCCTGCCGGCGCGCTTCCCCAATCTGCTGGTGAACGGCTCCTCCGGCATCGCGGTGGGCATGGCGACCAACATCCCGCCGCACAATCTGCGCGAGGTGATCGACGGCTGCATCGCCGTCATCGACGACCCCCAGGTCGATCTGCAGACCCTGATGGAGATCATCCCGGCGCCCGATTTCCCCACCGCGGGCATCATCAACGGCATCGCCGGGGTGCGCGAGGCCTACCGCACTGGACGCGGCAAGGTGTATATCCGCGCGCGCACCGAGATCGAGGAGATGGACAGCGGGCGCCAGCGCATCGTGGTCACCGAGCTGCCCTACCAGGTCAACAAGGCGCGCCTGCTGGAGAAGATCGCGGAGCTGGTCAAGGAGAAGAAGATCGAGGGCATCTCGGAGCTGCGCGACGAGTCGGACAAGGACGGCATGCGCATGGTCATCGAGCTGCGCCGGGGCGAGGTGGCCGAGGTGGTGCTGAACAACCTGTTCAAGCAGACCCAGATGCAGAGCGTGTTCGGCATCAACGTGGTGGCCCTGGTGGACGGCCAGCCGCGCACCCTGAACCTGAAACAGCTGCTGGAATACTTCATCCGCCACCGCCGCGACGTGGTCACCCGGCGCACCCTGTTCGATCTGCGCAAGGCGCGCGACCGCGCCCACATCCTCGAGGGCCTGGCGGTCGCGCTGGCCAATATCGACGAGGTGATCGCCCTGATCAAGGCCGCGCCCAGCCCCGCCGAGGCCAAGAAGCAGCTGGTCGAACGCGTCTGGAAATCGGGCGCGGTCGAGGCCATGCTGGGCCGCGCCGGCGCCGATGCCTCGCGTCCGGAGGATCTGCCGCCCGGCTTCGGTCTGACCGATGCCGGCTACCGCCTGACCGAGACCCAGGCCCAGGCCATTCTCGACCTGCGCCTGCAGAAACTCACCGGCCTGGAGCAGGACAAGATCATCAACGAGTTCGAGGAGATCCTCGAGCGCATCGCGGCGCTGCTGGACATCCTCTCCAATCCCGACCGCCTGATGCAGGTCATCAAGGACGAGCTGATCGAGATCCGCGAGCAGTTCGGCGACGAGCGCCGCAGCGAGATCGTGCACACCCGCCAGGATCTGACCCTGGAGGACCTGATCACCGAGGAGGACGTGGTCGTGACCCTGTCCCACCTCGGCTATGCCAAGGCCCAGCCGCTGGACGTGTACCGCGCGCAGCGGCGCGGCGGCAAGGGCAAGGCCGCCACCGCCACCAAGGAAGAGGACTTCGTCGAAAAGCTGTTCGTGGCCAACACCCACGACACCATTCTGTGCTTCTCCAGCCGCGGCAAATGCTACTGGCTCAAGGTCTATGAACTGCCGCAGGCCGGGCGCAACGCGCGCGGCCGGCCCATGAACAACCTGCTGCCGCTGGAGGAGGGCGAGCGCATCAACGCCATCCTGCCCATTCGCGAGTACGAGGAGGGCCGCTATGTGTTCATGGCCACCGCCTCGGGCACGGTGAAAAAGACCCCGCTGGTGGATTTCTCGCGGCCGCGAAGCTCCGGCATCATCGCCGTGGACCTGCGCGACGGCGACCAGCTCATCGGCGTGGACCTGACCGACGGCGGGCAGACGGTGATGCTGTTCACCTCGGCCGGCAAGGCCCTGCGTTTCGACGAGTCCAGCGTGCGCCCCATGGGACGCACCGCCTGCGGCGTGCGCGGCATCAGGCTGGGCGAGGGGCAGCGTGTGATCTCGCTCATCACCGGCAGCGAGGGCGATGTGCTCAGCGCCACCGAAAACGGCTTTGGCAAACGCACCGCCATCGAGCAGTTCCCGGTCAAGGGGCGCGCCGGCATGGGCGTGATCTCGATCAAGACCAGTGAACGCAACGGCGAGCAGGTTGGCGCGGTGCGGGTGTTCGACGGCGACGAGATCATGCTCATCACCGATGGCGGCACCCTGGTGCGGACCCCGGTCAACGAGGTCTCGCGCATGAGCCGCGATACCCAGGGTGTCAAGCTCATCACCCTGAGCAAGGGTGAGAAGCTCATCGGCATCGCCCGCATCGAGGCCCTGGACGACGAGGAAGAGGGCGTTTCGGAAAGCGAGGCATAAGATTTTCACCACCAAGGACACAAAGAACACGAAGAAATGCATGCAGGATGGCCAGGGGCCTGAGCGCATTTATCGCTATTGTTGTAACTCTTTGTGTTCTTTGTGGTTATCAACCATTCAGATCGTAGGTTGGGCAAAGGCGCGCAGCGACGTGCCCAACGAAATCAAGGCTGTTGGGCATGCTGCGCTTTGCCCAACCTACAACGTATTCAGTGAAGTTTAGGAAGAAGCTATGGCACGAGTATTCAATTTCAGCGCGGGTCCGGCCGCGCTTCCCGAGGCGGTTCTGAAGCAGGCACAGGAGGAGATGCTGGACTGGCGCGGCTCCGGGATGTCGGTGATGGAGATGAGCCATCGCGGCAAGGCCTTCATGTCCATCGCCGAGCAGGCCGAGGCCGATCTGCGCGAGCTGATGGCCATTCCCGACAACTACAAGGTGCTGTTCCTGCAGGGCGGGGCCTCCAGTCAGTTCGCCATGGTGCCCATGAACCTGATGGCCGACGGTGACGAGGCCGACTACTTCCTGACCGGGGCCTGGTCCAAGAAGGCGATCGCCGAGGCGCGGCGCTTCGGCAAGGTGAACGTGGTGGCGGATACCAGCGACAGCAAGTTTACCACCCTGCCGGAGCCGGGCAGTGTCCGCTTCAGTCCCGATGCCGACTATGTGCACTACACTCCCAACGAGACCATCCAGGGGGTGGAGTTCAACTACATCCCCGACACCGGCGCCGTGCCGCTGGTGGCGGACATGTCCTCGACCATCCTCTCGCGCCCGGTCGATGTCAGCCGCTTCGGCATCATCTATGCCGGGGCGCAGAAGAACGTCGGCCCGGCGGGGCTGACGATCGTGATCATCCGTGACGATCTGATCGGCGGCGCCGGCGAGCGGGTGCCGGCCATGTTCAACTACGCCACCCATGCCGATGCCGGCTCCATGTACAACACCCCGCCGACCTACAGCTGGTACCTGGCGGGGCTGGTGTTCGCCTGGCTCAAGGAGCAGGGCGGGCTGGAGAAGATGGCCGAGGTCAACCAGCGCAAGGCGGCCATGCTCTACGACGCCATCGACGCCAGCGACTTCTACGACAACCCGGTCGAGAAGCCGTACCGCTCCTGGATGAACGTGCCCTTCACCCTGGCCGACCCGGAACTCGACGGCAAGTTCCTGGAAGAGGCCGCCGCGGCGGGTCTCGCGACCCTCAAGGGCCACCGCTCCATCGGCGGCATGCGCGCCAGCATCTACAACGCCATGCCTGAAGAAGGCGTCAAGGCGCTGGTGGACTTCATGGCCGAGTTCGAGCGTAAGAACGGCTAATCGAAAACCACAAAGGGCACGAAGAACACCAAGATCTTATAGCTGGCAGGGACGGCGGACTGTGGATGACTGGGGCTGATGATTGGCTCGATAAGGAATACGGAAGTCCCTTTGTGTTCTTTGTGTTCTTTGTGGCGAATTTCTTCCAAGGAACCTGAACAATGTACAAAATCCAGACACTCAACAATATCTCGGTTGCGGGGTTGGACCGCCTGCCGCGCGATCAATACGAGGTGGCCTCCGAGATCGCCCATCCCGACGCCATCCTGGTGCGCTCGGCCAAGATGCACGACATGGAGATCCCGGACACGGTGAAGGCCATCGGCCGCGCCGGGGCCGGGGTCAACAACATCCCGGTCGAGCGCATGACCGAGGCCGGGGTGCCGGTGTTCAACGCCCCCGGGGCGAATGCCAACGCGGTCAAGGAGCTGGTGCTGGCCAGCATGCTGATGGCGGCGCGCAACATCGGGCCCGCCTGGCGCTTCGCCCAGGGCCTGGAGGGCAGCGACGCCGAGATCGGCAAGGCCGTGGAGGCCGGCAAGAAGCAGTTCGTCGGCTTCGAGCTGCCGGGCCGGACCCTGGGCGTGATCGGCCTGGGCGCCATCGGGGTCAAGGTCGCCAACGCGGCGCGCGCCCTGGGCATGAACGTGATCGGCTACGACCCGACCATCACCGTCAAGGCGGCCTGGCAGCTCGATGCCGGGGTGCAGCAGGCCGTCTCGCCCGATGATCTGGTCGCGCGCTGCGATTTCATCAGCCTGCACATCCCCCTGACCGAGGCCACGCGCAACAAGATCAACGCCGAGCGCATCGCGCTGATGCCCAAGGGCGCGGTGATCCTCAATTTCGCGCGCAACGGGCTGGTGGACGACGAGGCCGCGGTCAAGGCCCTGGACGAGGGGCATCTGTACGCCTATGTCTGCGACTTTCCCAGCAACCTGCTCAAGGAGCATCCGCGCGTCATCGCCCTGCCGCATCTCGGCGCCTCCACCCGTGAGGCGGAGGAGAACTGCGCGGTCATGGTGGTGGACGAGGTGCGCGACTGGCTGGAGAACGGCAATGTGCGCAACTCGGTCAACTTCCCGGAGATCCATCTGCCGCGCGGCGAGGGCTATCGCCTGGCGGTGGTCAACGCCAATGTGCCCAATATGCTGGGTCAGGTCTCCAGCCTGCTGGCCGATGCCGGACTCAATATCACCGACATGCTCAACAAGTCGCGCGACGAGATCGCGGTGACCCTGATCGATGTGGACAAGGCGCCCGAGCCCCCGGTGGCCGAGGCCGTCGCCAGCATCGAGGGCGTGCTCTCGGTCCGCTGCCTCGGCTGCTGACGCGGTAGTGGAACCACAAAGATCACGAAGAAAATAGGGATCGAATGCAAAAAGGTGACTCGCCGTATATACAATACAAACCTTTGTGTTCTTTGTGGTAAAGCAAACACATGACTGAAGAAGAACAGCTCGCCGAGATCCGCAGGCGCATCGACGCCCTGGACGAGCAGATCCAGGATCTGCTCAACCGGCGCGCCGAGGCGGCGATGGAGGTCGCCCGGATCAAGCTGGCGGCCGACCCCAACGCGGTGTTCTACCGGCCCGAGCGCGAGGCCCAGGTGCTGCGCAATGTACAGGCGCGCAACCAGGGGCCGCTGGACGACGAGGAGGTGGCGCGCCTGTTCCGCGAGATCATGTCCGCCTGCCTGGCCCTGGAGCGCCCGCTGCGCATCGCCTATCTGGGTCCGGAGGGGACCTTCACCCAGGCCGCGGCGCTCAAGCATTTCGGCCACTCGGTGCGCACCGTCTCGATGAGCAGCATCCCGGATGTGTTCCAGGAGGTCGAGAACGAGTCCGCCGACTACGGGGTGGTGCCGGTGGAGAACTCCTCCGAGGGGGTCATCAATCACACCCTGGACATGTTCCTGTCCTCGCCGCTGCAGATCTGTGGCGAGGTCTCGCTGCGCATTCACCACAATCTGCTGGGGCGCGGCCAGCCGCTGGAGGAGATCAAGACCGTGTTCTCCCATCAGCAGTCGCTGGCCCAGTGCCGCGGCTGGCTGGACCGGCACCTGCCGTTCGTCGAGCGCGTGCCGGTGGGCAGCAACGCGGAGGCGGCGCGCCTGGCCGCCGAGACCGAGCACGCCGCCGCCATCGCCGGGGCCATGGCCGCCGAGCTGTACGGCCTGGACACCCTGGCCGCCAATATCGAGGACGAGGCCGGCAACACCACCCGCTTCCTGGTGATTGGACGGCACGGCACCGAGGCCTCCGGCGACGACAAGACCAGCCTGCTGGTGTCCACCCGCAACGAGGCCGGCGGCCTGTACCGCCTGCTGCAGCCGCTGGTGGAGAACGGGGTCAGCATGAGCCGCATCGAGTCGCGGCCCTCGCGCCGGGGCAACTGGGACTACGTGTTCTTCATCGACCTGGTGGGCCACCGCGACGACCCGCGGGTGAAGCGCGCCCTGGAGGCCCTGCAGAAGATCGCGGGCATGTACAAGGAACTCGGCTCCTACCCCCAGGCCGTACTTTGAACCCGAGGCGCCCATGACTCAGAACCGATTTCTCGATCACGCCGCGCCCGGTATCGCGCATCTGCAGCCCTATGTGCCGGGCAAGCCGGTATCCGAGCTGGAGCGTGAGCTGGGCATCCGCGATTCCGTCAAGCTGGCCTCCAACGAGAACCCCCTGGGCCCCGGCGAGGCCGCGCGCCAGGCCCTGCGTGGCGAGCTGGACGCGCTGGCGCGCTACCCCGACGGCGGCGCCTATGCCCTGCGCGAGGCCCTGGCCGCGCATCACGGCGTCTCACCGGCCTGCGTGACCATAGGCAACGGCTCCAATGATGTGCTGGACATGATCGCGCGGGTGTTTCTGTACCCCGGCCGCGAGAGCCTGTTCTCGGAGCACGCCTTCGCTGTCTATCCGCTGAGCAGCATGGCGGCCGGCGCCGAGCTGCGCATCGCACCGGCGCGGGACTTCGGCCACGACCTGGAGGCCATGGCCGCGATGATCACCCCGGCCACCGGCGTGGTCTGGATCGCCAACCCCAACAATCCCACCGGCACCTGGCTGGACGAGGCCTCGTTGCGAGGCTTTCTCGCGCAGGTCCCGGAGTCGGTCGTCGTGGTGGTGGACGAGGCCTATTTCGAGTACGTGCATCCGGACCATCCGGACTATCCGGACAGCAGCCGCTGGCTGCATGAGTTCCCCAATCTGGTGGTGACCCGCACCTTCTCCAAGGCGCACGGCCTGGCCGCGCTGCGCATCGGTTACGGCCTGTCCCACCCGGACCTGGCCGATCTGCTCAACCGGGTACGTCAGCCCTTCAACGCCAACAGTCTGGCCCAGGCGGCCGCCGTCGCCGCGCTGGGCGATCAGGCGCACGTGGCCCGCTCGGTCGAACTCAACCGCGCGGGCCTGCGCCAGCTGGGCGAGGGCTTCGAGCGCCTGGGGCTGCGGTACATCCCCTCGGTCGGCAATTTCATCAGCGTGGATACCGGGCGGCCCGCCTCCGAGGTCGATCTGGCCCTGCTCAAACAGGGGGTGATCACCCGTCCGGTCGAGAACTACGGGCTCAAGGGCCATCTGCGGGTCAGCGTCGGCCTGCCGGAAGAGAACGCGCGCTGCCTGGCGGCCCTGGAGGCGGTGCTGTGAACCGAACCCTGCTCGATACCCCGGGGGTCGACACCCTGGCGGTGATCGGCGTCGGCCTGATCGGCGGCTCCCTGGCGCGCGCCCTGCGCGAGGCCGGCCAGGTGCGGCGCATCGTCGGCTGTGGCCGCGGCCGGGAGAACCTGGAGCGTGCCGTCGAGCTGGGTGTGATCGACAGTTTCACTCACGACGTGGCCGAGGCGGTGCGCGAGGCCGATCTGGTGTTCGTGGCCGTGCCCCTGGGCGCGATGCGCGGCGTGTTCGAGGCCATGCGCGGCGCGCTGCGGCCGGACGCCGTCGTCACCGACGGAGGCAGCGCCAAGGCCTCGGTGATCGAGGATTTCCGCGCGGCCTGTCCGGAGCATCTTTCGCGCTTCGTCCCGGGTCATCCCATCGCCGGGACCGAGCACAACGGCGTCGAGGCCTCCTTCGCCACTCTGTATCGCAACCGGCGCGTGATCCTGACCCCGCAGGCCGATACCGACCCCGATGCCCTGGCCCGCGTCACCGCCCTGTGGCGGGCCTGCGGCGCGGAGGTGGTGGAGATGGCGGTGGCGCGGCACGACCAGGTGCTGGCCGCGACCAGCCATCTGCCGCACATGCTGGCCTTCGGCCTGGTCGATTCCCTGGCGCGCATGGACGAGCACGACGACATCTTCCGCTTCGCCGCGGGCGGCTTCCGCGACTTCACCCGCATCGCCTCCAGCAACCCCGTGATGTGGCGCGACATCTGCATCGCCAACCGTCAGGCCCTGGCCGGCATGATGCGGCGCTTTGCCGAGGAGATGACCGACCTGGCGCATTCCATCGAACAGGCCGACGGCGAACACCTGCTCGCCATATTCGAACGCGCCAAGACCGCGCGCGACGCCTACATCGACGGCCTGGAGGCCGGCGCCGAGGCCGACCCGGCCGAATAGCGTTCTGTGTCGGCATTCGGTGCTGTTGCGCTCCGTAGCCAGCTCCCTGCAAGGCGGCATTGCCCCTGTCGGCAAAAGGGCCATTGTGGTAGCCTTCTGCGCCTTTCCGGCAAGCAGGTAATCACAAGGTGGCTCGCAAGCTTCTTTTCAGGGTGTCCCCGGGAGGGCGCCTGTCGGGTGACATCCGGGTGCCCGGCGACAAATCCATCTCGCATCGCGCCATCATGCTCGGCTCGCTGGCCGAGGGCACGACCCGGGTGAGCGGTTTTCTCGAGGGTGACGACGCGCTCGCCACGCTGCGCGCCTTCCGCGCCATGGGCGTGCGGATCGAGGGCCCGGAGGCGGGCAGGGTGACCATCCACGGGGTCGGCATGCACGGTCTGCAGGCCCCGGAGGCGCCGCTGGACCTGGGCAATTCCGGTACCTCCATGCGCCTGCTGTGCGGGCTGCTGGCGGGGCAGGGCTTCGAGGTCACCCTGATCGGTGACGAATCGCTCTCGCGCCGCCCCATGAAGCGGGTCACCGAGCCACTGGCGCGCATGGGCGCCGAGATCAACAGCACCCCCAAGGGAACCGCGCCGCTGGTGATCCGTCCGGTGGACGGCCTGCGCGGCATCGATTACGACATGCCGGTGGCCAGCGCCCAGGTAAAGTCCTGTCTGCTCCTGGCCGGCCTGTATGCCGAGGGCGAGACCCGGGTGAGCGAGCCGGCGCCGACCCGTGACCACACCGAGCGCATGCTGCGGGGCTTCGGCTACGAGGTAGGGATCGACGGGCCGCAACGCTGGGTGCGCGGCGGCGGGCGCCTGAGCGCCTGCGACATCGATGTGCCGGCCGACATCTCCTCGGCGGCTTTCTTCCTGGTGGGCGCGAGCATCGCCGAGGGCTCGGATCTGACCCTGCGTCATGTGGGCATGAACCCCACCCGCGACGGGGTGATCAACATCCTGCGCGCGATGGGCGCGGACATCGAGGTCGGCAACCGGCGCGAGGTGGGCGGCGAGCCGGTGGCCGATCTGCGGGTGCGCGCCGCGCCGCTGCGCGGCATCCGCATCCCGGAAGACCAGGTGCCGCTGGCCATCGACGAGTTCCCGGCCCTGTTCGTGGCCGCGGCCTGCGCCGAGGGCGAGACGGTGCTCACCGGCGCGGAGGAGCTGCGGGTCAAGGAATCCGACCGCATCCAGGTGATGGCCGACGGGCTGCAGGCCCTGGGGGTGCGGGCCGAGCCGACCCCGGACGGCATCGTCATCCAGGGCGGCCCCATCGGCGGCGGCCGGGTGGACAGCCACGGCGACCACCGTATCGCCATGGCCTTCGCCATGGCCGCGCTGCGCGCCGACGGCGAGATCCTCATCGACGACTGCGCCAATGTGAACACCTCCTTCCCCGGCTTCGTGGAACTGGCGGCCGGTTGTGGCCTGGCCATCGGGCAGGACGACCATGCCTGAGGTGCCGGTCATCACCATCGACGGGCCCAGCGGATCGGGCAAGGGCACGGTCTCGGCCCGCGTCGCGGCGGCCCTGGGCTGGCACATTCTCGACTCCGGCGCCCTTTACCGGCTCACCGGCCATGCCGTGCAGAAAGCGGGAATCGGCTTTAATAATCCGACGCAAGCTGCGGATATTGCAAGAAATCTCGATGTCGAGTTTCAGGATGGACAGATCCTTCTGGACGGCGAGGACGTGAGCCTGGCCATCCGCACCGAGCAGGCCGGCAACAATGCCTCCCGGGTCGCGGCCATGCCCGAGGTGCGCGCGGCCCTGCTGGATTGGCAGCGTGAGGCGGCGCGTCCGCCCGGCCTGGTGGCGGACGGACGCGACATGGGCACCACGGTGTTCCCGGACGCGCCGCTGAAGGTGTTTTTGACCGCGAGCGCGGAAGAACGCGCGAAAAGACGCTATAAGCAGTTGAAAGAAAAGGGGATAGCGTCTAATATTGCCGACCTTGCAGCGGAGATACGCGAACGCGACGAGCGCGACAGCACGCGCGCCGCTTCCCCGTTGCTGCCCGCCGAGGATGCCTTGGTGGTCGATTCGACCGGCATGGACATCGATACGGTGGTCGAAACCATTCTCCGGGCCGCGCGCGAGCGGGGCCTGGGAACTGCGTAGTCCCGTTTCGCCGGGGCTTTTTAACTATGGGCTGCGGTCGGATGGCCGCGTTTGTTCAACATCAACCAGCGCCGTTGGCAGCGATGCGGCGGCAATCAACGTGGTCCGCGCGGGCGGGCCTTGGGTACACACATCATGTCTGAAAGTTTTGCCGAGCTCTTCGAAGAGAGCCTTACCAATACCAACCTCCAGCCCGGTACCATCGTCATCGGTACCGTCGTCGCCATCGACGGCGACTATGTCATCGTCAATGCCGGCCTCAAGTCCGAGGGCGTCATTCCCCTCAGCCAGTTCATGGACAAGGACGGCAATGTCGAAGTCGCGCCCGGTGACCAGGTCGAAGTCTCCCTGGACGCCGTGGAGGATGGTTCCGGCGCGACCCGGCTGTCGCGCGAAAAGGCCAAGCGCCATCACGCATGGCAGAAGCTCGAGAAGGCTTTCGAGAACGACGAGATCGTCACCGGCCGCATCAACGGCAAGGTGAAAGGCGGCTTCACCGTCGAACTGGACCAGATCCGCGCCTTCCTGCCCGGCTCGCTGGTCGATGTGCGTCCGGTGCGCGACACCGCCTATCTGGAAGGCAAGGACCTGGAATTCAAGGTCATCAAGCTGGACCAGAAGCGCAACAACGTGGTGGTCTCGCGCCGCGCGGTGGTCGAGAAGGAATACAGCGAGGAGCGTGAAAAGCTGCTCGAGAACCTGCAGGAAGGCCAGGTGGTCAAGGGCGTGGTCAAGAACCTCACCGACTACGGCGCCTTCGTGGACCTGGGCGGCATCGACGGCCTGTTGCACATCACCGACATGGCCTGGAAGCGGGTCAAGCATCCCTCCGAGGTGGTCGAGATCGGTGACGAGATCGACGTCAAGGTGCTCAAGTTCGACCGCGAGAAGATGCGCGTCTCCCTGGGCCTGAAGCAGCTGGGCGAGGATCCCTGGGTCAACATCACCCGCCGCTACCCCGAGGGCACCCGCCTGTTCGGCAAGGTCACCAACATCGCCGACTACGGCGCCTTCGTCGAGATCGAGGACGGTGTGGAAGGCCTGGTGCACGTCTCCGAGATGGACTGGACCAACAAGAACGTCCACCCGAGCAAGGTGGTCACCCTGGGCCAGGAGGTCGAGGTGGTCGTGCTCGACATCGACGAGGAGCGTCGCCGCATCTCGCTGGGCATGAAGCAATGCCAGCCCAACCCCTGGGAAGAGTTCGGCGAGAAGTTCAAGAAGGGCGACCACGTCACCGGCACCATCAAGTCCATCACCGACTTCGGCATCTTCATCGGCCTGGAAGGCGGTATCGACGGCTTGGTGCACCTGTCCGACATCACCTGGGACGATACCGGCGAGGACGAGATCCGCAACTACAAGAAGGGTCAGGAGCTGGAGACCGTGGTCCTGGCCGTGGACCCGGAGCGCGAGCGCATCTCGCTCGGCATCAAGCAGCTCGACAAGGATCCCTTCTCCACCTGGCTGGCCACCCATGACAAGGGCTCGGTCGTCAGCGGCACCGTGCGCGAGGTGGACGCCAAGGGCGCGGTGATCGACCTGGAAGAGGGCGTGGAAGGCTATCTGCGCGCCTCCGACCTGTCGCGTGACCGTGTCGAGGACGCCCGCTCGGTGCTCAAGGAAGGCGATACCGTCGAGGCCAAGTTCATGGGCGTGGATCGCAAGAACCGCACCATCAGCCTGTCGATCAAGGCCAAGGACTACGACGAGGAGAAGGCGGTGATCTCGCAGTACAACACCGACGCCAAGAGCGCCGGCACCACCTCCATGGCCGACCTGCTGCGCGAGCAGCTCGAGAGCGACAAGAAATAGGCCGAACAGGCCGCAGCCGCGGGGCGGCATGGTGCCGCCCCGCCACCACACCAACGGAAACATGTAATGACCAAATCTGAACTGATCGAAGTCATTGCCAGGGAGCAGAGCCACTTGGCCTATCGCGATGTCGAGCTGGCGGTCAAGTGCATGATCGAGCAGATGAGCCAGTCCCTTGCATCGGGCAACCGGATCGAGATCCGGGGCTTTGGCAGCTTCTCCCTGCACTACCGGCCGCCGCGCATGGGGCGCAACCCCAAGACCGGTGAATCCGTGCAACTCGCGGGCAAATACGTGCCGCACTTCAAGCCCGGCAAACAGCTCCGCGAGCGGGTCAATGCCGGCTACCTCCGTGAACTGGAGGAGCGCGAAGGCTGAGCCCCGGGTGTTGCACCCGGCTGTCGTTTTCCAAACCGGCCCCGTGGCCGGTTTTTTCATTCCACGCCTCACGGACCAGGGCGGCACCGGGCCGGGTTCTGGTGCGGTTCCTTCGTCACCGGCACCCTACGGGCCGGCCCCTCCCGGCCTCCCCCACAAGTGGGGGAGGGGCGAAAATGCAGGGTGCGGTGAGGCACGAACCGCACCAGGATGCCGCCCCGCCGGCCTCAGTCCACGCGGGGCATGTAATTGTCCGGGATCAACACCGTGGGCTGGGCCTGATTGGGATCGGTGGCGGGGAAGTCCAGGGTATAGTGCAGGCCGCGGCTCTCGCGCCGGCGCAGGGCCGACTGCACGATCAGGTCGCCGACCTCGACCAGGTTGCGCAGTTCCAGCAGGTCGTTGCCGATGCGGAAGTTGCTGTAATACTCGGCGATCTCGCCGCGCAGCAGGTCGATGCGCCGCTTGGCCCGGGCAAGGCGCTTGTTGCTGCGTACGATGCCCACGTAGTCCCACATGAAGCGCCGCAGTTCGTCCCAGTTGTGGGCCACCACCACCTCCTCGTCCGAGTCGGTCACGCGGCTCTCGTCCCAGGGCGGGATCCCGGCATGTCCGGGATGCTGTTCCAGGCGGGCCAGGATGCGTTCCACCGCCAGCTCCCCGTACACCAGGCATTCCAGCAGCGAGTTGCTGGCCATGCGGTTGGCCCCGTGCAGGCCGGTGTAGGCGGCCTCGCCGATGCTGAACAGGCCCAGGATGTCGGTCTCGCCGTGCGAGTCCACCTTGATCCCGCCGCAGGTGTAGTGGGCCGCGGGCACCACCGGCAGCGGCTCGCGCCGCATGTCGATGCCCAGTTCCAGGCAGCGCGCGAGGATGGTGGGGAAGTGTTCCTCGATGAAGGCGTCCGGCTTGTCGCTGATATCCAGGTACACACACTCCGCCCCCAGGCGCTTCATCTCGTGGTCGATGGCGCGCGCCACGATGTCGCGCGGGGCCAGTTCGGCGCGTTCGTCGAATTGGGGCATGAAGCGGGTGCCGTCGGGCAACAGCAGACGCCCGCCTTCGCCGCGCACCGCCTCGCTGATCAGGAAGGACTTGGCCTGCGGGTGATACAGGCAGGTGGGATGGAACTGGATGAATTCCATGTTGGCGACCCGGCAGCCGGCGCGCCAGGCCATGGCGATGCCGTCGCCGGTGGCGACGTCGGGATTGCTGGTATAGAGATAGACCTTGGCCGCGCCGCCGCTGGCCAGCACCACGCAGGGCGCGGCCGCGCTGATGACCCGGTCGTGCCGGAGGTCCAGCAGATAGGCGCCGGTGCAGTGCTTGCCCAGGCCGGGATCGCGGCGATAGGTGAGATCGACCGCGATATGGTGTTCCAGCAGGGTCACATTGGGGCGCTGACGCACCCGGTCGACCAGGGTGGTCTCGACCGCGCGCCCGGTGGCGTCGGCCGCATGCACCACGCGCCGGTGGCTGTGGCCGCCCTCGCGGGTCAGGTGGAAGTCGGAGTCTCCGGTCGGCGGGCTCTGGGTGAAGGCCACGCCCTGTTCGGCCAGCCAGCGGATATTGGCCGGGCCGCGCTCGACCACGGTGCGCACCACCGGCTCCACGCACAGGCCGGCGCCGGCGCGCAGGGTGTCGCTGACATGGGACTCGATCGAGTCGGCCGAGTCCAGGACCGCCGAGATGCCGCCCTGGGCGTAGTAGGTGTTGCCCTCGCGCAGCTCGCGCTTGGAGACCACGCCGCAGCGCACCGAGTCCGGCAGACGCAGCGCCAGGCTCAGCCCGGCGGCCCCGCTGCCGATGATCAGGACATCGAATTCATGGTGTTGCTGACTCATCGGGCAACCTTAGCCCGGGCCGGCGGCCCGGTGCAAATGACTCGATCAAGCGCCCGGGGACAAGTATCATGGGGCCGATGAAGGCCATCCCCTCCCAGCGCACGATTTTTTTGCCTTCGCGCCCCGCCGGGCGTGAACTTGGCCGGCGCGCGCCTGTCGATACAGTATGGAATATGAAGGGCGGGGTCTCCCTGACGTGGCGGGAGACGCGTGAATGAGCTCGAACCGGGATATCGACCAGGCCCTGGTCGAGCGCGTACAACAGGGTGACAAAAAGGCCTTCGACACACTGGTGCTGAAGTATCAGCAGAAGGTAGCCAACCTGGTCAGCCGTTATGTGCGCGACCCGTCCGAGGTGCTGGACGTGACCCAGGAGGCCTTCATCAAGGCCTACCGGGCCCTGCCCAACTTTCGCGGTGACAGCGCCTTCTATACCTGGTTGTACCGGGTGGCGATCAACACCGCCAAGAACCACCTGGCGGCGATGTCGCGGCGCCCGCCGCAGGACGACATCGAGGCGGAGACCGCCGAACAGATGGACATGGGGGCGCGTCTGAAGGAGCACGACACGCCCGAACGCATGGCGATGCAGGACGAGATCGCCCGCACCATCAAGCAGGCCATGGACGATCTGCCCGACGAATTGCGAACCGCGATCACGTTGCGCGAGCTGGACGGACTGAGCTACGACGAGATCGCCGAGGCCATGGACTGCCCGATAGGAACCGTGCGGTCGCGGATCTTCCGCGCCCGCGAGGCCATAGACAAGAAACTCAAACCGTTACTGGGTGCATGAGATGAAACCGAAAACGCCTGTCGATGAACGCCTGGCCGAGGGCCTCTCGGCATTTGCCGATGGCGAGACAGAAGGCCGCGAACTGGATCACTGGATCCGGACCCTGGCGCGTGACGGGGCGGCGCGCAGCCGCTTTGCGCGCTACCGCCTGATCTCCGCGCAGCTGGGCGCGGAGGAACCCCTGCGGGTGGACGCCTCCTCGATCGCCGAGCGTGTCTCGGAGGCGCTGCGCGACGAGCCCACGGTGCTGGCGCCGCGGCGCCGGCGCAGCCCGCTGCGGCTGCCGCGCCTGGCCCTGGGCGCGGCCCTGGCCGCCGGGGTGGCGGTGCTGGCGGTATCGGTCGCGCCGCGCTTCGTGGCTCCGCCTGGCGCGCCCTCCATGAGCTCGGTCAGCGCCCCCAGTTACGCCTTCGCCCCGCGTCTCTCGGTGCCGGCCGAGGGTATCACCATGGTTGCGCTCGGGCCCGGGCAGGGGCGCCCGGCGATACCGCATGGCGTGGACACCCACGGCCAGCGCTGGAAGGTGTTGAGCCCGGCCATGCAGGAAAAGCTCGCGCGCTATCTGGTCGAGCACAACGAGGTGGCGGGGCAGATCGCCACCCAGCAGCCCAGCGCCCACCTGAGTTACATCAGTTCCTATGCCACGGACCGCTGAGCGCGCCGCCATGAGCGGCCACGGCCACTATACGGCCTGGATCACCTGCGGCCTGCTGCTCCTGGCGGGGCTGGCGGGGGCCGCCGCCCCCGATCCGGCCCGGCTCTACCGCGACATGCAGCAGGCGGTCCACCATACCGATTACGAAGGCCGCTTCGTCTACCAGGTCGGCCCCCGGCTGGATGCGATGTACGTGGTGCACCGCATGCAGAACGGACGCGAGCTGGAGCGCCTGGTGGCCCTCAACGGCGACCCCAAGCAGGTGATCCGCGGCGAGAAGGCGGTGGCCTGCCTGGACGCGCACCGGCGCCGCATCAGCGTGGTGGACAGCGCGGCGCATGTGCAGGCCGCGGCCGATGCCGACCTGGAGGCCCTGAAGACCCTGTACACCTTCTCGCTGGGCGAGCGCGTCCGGGTCGCCGGCCGTCCGGCCATCGAGTTGCAGATCCGGCCGCGCGACCGGCTGCGATACGGCTACCGTATCGCCCTGGACGAGCAGACCCGCCTGCCGCTGCATTCGGTGATGCTGGACGCCAGCGGCCGCCTGCTGTCCCAGACCCTGTTCGTGGATCTCAAGACCGGCGCCCATGTCACGCCCATCGAGCGTGACCTGTCGGCCCTGAAGCTGGCCGAGCCGGAGGCCGGGGCCTCGCCCAGGCCGCTCGAGCACAGTCCCTGGCAGGCGCGCAATCTGCCTCCGGGCTTCCGCCTGGTCAGCCGCCTGGGCATGCCGGAGGATGTGCAGCACTTTCTGTTCTCGGACGGCCTGACCTCGGTCTCGGTGTATATCGAGCCGGTGCGGGGGCAGGTCTTCGAGGGCTTTTCGCGCATCGGCGCCATCGAGCTGTACGGCACCCGGCGCGGCGACACCCAGCTGACCGTGGTGGGCGAGGTGCCGCGCGAGACCCTGCGCCGGGTGGCCGAGGCGATGCAGCGGCAATGATCGAGCAACGCGCCCGGGTGATGGCGGTCGATGGCGACCAGGTCGAGGTCCGCACCGAGGCGCAGACCGGCTGCCATGCCTGTGGCGCCCGGGGCAGCTGCGGCAGCGGCCTGATCGCACAGATGTTTCCCGCCCGCTTCAAGCAGCGGCTGCGCCTGTCCGGCGCCGCCCTGCGCACGCCGCCCCGGCCCGGGGACCAGGTCGTCATCGGCATCGACGAAGGCTATCTGCAAAAGACCAGCCTGTTGCTGTATGCCTTTCCACTGCTCGGTCTGCTGGGCGGCGCCATCGCCGGTCAGCTGGGGTGGGGGACGGAACTCGCCAGCATCCTCGGTGGTCTGACCGGACTGAGTACGACACTGGTCCTGAACCGATGGGGCGCGGCCTGGCTGCTGCGCCAGGCGCCCGGCGCGGTGCGCATCCTGCGCGTGGAGCCGGCCCGGGCGGTTCCGGTCCGGTTTCAATTCGACAATCAACCGTGATGGAAGTATGACCATGCAACGCATTGCACGCTCTTTCGGCCTGGCCCTGGCGCTGACCGGCGCACTGATGCTGACCGCCACCCAGGCGCTGGCCCGCTCGCTGCCCGACTTCACCGAACTGGCGGCGGAGAACAGCCCCGCGGTGGTGAACATCTCGACCCGGCAGAATCACAAGCTGGGCAAGAAGTTCAACATGCCGCACCAGTTCAACATCCCCGACCTGCCCGAGGACAGCCCCTTCAACGAGCTGTTCAAGCATTTCTTTGAGGGCATTCCCAATATGCCGGAGCCGGAAACGCGCTCGCTGGGCTCGGGGTTCATCATCTCCAGTGACGGCTACATCCTGACCAACCACCACGTGGTGGCCGATGCCGACAAGATCGAGGTGCGCCTGAGCGACCGGCGCTATTTCGAGGCCAAGGTGATCGGCAGCGACAAGGCCAGCGACGTGGCCCTGATCAAGATCGACGCCAAGGATCTGCCCACGGTCAAGATCGGCAAGAGCAAGGATCTCAAGGTCGGCGAATGGGTGCTGGCCATCGGCTCGCCCTTCGGCTTCGACCACAGCGTGACCGCGGGCATCGTCAGCGCCAAGGGGCGCAGCCTGCCGAGCGAGAACTATGTGCCCTTCATCCAGACCGACGTGGCCATCAACCCCGGCAACTCGGGCGGTCCGCTGATCAACATGGACGGCGAGGTGGTCGGCATCAACTCGCAGATCTACAGCCGCACCGGCGGCTTCATGGGGCTGTCCTTCGCCATCCCCATCGAGCTGGCCATGAACGTGGCCGACCAGCTGCGCAAGACCGGGCATGTCTCGCGCGGCTATCTCGGGGTGCTGATCCAGGACGTGGACCGTAACCTGGCCGAGTCCTTCGGGCTCAAGCAGCCGCACGGCGCCCTGGTGACCCAGGTGATGAAGGACACCCCGGCCGAGGCCGCTGGCATCCAGACCGGCGACATCATCGTCCGCTTCAACGGCCATTACATCAATCATTCCAGCGAACTGCCGCCGCTGGTGGGCGCCAGCCCGGTCAACAAGGAGGCCACCGTCGAGGTGATCCGCAACGGCCGGCACAAGACCCTCAGCGTCAAGGTGACGCAGCTGCCCGAGGACGCCAAGCTGGCCCAGCGCGAGCCCAGCGACGCCGATCCCGACATGGTCGGCAAACTTGGCGCGGTGGTGACCGATCTGACCCCGCAGATGCGCAAGCGCGCCAAGCTGGCGCACGGCGGCGCGGTGGTCACCCGGGTGATCGACGGGCCGGCGCGCGAGGCCGGCCTGCAGCGCGGCGACGTGATCCGCATGTTCAACCAGAAGAAGGTGCGCGACGCGGCCCATCTCAAGCAGCTCGTGGCCCAGGCCAAGGGCACGGTCGCGGCCCTGATCGTGCGTGACGGTCAGCCGCTGTTCGTGGCCATCCGGCTGAATGACTGAGGCCGCGCTGTATTTCTACTACCGCGAGGGCTGCCATCTCTGCGAGGAGATGGCAGCCCGCCTGTTTCGCGACTGGCCGGAGATCGCCGAACAGATGCAGTGGCGCGACGTCGACAGCCGAGAGGACTGGCGCGCGGCCTGGGGCACGCGGGTGCCGGTGCTGGCGCGGCAGGACGAGGTCCTGTGCGAGTATTTTATCGACCCTGCGCGGTTGACTGGGCTGACATCGGTATTTCCAAAGAATGGTCGCTCGGGCGTCAAAGTCTGATAATGGCGCCATGATGAACGATGATCTGTTTGCCGGCAGCCGCCCGGCCTCGCAGCCCCTGGCCGACCGCATGCGCCCGCGCACCCTGGATGAGTACGCCGGGCAGGATCACATCCTGGGCGAGGGCAAGCCGCTGCGCAACGCCATCCTGGCGGGCAATCTGCATTCCATGATCCTGTGGGGCCCGCCCGGCACCGGCAAGACCACCCTGGCGCGCCTGCTGGCCAATCATGGCGGGCACCACTTCATCACCCTCTCGGCGGTGCTTTCCGGGGTCAAGGAGATCCGCGCGGCGGTCGAGCAGGCGCGTCAGACCCACGCCATGCAGGGGCAGCCGACCCTGCTGTTCATCGACGAGGTGCACCGCTTCAACAAATCCCAGCAGGACGCCTTCCTGCCGCATGTGGAGGACGGCACCTTCATCTTCGTCGGCGCCACCACCGAGAATCCCTCATTCGAGCTGAACAACGCGCTGCTCTCGCGCGCCCGGGTCTATGTGCTCAAGGCCCTGCGGCCGGAGGCCATCCGCGGCCTGCTGCTGCGCGCCCTGGAGGACCGGGAGCGTGGCCTGGGCGGGCTGGGCCTGAAGCTCTCCGGGGATCAGCTCGATCTGCTGGCCGAGGCCGCCGACGGCGACGCCCGGCGCGCGCTCAATCTGCTCGAGATCGCCAGCGACCTGGCCGAGGACGGGCGGATCCCGCAGGCGGCGCTGGAGGAGATCGTCAGCGGCCAGGTGCGGCGTTTCGACAAGGGCGGGGAGGCCTTCTACGACCAGATCTCGGCGCTGCACAAATCGGTGCGTGGCTCGGCGCCGGACGCCGCCCTGTACTGGCTGTGCCGCATGCTGGACGGCGGCTGCGATCCGCTCTACATCGCCCGCCGGGTGGTGCGCATGGCCTCGGAAGACATCGGCAACGCCGACCCGCGCGGCCTGCAACTGGCGCTGGCCGCCTGGGACGTGCAGACCCGCCTGGGCAGTCCGGAGGGCGAGCTGGCGATCGCCCAGGCAGTGGTGTATCTGGCCTGCGCGGCCAAGAGCAACGCCGTCTATACCGCCTACAAGGCCGCCATGCAGGCCGCGCGCGAATCCGGATCCCTGGAGGTGCCGCTGCACCTGCGCAACGCGCCCACCCGTCTGATGAAGGAACTGGACTACGGCAAGGCCTACCGCTACGCCCACGACGAGCCCGAGGGCTATGCCGCGGGCGAGAACTACTTTCCCGAGGGCCTGGAAGGCACCCGCTTCTACCACCCGGTCGAACGCGGCCTGGAGATCCAGATCGCCGAAAAACTGCGCCGCCTGGCCGAGCTGGACCGCGCCGCCGGCGGAGAAGGCGTGGATGGGTAGGGTGCGGTGAGGTACGAACCGCACCGAAGCGGCGCCGGGCCGGGTGATGGTGCGGTTCCTTCGTCACCGCACCCTACGGGCCTGGACCT
>JALVTT010000090.1 GCA_027024025.1 Sedimenticola sp.
TGTTTATTGCAATGCAAACGATAGGGAAAACCTATTGAGCTGAATTCGCCCCACCACCGTCTCCCGCGGACCGGCCGGAGCTTCCGAAAATCGCTGTGAATACATCCCTGTACGCTCGACCGCGGCCTCCCTGCCGCGGACGTTTTCGGAAGCTCCGGCCGGTCCGCTTCCAATTACCCTGAGAACGGCCTGGCGACTCTGATGCCGTCTTCATCGAAGCGACAACATATTCACAAAGCCCGGGTACAGCTGAGACGGGTCCGCATGATGGTCTGACGCACGGCCTCGATGGCCTCGGGCCGGGGAAAGCTCTTGCGCCAGGCCAGGGCCACCACCCGGCTGGGCGGCTCGCCCTCGAAGCGGCGGATCTCCAGCAGGCGCTCTGAAAAACGCTCGGCCCCGGCGGCGGTACAGGGCAGCACGGTCACGCCCAGGCCGCTGGCCACCATGTAGCGGATGGTCTCCAGGGAGCTGCCCTCCAGGGTCTGCCGGGGATAGCCCTCGCTGCTCTTGCCCAGGCAGTCCGGGCAGACCTCCAGCACCTGGTCGCGGAAGCAGTGTCCGGCCCCCAGCAGCAGTACGTTCTCGCGGCTCAGCGCCTCGACCCCGATCCGCTCCTTCTGGTTGAAGGGGTGGGAGGAAGGCAGCAGCAGCACGAAGGGTTCCTCGTACAGGGGCCGGGTCTCGATGCCGGGCTCGTCGAAGGGCAGCGAGATCAGGATCACGTCCAGCTCCCCCTGCTTGAGCTTTTCGCTCAGCACCGCGGTGTAGTTCTCCTCCACGATCAGGGGCATGCGCGGGGCCACCTCGGCCAGGCCGGGAATCAGATGCGGCAGCAGATAGGGGCCGATGGTGTAGATCGCGCCCAGGCGCAACGGTCCGGCGAGCTGGTCCTTGCCCTGCTCCGCCACCTGGCGGATGCCGCTGGCCTCCTCCAGCACCCGCTGGGCCTGGCTGACGATCTGCTCGCCGATGGAGGTGACGCTGACGTCCCCCTTGCGCCGTTCGAACAGGCTGACCCCCAGCTCGTCCTCCAGCTTGCGCACCGCCACGCTGAGGGTGGGCTGGCTGACGTGGCAGGCCTCCGCGGCGCGCCCGAAATGGCGCTCGCGGGCCACCGCGACGATATACTTGAGTTCGTTGAGGGTCATTCGCGTCCGTTTCCTTCACTAAACTGCAGCTAAATTACGGCGCCAGAACGGAACTTGTTCACATATTTTCAGAACAAGCCATTTTTGGCGCCACCTCTCTGATCTAATATACATTGGAACCAATCATGGAGTTTCCAGGGTGCCAGCCAAACCGACTCCGGAACCGGCCCAATTCGACCAGGCGCGCGAGCGCGACCTGCACCGCTCCCTGTTGCCCAATGATTGCCTGCGCGTATTGCAGGTCACCGACACCCATCTGTACGCCGAAGAGGGCGGACGCCTGCTCGGGGTGGACACCCTGGAAAGCTTCGGTGCAGTCATCAAGGCGTTCCAAGAGACTGATTGGACACCCGATCTGGTACTGGCCACGGGTGACCTGGTGCACGACGCCAGCCCGCGCGGCTACCGTCGCCTGGCCAGCCTCCTCGACCACTTCGGCGTGCCCGTGTACTGCCTGCCTGGCAATCACGACGCGCCCCAGACCATGCGCGACCACCTGCACGGCGAGTTCGTCTCCTGTCCGCAGGTGGTCGCGCATGGTCTGGGG
>JALVTT010000091.1 GCA_027024025.1 Sedimenticola sp.
GCCCCGAACGGCGCGGCCCCGACCCCGCATCCGGCACCGGCCATGCCCTACGGGCGTCCGCCCATGCCCTATGGCGCCCCCATGCCGTACGGCCGTCCGCCGATGATGCCGCCGCGCCGCCCGGCGCCGGCGCCGGCACCGCGCAAGCCGGCACAGGGCAAGAGCAAGTAAGCGAGCGCCCGCCGCAGACCAAAAGCCCGGCCTGGCGCCGGGCTTTATCGTTAGTTGGGGTCGGAATCGGGTCTCAGGCCAGTCTTTGACGCGCCTCGGCGATGGCGCGCCGCACCTGCGCGGGCGCGGTGCCGCCGGTGTGGTCGCGCGCGGCCACCGAGCCTTCCAGGGTCAGGTAGTCGAACACGTCGGCGTCGATCATGTCGCTGAAGCCGCGCAGTTCGTCGAGGCTCAGCTCGGCCAGGTCGCAGCCCTTGTCCACGCAGTAGGCGACGGACTTGCCCACCACCTCGTGGGCATCGCGGAAGGGCATGCCGCGGCGCACCAGGTAGTCGGCCAGGTCGGTGGCGGTGGCAAAGCCCTGCAGGGCGGCCTCGCGCATGCGCCCCGGGTTGCAGCGGATCGCCGGAATCATGTCGGCGAACACCTTGAGCGAACCGCGCAGGTTGTCCACGGTGTCGAACAGCGGTTCCTTGTCCTCCTGGTTGTCCTTGTTGTAGGCCAGGGGCTGCGATTTCATCAGGGTCAGCAGGGCCATCAGGTGGCCGAAGACCCGGCCCGACTTGCCGCGGATCAGCTCCGGCACATCGGGGTTCTTTTTCTGCGGCATGATGGATGAGCCGGTGCAGAAGCTGTCGGACAGGGTGATGAAGCCGAACTGCGCCGAGGACCAGATGATCAGCTCCTCGCTCATGCGCGAGAGGTGCATCATCAGGATGCTGGCGGCGGCGGTGAATTCGATGGCGAAGTCGCGGTCGGAGACCGCGTCCAGGGAGTTGCGGCAGGGGCCGTCGAAGCCCAGCAGCTGCGCGGTGTATTCGCGATCGATGGGGAAGGTGGTGCCGGCCAGCGCGGCCGCGCCCAGGGGCATGCGGTTCATGCGCCGCCGGCAGTCGGCCAGGCGCGAGGCATCGCGCTCGAGCATCTCGAACCAGGCCATCATGTGATGGCCGAAGGTGATCGGCTGGGCGGTCTGCAGGTGGGTGAAGCCGGGCAGGATGGTATCGGTCTCGCGCTCGGCCAGGTCGAGCAGGGCGCCCTGCAGGCGTTGCAGTTCCTCGCCCAGGGCGGTGATCTCCTGGCGCAGCCACAGGCGGATGTCGGTGGCGACCTGGTCGTTGCGCGAGCGCCCGGTGTGCAGCTTCTTGCCGGCCTCGCCGATGGCCTCGGTGAGCGCCGCCTCGATGTTCATGTGCACGTCCTCCAGGCCGACCGACCAGGGGAAGTCGCCCTGCTCGATGCGCCCCAGGATCTGCTGCAGGCCGCCGATGATCGCGTCCCGCTCCTGCTCGCTGAGGATGCCCTGGCGGGCCAGCATGGTGGCGTGCGCGATCGAGCCCTGGATGTCCTGCGGGGCCAGGCGCTGGTCGAACTCCACCGAGGCGGTGAAGGCCTCGACGAAGGCGTCGGTGGGCTCGCTGAAACGGCCGGCCCAGAGTTTCTTGTCGCTCATGAGTCTGTCTGCAAAGGGGAAATCGGGGGCGATTATACCCGGCTCCTATTCGGTATACTCGATGGCCATGTCCGGTCCGGCCGAAAAACGGGGCTTTCTGCCCAACTTCTGCGACATCCGCCTGCTGTTCGCCTGGGTGCTGACCGCGGAGCTGCTGGCGCTGGTGCTCAGCCTGGCGGCGGACGGCGGCGAGTTCTGGCAGCGTCTGAGCCTGCGCTCGCTGTATCTGCAGTGGATCGGGCTGATGCTGGCGGGCGCGCTGTGCCTGGCCGGCCCGCGGCTCAACCGCCTGGGGCATGCCGCGGCGGGGCTGGGGGCCTGGCTGCTGGCGCTGTTGCTGACCGCGGGGGTGTATCTGGTCTCGCAACGCCTGCTCGCGGGCGCCTGGCGTCTGGATGCGGCCGAACTGGGCGCGCACCTGGGCATCGCCGCGATCGTCAGCGCGGTGGCCCTGCGCTATCTCTACGAGCTGCATCGTCATCAGGAACGGGAGCTGGCCGAGGCGCGCGCCCGCGCGCTCGCGCTACAGGCGCGCATCCGCCCGCATTTCCTGTTCAACAGCATGAACACCGTGGCCAGCCTGATCCATCAGGACGCCGATCTGGCCGAATCGGTGCTGCACGACCTGTCCGATCTGTTCCGCGCCAGCCTGGCCGATGCCGAGCGGCCCTCCAGCCTGGAGCAGGAGCTGGAGCTGGCGCGCGGCTATCTGCGCATCGAGCAGCAGCGCCTGGGCGCGCGTCTGCGCGTGAGCTGGGACCTGCAGGGTCTGCCGCTGCAGGCGCGGGTGCCGCCCCTGTTCCTGCAGCCGCTGCTGGAGAACGCGGTCTATCACGGCATCGAGCCGGCGGTCGCAGGCGGCAGCATCGTGATCGCGGGGCGCTACCGCAAGGGCATGGTCAATCTGAGCGTCAGCAACAGCCTGCCGCCGCAGGGCGGGACGCAACGCCAGGGCAACCGCATGGCGCAGCAGAACGTCGCCGACCGCCTGCAGGCCTTCTTCGGTGATCAGGCCGGCATGCGCATCGGCGAGGTGGATGGTCGCTATCAGGTACGGGTCTTCTTCCCGGTGGCGGAGACGGACGCATGAGGGTGCTGATCGCGGATGACGAGGCCCTGGCGCGCCGGCGGCTGCGCGAGATGTTGCAGGCCCTGGAGCCGCCCGTGGAGATCGTGGGCGAGGCCGGAGACGGCGCCGCCGCGCTGGCCCTGGCCCGGGAGGCCCGGCCGGAGATCGCCCTGCTGGACATCCGCATGCCCGGCATGGACGGCATCCAGGCGGCCCTGCGCATGGGCGGGATCGAGCCGCCGCCGGCGATCATCTTCGTGACCGCCTACGACGACTACGCCCTGGCGGCCTTCGACGCCAATGCCATCGCCTATCTGCTCAAGCCGGTGCGCGCCGAGCGCCTGGCCGCGGCCATGGCGCGCGCCCGGGTGCTCAGCCGGGCCCAGACCGAATTGCTGCGCGAGCAGCTGCCCGCGCTGAGCGTGACCCACGCCGGCGCCACCCGGCGCATTCCCCTGGACGAGATCATCTGTCTGCGCGCCGACAGCAAGTATGTCGAGGTCTGCCACGAGCACGGCACGGCGCTGAGCGATCTCTCGCTCAAGGCCCTGGAGGCCCGTTATCCGGGGCGTTTCCTGCGCATTCACCGCAACGCCCTGGTCGATCCCGCGCGGATCCGCGAGCTGCGTCGCGCCGGCAGCGGCGCCCGGCTGCGCCTGGACGGGCTGGAGGACTGGCTGGAGGTCAGCCGGCGGCATCTGCCCGGGGTGCGCAATACCATCAGGAACTTGGAAAGTTGACATGATAATTAAAGATCCTCATCAACAGGAGGCGTTCATTTGCAAGCGTTGACCATTCGTCCAGCTAACCGGGATGATCTCGAGGCCATATCAGCATTGGCTTCAGCCGCTATATTGCGCCAAGACATGACCGTAGCGGAGGCGGCCAGACGGGGCTTTCTTGTATCCGGGTTCGATATCGAACAATATGCCGACTTTCTGAACCGGGCTGAATATTTCCTGGTTGCGGTTTACGATGACCGGATCGTCGCCATGTTGCTGGCTTATCGGTCGGAGACCATCAGATGTGATGAATCAAGCAACATGCTGTTACGTCTGAGTCTGCAGCGGCCTTTCGTATTGATCAAGCAGGTGGTCGTGGATGCCGCGCATGCCGGCAAGGGGATCGGTACCAAGTTATACCGCAGCCTGATAGAAAACGAGCCGGAGCTGGATCTGATAGCAGTGGTGGTGGAGCAGCCACCCAATGAGCGATCAGCTGTTTTCCATGCCCGTAATGGCTTCTCGCAAGTCGCTCAACTGTTGCCTCTGCCCGATGTCGATGGTCAGGTCAGGTCTAGATCAGTCTGGTTCCGACCGGCCTTCGTAGACAGGGAGAGACTGCCTGCTTTGCGGATACGATTCGCTTCGGTGGGTGAGCAGCAAGGTGTATTGAGTGGGCAGCTGGAAAATGCGTTGGGCCTGTATACCCATGAAGATAATCTCAATTGGACCAAGTTTGGACAGCTGATCACTTTCATGTTGGCCTTGTTTGCTGGTTTCTCCTTTATATGGGAAGCGCCGGCAAGCATTTCAAATGGTGTGATCGGGCTGTTCCTGATACTCGGGGGGTTCATGATCAATTGGATTTTTTCACGTAAGCTGCGCAGCGGCCTGCTGTATATGGAGTCACATAAGGCTCGTGTATGTGAGTTAGAGCAACGCTTGAAACGGCTTGATCCAGGTTTCGTGCCCATAATCACAGTGGATGATGTTCGGATCGCAGGTAGATCGCAGACCGTTCAACTCATGCAATGGGTGCCGCGAGCCGCTTACGGGGTCTGGACACTATGTTCGGTCGCCCTGTTGCCGAAGCTGTACCTGGCATTCAGGATCCTGATGGGATGAGGGTGTGAGCGAATACATGGGGTTTCGCCCCGATCAGGGGTAGAATCCTGCCCTTGCCGAGCAATTGATATCAAGGTGCAGCCATGACCCGAGACACCCAGGCCTACGGTGGTTTCCCCTTCACCCGCATGCGCCGCATGCGCCGCGACGACTTCTCGCGCCGTCTGATGCGCGAGACCACGCTGACGCCGGATGATTTCATCTATCCGGTGTTCGTGCTGGAGGGCGAGGGGCAGCGCGAGCCGGTGGCCTCCATGCCGGGCGTGGAGCGCATGAGCATCGATCTCCTGGTCGAGGAGGCGAGGGCGGTCGCCGGTCTCGGCATCCCCGCCATGGCCCTGTTCCCGGTCACGCCCATGTCGGCCAAGAGCGAGGACGCGGCCGAGGCCTACAACCCCGACGGGCTGGCGCAGCGCGCGGTACGCGCCCTCAAGGACGCGGTGCCGGATCTGGGGGTGATCACCGACGTGGCCCTCGACCCCTTCACCACCCACGGCCAGGACGGCCTGATCGACGAGACCGGCTATGTCATGAACGACGAGACGGTCGAGGTCCTGGTCAAGCAGGCCCTGTCGCACGCGGCGGCCGGGGCCGATGTGGTGGCGCCCTCGGACATGATGGACGGCCGCATCGGCGAGATCCGCGACGCCTTGGAGTCCGAGGGTCATATCCATACCCGCATCCTGGCCTATTCCGCCAAGTACGCCTCGGCCTACTACGGCCCCTTCCGCGACGCGGTGGGCTCGGCGGCCAATCTGGGCAAGGGCAACAAGTTCACCTACCAGCAGGACCCGGCCAATTCCGACGAGGCCCTGCACGAGGTGGCCCTGGATCTGGCCGAGGGCGCCGACATGGTGATGGTCAAGCCCGGCATGCCCTATCTGGACGTGGTGCGCCGGGTGAAGGAGCAGTTCGGGGTGCCGACCTATGTCTACCAGGTCAGCGGCGAGTACGCCATGCACATGGCCGCCGCGCAGAACGGCTGGCTGGACGAGAAGGCCGTGGTCATGGAGTCGCTGGTCTGCATCAAGCGCGCGGGCGCCGACGGCATCCTGACCTACTTCGCCAAGCGCGCGGCCCAGTGGCTCAATGAGTGACCGCTACGCCGTTATCGGCAACCCCATCGAGCACTCGCGCTCACCCCGGATCCATGCCGCCTTCGCCGCGCAGACGGGCGAGGACATCGAATACGGTCGCATCCTCGGCAGCCTGGACGACTTCGCCGGCGATGTGCGCCGATTCGCCGGGGCGGGCGGACGCGGCCTCAATGTCACCGTGCCGTTCAAGGAACAGGCCTTCGCGCTGTGCGACCGGCTCAGCGAACGCGCCCGGCGCGCGGGCGCGGTCAATACCCTGAGTCTGGAGGACGGAGAGATCCGCGGCGACAACACCGACGGCGCCGGCCTGGTGCGCGATCTGGGCTGCAATCACCGTTTCAATTTCGCCGGCAGCCGCATCCTGCTGCTGGGCGCCGGCGGGGCCTCGCGCGGGGTCCTGTTTCCGCTGCTGGCCGAGGGCCCGGCGGCCATCACCATCGCCAACCGCACCGCCGCCAGGGCGCACGCGCTGGCCGCCCTGGCGGACGACGCGCGGGTCGGCGGCTGTGGCCTGGACGGGCTGGAGGGCCGGCAGTTCGATCTGGTCATCAACGGCACCGCGGCCGGCCTGGCGGGCGAGGTGCCGGCCATCCCCGACAGCGTCCTGGCGCAGGGCGGCTGGACCTACGATATGATGTACGGCGTCGAGCCCACCGCCTTCGTCCTCTGGGGGCGGGCGCACGGCGCGGCGCGCGCCCTGGACGGGCTGGGCATGCTGGTCGAACAGGCCGCCGAATCCTTCTTCGTCTGGCGCGGGGTGATGCCGGATACCGGGCCCGTGATCGAGGCATTGCGTCACAGTTAACGATCAAGTGTTGGTTGGCACGCAAGGTTGGACTTCTAAGAGGGTGTTTACAAAAACACGCATAATCTCGGGCTGTGAAATTACTCATGGGGACACAGCCGATGGCCAAACGCGGTCGACCGTCAAGGCTTAACGCAGAACACCGGGCTGCACTCGTTGAAAACGTTGAGTCCAACCCGACTGCGACCATGGCCGAAATTCAGCAGGAGCTGTTGCGGCGTAGTGGCGTGAAGGCACATGAACAGACGATTCAGAAGGCACTCCAGGAAGCGGGCTTCGAACGAAAAAAAGCGTCGGAGAGCGCACAGGTTGAGATATCGAAGCCGGCAGGACCACGCTACGGTTACACGGAAGCGCATCGTCGAATAGAACCGGATCAAACGTATCCAAGTTGCCTCACGGATGCTGAGTGGGCATTGGTGGAAGACCTGTTCGATAACACGGGGAATCGGGGTGTACCAACACAGTACGAACGTCGTGCTCTCGTGGATGCTTGTTGCTATGTGGTGCGAACAGGCTGTTCCTGGCGGATGTTGCCTAAGGGGTTTCCTCCTTGGCAAAACGTGTATAGAACGTTTCGTCGCTGGAGCGGGCAAGGCAAGTTCGAGCGAATGCATGATCGGCTGCGTGCGCAATGGCGCAAACGCGAAGGCCGGACGGCGGAACCGACGGCAGCTGTGATTGATGCTCAATCAAATCGTGGCTCGCCGCAAGGCGGAGACAGCGGCCACGATGCGGGAAAGAAAGTTAAGGGCCGCAAACGCCACTTGGTGGTCGATACTTTGGGATTGTTGCTGGCCGTCAGTGTCACTGCGGCAAGCGTTCAGGATCGTGATGCCGCACACCCTGTGGTGGCTTCCGCGATGCAGAAATACCCGAGCATAGAGATACTGTTTGCTGATTCAGGCTATGCAGGGCAATGTGCCCAAACGGTAT
>JALVTT010000092.1 GCA_027024025.1 Sedimenticola sp.
CTGGGCGAGCTGTTCGGGCGCATCAATTCCACCAGCGTGCTGATCGCGCTGCAGTGGCTGGAGGCCAACCGCGCGCGCCTGGTGGCGGAGTGGGCGTCGGAGGAGCGGGGCGCCGGGTAGGGCGGTTCAGCGCGCGTCCGCGGCGGGCAGCACCCGCGCCGACAGATAACGCTGCCCGGCGATACCGGTTGCGGCGCGGTAGCCGATGCCCTGGCCGCGTTCGCGTCCGCTGATGTCCACCTCGCCGATCGGCAGCCATTCGCCGAGGCGGCCGCTGACCACGGTATCGGCCTGCTGGGTCTCGAAATGTCCGGTGCGCGCCGCCGCGGCGGATTCGGCCTGCTGAAAGACCTCCAGGGTCACCCGGTCGCCGTGCAGACGCGGCAGGACATAGATGCCGGTGCGCAGCTCGTGGTACTTCACGCCCACCCGGTCGCGCGTGCTGCCGTCGCCGTAGCGCTCGTGCTCGAGTTCGTACACCGGCACCGATTCGCCGATCTGGATCAGCGCCGGCCGCCCGTCCAGGGTGCGCACCCGTTGCAGGATGTCGCCCCGGCCGCGCGTGCCGTACTGATGGAAGCGTATCCCGGCCCGGGCATCCTCGACGCGGATGCCGGCCCCGGCGCGCTGCGCGCTGCGCTCGCGGTCCACGCGCACCTCGACCACCAGATTGCGCGCGCGCCGGTCCAGCTCGCCGACCAGCCAGCGCACGTCCTCCAGGCGCCTGGCTGGCGCGCGCACGATCAGGCGGTTGCCGAACACCGAGGCGCTGCCGTCCCGGCCGAGCAGGGTGCGGACCTGGGGCAGCAGATCCTCGGCCGGGCGGTGCTGGATGTCGAATATCGCCATCTCGTCGCCGGCCGCCGCGGGCAGGGCGAGACACAGCAGGATCAGCAGGATGGGCAGACGGTAGCGGGTCATGACCTCAGTTTAGCCCGGATCGGGTCTCGTTGGGCCGAGTGCGCGCACCATGCGCCGGTGCGGGATGCCGGCATCGTCGAAGACCCCGCCCCGGGGTTCGAAGCCGAAACGCCGGTAGAAGCCCTCGGCCGTGCACTGGGCGTTGAGAAAGACCTGTTGCAGGCCGCGTCCGGCGGCGATGTCGATCAGCTCCCGCAGCAGGGCGCCGCCCAGGCCCCGACCGCGCCAGGCCGGCAGCACCGCCATGCGTCCGATATGCCCGTCCGGCAGCATGCGCGCGGTGGCCGCCGCGCTGCCGTCCGGGGCCTCCGCCAGCAGGTGCAGGGCCGCGGGATCCTGCTCATCCTCCTCCAGTTCGGCGGGCACACCCTGTTCCTCGACGAACACCGCGAAGCGGATGCCGAGCAGGGCCTCGCGCTCGCGCTCCCAGTGGGCGGGCCGGATCCGCGCCCGGCTCACAGCCTGTCCTCGGGGCACAGCCAGCCGCGTTGCAGCAGCGCGCTCAGCAGGTCTTCCTGCTGCGCGGGCTCGCCACCTGCCAGGGCGTCGGGCGCGAGGCGGCGGTGACGGCAGACCGCCTCCAGCAGGGCGCGCTGGGCGGCCGGCCGGACGAGGGCCTCGCCCTGGGCGCAGAGAGCCAGGCGCTGGCCGTCGAGATCGATCAGCGCCAGATTGGCGAACACCGGAGTTTCATTGATATAGGTGGAGACGGTCGGCACCGAGCCCAGCAGAAAGTCGCCAAAGGCGGCGCTGTCCACA
>JALVTT010000093.1 GCA_027024025.1 Sedimenticola sp.
GTTCACCCCATGGGTGAAGTCATGAAAACCGCTGGAATCGCCATTTTACGTGATCACCATCGGGTGAACGAGTCTCAGGTGGTCGGCGAAGTCACGGATTCAGGTAGATTTCATTCATGGGCTTGGTCCGCTTTGTTATGTGAGGTTTGTGCATCAATGTTCTCGCAATACTGGTTGAATTCGTGGCCCGGGACATGATTGTTGAACTGGTGGAGTGGGTGGTTGTAAAGTCTTGGTGCATGGTAGGCGCAGTGCGGGGAGGGCATTGGGATATGTTCGTACGCGTGTTGATGCTTATTGCAGGGGCTATGTTTGTGGGGTTCGCTTGGGCGGGATCTGGATGGAAACCCCAGCTCTCGACTCCACAACATGAGGGCTACCGATCGCCCCGGGAGCCGTTGAAGCTGTTCATCCCGCCGGATGTGCCGCTCGAGGTATTGCGGAATCTGGCCCTGGAGCTGGATGGTATCGATGTGACGGCCTATATCCAGCGCGAGGGGGATTATGTGATCTATACCCCGGTGCAGCCCCTTGCCTATGGTATGCACCAGTTGCGGGTGGTGGAGTATGCGCCGGATGGTTCCATCATCGAGCGCGGCGCTTGGCAGGTAGAGGTGCGCAAGAGCGCGGCCTTTCGCGAGGCCAGTCTGACGGCTCAGGCATCGATTGAGGTGTCGCAACGGGTGGCGGATCACAATCTTGGCTCCCCCGCGCCGGTGAAAAACCAGCGCAATGGCACTCTGCAGGTGGATGGAAGCCTGGCTGACGGCGACTGGCAGGCGGGTATTAAGTTGCCGGTGATCTATAGCAGTGGCCAGCCCTACAATGATGTGGATGTCGGTGAGTTCCGCTTCGACTGGCAGCGCCACGGGGTGACGGCGGTGATCGGTCACCAGACTGTAGGCCAGGGTAGTCTGGTTATGTCGGGATTTAACCGGCGTGGCCTCTCGCTGGGCTACAAGGACGACACTTCAGGCATGGCTTTTGGCGCATTCTCGGTGCGTGGATCTTCCATCACCGGGGTGAAGCATGGCCTGGGTGTCGGTAACCGGAACGACCGCATCCAGGGTGGCCGGTTCACCTATTATCCCCTGCGCGGGAATGGGCGCCTGCTGCAGATCTCCGGGGTCTATCTGGATGGCAAGTCTCCCGAGGCCGGGGTGGGTGAAACGGGCTCGACCCTGAGCACGGGTGGGCATGCCTGGTCCCTGAGCGCGGACAGCCTGTTGCTGGACAACAGGTTGCGCCTGCGGGGCGAGTATGCCGGCACCTCCTATGATTTTGATGGCAGCGGTGGCAACCCCGCGGAGACCGATCATGCCGTGGCCCTGCTGGCTACCTATCAGCCCTGGTCGGGCAAGACGGTGGGTACGAGTACCGTCGACTGGCTCTATGGTGTCGAATTCCGCAAGGTCGGCACCTTCTTCCGCAGCCCGGCCGATCCCGGCGGTGTGGCGGATCGCCGCATGGGGCGGGTGTTCTCGCAGTTGACCTGGGGAGATCTGTCCGCCACGGCGCAATGGGCGCAGGAGACGGACAACGTCAACGACCTGGCGGGTCTGCCGCGGCAGCGCACCCGCAGCGGCGTGCTGGATTTCTCGTACAACCCGCAACCGGAATATGACGACCAGGGGCAACCCAGGCTCGGCCTGCTGGGGCAGCAGAGTTATACGCTGTCGCTGGGCCGTGAGTTGCGCGCGACGACCAAGGGCGCCGCCGTCTCAGACCGGGTCGATCAGAAGACCAATACCATTCAGGCGGCGGCCAATTTTACCTATAGCAATTGGTCTTGGGGTCTGAGCCATGACCGGACGCGGGTAACTGATAACTCCCTTTCGGCTGGGATTCCAACAGGTGGTTCCACGTCGAGTCAATCTACCACGCTTAATGGCAGTTTTTCCTTTTTTGATGATTTTACCTTGGCGTCACGCATTACTCAGGACAAAACTCGCTATCGGGATAGAGGTTATACGGATCATGGCATCGATTGGGGGGTGGATCTCACAGCTAACCTGGTGCCTAACAAGTTGAGTGGTCAATTGGGGTTTAGCATGAATCACAGCTGGGCCAGTGACCACTCATCCAATACCCGGACCGGGCAGATCGGAATGGATCTGACTTGGACGGTTATTCAGGCAAAAGAATCCCGGCCGGGGCTCGCGCTGTCACTGGATGGTAGTTACAGCCACGTTAAAGACAACGTTGATCCGTTTTCTAGCAAAACCGATTACCAGGTATTTTTTAAGGCGAAGGTGGACTGGGCTGGGATGTACTGAACTAAGGTGAAGGGGTCCGATATGAAAAGACTGGACTGGATGAAGGGGTGGTGGCTGTCGCTGTTGCTGCTGACCGGTGTGGGGCAGGCCGCGATCCAGGGTGTGACCCTGAGTGTGTCTCCGCGTCAGGTGCCACTCGGGAAAACGACAATGGTCCGTTTGACATGGGTCGTAAGAGGAGTGGCCGTGGGGCAAGGGCAGAATAACTTCAATGGACCAGTGGTGACTGTGAGATCGCCTTCAGCAGCTATATTGGGGTTTGGCCCAAATTTACAAGGACCGATTAATCAATTCGCTGCCATAAGTCGTTCATTGTCCCGAATAGTGCCGGCCGGAGGATACAATCTGAAATTTGTCGAGACCTTGACCATTCCGGCCGCCACGACCTATGCGGCCTACAAGATGGGGTACCCCGCCATTACGGTACAGCGGACATTCTCTGATGGACAATCCACCTTCCCGGGACCGGTTCCGCCGGCAGCGATCCGGATCGTCGGTTCTGGTGGCGCCGGGCTGGCGTTGGGACGCCAGACACTGTACTTTGATGATGGCTCCGAACGGCGGGTGATCGACCAAGACAAGCGGCTGCGCGCGCTCACGCGGATCAGTTACAGTGGCTCTGGTCTTCTGAAGGGGGTCTGGGAGCTGGCTGATCCGACTTCCACGTCGGGTCAGCCCCTGTTCCGTGCCATAAAGAATGTACGCCGCTTCATCGCGACCGGCGGCGAGGTGATACTGCACAGCCCGCCGCTCAAGACGGATCGCCCCGGGCGTTATCTGGTGCGCTTCCGCATCCAGGAGCCAGTACCTTTCGATCAATTGTCGATCGAGTATTTCGTGGGCCGAAAGCCGATTTCTGAACCACCTGTTAAGTTGGCGCTGGATGAGCCAGGCGATGGTGCGATCTGGGTAAAGGATCAAAGGTTCCGCTGGAGGCCTGATCCGGCTGCGGTGGCTTATCGGTTAGAGATATTCGAAAAGGGTGTTGCTGATCCGGTTCGGCCGCCTGCTGAAGATCTGGCGGGTCAGAAAGATGTCAAAAGTCCTTCTGAACTCAAAGGTGCGCCGGTATCTGGCGCTCTGGTGCCCGCGTCCGATACCTCGCTGGCGCTGTCGGGCATGAGCGAGGCCCATCTGCGTCGCGGCTATGCCTACTGGTGGCGGGTCCTTGCCATTGGGCGTGATGGCAAGGTGATCTCGCAGAGTCCGGTACGGGAGATCCGTGTCCCCTGAAGATAAGGAAAATAGGCAGCTCCTGGCCGCCATCGCGGATGGCCGGGAGGATGCCTTGCGCAGGTTCTATGAGCGCCACCATGCTCGAATATACCGCTACGCCCTGGCGCGCCTGGCAGAACCGGCTGATGCGGCTGATGTGGTCAATGATGTCATGCTGCAGGTCTGGCGGGGCGCCGCTTCCTTTAGGGAACGTTCCCGGGTAACGACTTGGCTGCTTGGGATTGCCCATCACAAGGTGTTGGACCATCTCCGCCGGCGCGGACGTCATCCGACCGAGGAGCTGGACGAACGTCTGCCGGATGATACGACGCCCGACATCGAGAGCCGTCTGTCCGCCGAACAGGACTTCTCGCGCCTGCACGACTGCATGGAGCAACTCTCCCCGGTTCAGCGCCAGGTGCTGGAGCTGACCTTTTTCGATGACTGCTCCTATCCCGAGGTGGCCCGGATCATGGGCTGCCCGCACGGAACGGTCAAAACGCGCGTGTTCCATGCGCGCAAGCTGCTGCGCGACTGTCTTGAACGCCTGGCCAGAGGGAATGAACCGGGATGGGGTTCGACGTGACACATAAAGGAGGTCATTACACAGAGGGCGGTTGTTACATGAATCGGGGATGCAGAGCATGAATCACGAAGACGAGATCCTGGCGTTGCTGCCCTGGTACGTCAACGGCACCCTGTCGGACGAGGAGCGGGCCCGGGTGGATGCCTGGCTGGAACAGGGGGGTGAGTCCGCGCGTGCCGAACTCGCCCTGTATGAACGGCTGCGTGAACGGGTTCGGGACGAGGTGCCGGGACAGACCGCAACGGATCTGGGCTGGAAACGGGTCCAGGGCCGCATCCGCAAAGAGCGCAAGACGGTTACGCGCTGGATGGTGCCGGCGCTGGCGGCCTCCCTGCTGGTGATCGTGGTCCAGGCGGGGCTGCTGGGCCACCTCTGGTTCTCCCGACCGCAGTCGTTGGGCTGGCAGCCGCTTTCCGGTGCAGAGCAGGCCGGTCCGCGCATCCAGGTCGTCTTCCACTCCGGAGCTAGGCTGGAACAGATTCAATCTCTGCTGCGTGAGTTGAGGCTTCGCATCGTTGATGGCCCTTCTGCTGCGGGGGTCTATCGCCTGAAACCAGAGGATGCACAGACCGATATCGATGCGCTGATAGCGCGTCTGAAAGGCGTGCCCGAACTGGTCGCGCATGCGGCCAGGGACTAGCCGGTCCTGACGGTACGGATAGGGGAGGGAAACGATCATGGCGACAAGACGGCTAAACCTTCGGCGATGTGTCTTTCTTCTGGCCTTCTGCCTGATCCCGCCTGCCATGGCGGCGGGGATAACGCAGCTCCACTCTTCCTTCAATGGCTCACAACTGCCTCAAGGGATGCTTCGGGCCGCGCCCAGTATCAAGAACGTTCAGGGGCCGCGGTGTCTTCGGGACGGTGATAGGCTGGCGGTGATCGGGACCAACTTCGGTCAATACGCCCAACTGGCGCGGGTCGTGCTGGTGGCCAGGCAGCAGCGGGTAACGCTCAAGATCCTGGCTTGGGTCAATAGAAAGATCGATGTTCAAATTCCTGCCAGTGCCGGTCTGGTGCCGGGTGAGCGCTATAACATCCGAATTGAGCAGGTGGGCACCCGCCTTAAGATAGGTTGGAAACAACAGCTAGTTGCCTGTGGTAAGCCACGAGTCGCCTCTCCACCTGTGCAACCTTTCATATCAGGTTTTGCTGTTTTGCACCGTTCTGGACCTCAGCCGCCTCCCGTAGTAATGCGTAATCAGCCTCCCCAGGGTGATAACAACCCGCCACCTCAACCAACAAGTGGACATGGAACAGGGGTCGTTCCGGATTCACTTCCCAATAAGGGGATTGGTGATTTTCAGCGGGATGGTGGGTCCACGCCAATACCTCCACAAAGCGGCGGCTCATTGCTCGGTGGCGGCCTGCCGCCACCACCTCAGTTGCCGCAAGGCGCTGACGGCGCGCCCAAGGATGATGACAGCATCGAACCGGGCGAAGTGCTGATCGCCAGCGCCGATATGCAAAGCGCCGTGGCGCTGGGTCAGGCGCTTCAGGCACAGGGCTACCGGGTCTTGAGAAGACGGGTGCTGCGTAATCTGGGCATGGTGATCAGCACCATCGGGCTGCCGCCCGGGACCCCGGTGGCCGGGCAGCTCGGTGCCCTGCGCCAGGTCAATCCCCAGCAGTGGATGGACGCCAACCACCGCTACCGGCTGATGGCCGGGGGCGGTGCCGGGCCACTGCGGCATGCGGCCGAACAGCTGCTGAAATGGCCACGGAGCGGCGCCTGCCAGGGCAAGGGACAGCGCATCGGCCTGCTGGATACCCAGATCCACGCAGACCGGGCCGGGCTTGGGGGCCGCCTGGTGCAGCAGAGCTTTCTCAGTGCGGGCGTGGAGCCGGCGGTCTCGCCGCACGGCACCGAGGTCGCTGCCCTGCTGGCCTCGCCGGCTGGACTGTTGCCGCAGGCGAGGCTCCTGGCCGGCGGCATCTTTCGCCAGCGCGGCAAGGCGCAGGATACGACGGCCGAGATCCTGGTGCGCGCCCTGGACTGGCTGCTGGGCCAGCAGGTCCGGGTGATCAACCTCAGCCTGGGTGGGCCACGAAACCTGGTCGTCGAGCTCGCCCTGCAACGGGTCATGGCCCAGGATGTCGCGGTGGTGGCCGCTGCGGGTAACGGTGGCGCGGACGGACCGCCGGTGTATCCGGCGGCACAGCCGGGCGTGCTGGCGGTCACGGCCGTGGATCAGGACCGGCATCCCTATCGTAAGGCAACCCATGGGGATTATGTGGATCTGTCGGCGCCAGGGGTGGACGTGTTCGTGCCCCTGCGCGATGGACCGGTGTATCGTTCCGGCACCTCGTATGCCGCGCCCTTTGTCAGTGCCGCGCTGGCGCTTGCCCTGGAAAGTGGCCGCTCAGTGGAAGCGGCCCGGGGCATATTGTTGCGCGGGACGCTGGACCTCGGGCCGCCCGGACGTGATCCAGTCTTTGGTCAGGGGTTGTTGCAGGCCCCCGTTTGCCCCTGACGGCGAAACATCCCTCCGCCCCGGCCGGTCACATAGTCAGCAAGCAAGTGGGGAGGCCGCCATGCCGGGATCTGCAGCAAGACGATGGGTCGGGGTGCTGATGCTGTGCGCCCTGACGCCGTGGGCGCTGGCGCGGCACGTGATCCAGCCGCTGGACGACCGGCCGCCGACCGAGTGGTTCGGCCCGCAGGCCATGGACGCGGCCAAGGCCGGGATCGGCCGGCGCATTCCCGATATGCTGCTCGATCAGGTGTTCGGCGGGCCGGTGTCGCTGCACGACTCGCTGGGCGACCGAGGCGCCGTGATCTTCGTGCGTGATCCGGACTGTCCGGTCTCGCGGACCTATGGGCCGCGCCTGGCCCGTCTCGCCCGCCAGTATCACAAGCTGGGCTTCAACTTCCTTGCCCTCTACGTCAATCGTGAGATCGGGCCCACCGCGACTGCGGTCGATGCGGGGGGCTTCGATGGCCCGGCGATGTTCATCACCGGAAATACCGACCGGCTGGAGCAGGCCCTGGGCGTGCAGAGCACCGGCGATGTGTTCGTGCTCGACGGTGACGGGCGGCTGGTCTATCGCGGCGCGGTGGACGATCAGTACGGCCTGGGCTTCACCCGCGACCTGCCCACCCGCAAGTGGCTGGAACGCGCCCTGGATGCGGTGGTCGACGGTCGCCGGGTGGCGATGCCGGCCACCACCGC
>JALVTT010000094.1 GCA_027024025.1 Sedimenticola sp.
CCCTGGGCCAGGGCGCGCAGGCTGGAGACCGGCAGCAGCGGCAGGTCCGCCGCCAACCCCAGGCCCTGGGCCACCGCGGTGGCGATGCGCACTCCGGTGAAGGAACCCGGGCCGCGCCCGAAGGCCAGGCCGTCCAGCTGCGTCAGCGCCAGCCCGGCCTCGCCCAGCAGATCATCGATCATCGGAAGGATCAGGCGCGAGTGCTCGCGCGCCGCCAGGCGATACCGCTCGCGCACCGCCCCGTCGATCCACAGGGCGGCGGAGCAGGCCTGTTCGGTGGTGTCCAGGGCAAGCAGTCTCATCCGCGCATTGTACCGGCCGGGGCGCTTTTGTTCCGGCGCTAAATTTTTCCGCCCGCCCGCCGCTATCACCCGCAGGCAGGCAGACAAGCGAATCCCCATGGAAGACATCGACGTACTGGCGATAGACGACGACCGCATCGTGCAGAAGATCGTGCGCAGGGCCCTGGAGCCGCACGGCTTTTCGGTCCGCACCGCCGACGACGGCGAATCCGGCCTCGCCGCCGCGCGCGCCGAGCCGCCCGACATCATCCTGCTGGACGTGGAGATGCCGGGCATGAACGGCTACCAGGTGTGCGAACAGCTGGTGGAAGACCCGGCGTTCAAATACATCCCCATCGTGTTCTTGTCCTCGCACAGCTCGCTGCAGGAACGGCTGCTCGGCTACGAGATAGGCGCCAGCGACTACATCGTCAAACCCTTCGAGTCCGACGACCTGCTGGCGCGCATCGGCGTGCTGCTGAAGTACGCGCGCGAACAGCGCGAGCTGCAGGAGCAGATCGAGCTGGCCCGGCGCACCGCCATGGAGGCCCTGAGCACCACCAGCGAACTGGGTCAGGCCATGTCCTTCATGGAGAACAGCCTGTCCTACAACACCATCGAGGACGCCGCCCAGGGCCTGCTGGAGGTGACCCGGAACCTGGCCCTGGACTGCCGCCTGATGGTAAGCCTGGAAGAGCACACCTGCTGGTTCCCCTCCGAGGATCAGGTCAGCCCCCTGGAGAAGGAGCTGATGACCATGAGCGACCGTAACCAGCGTTTCCTCGACTTTGGCAACAGCACCCTGGTCAACTATCCCGCGGCCTCGCTGCTGGTCACCAATATGCCGCTGGACAACCCCGAACGCTACGGTCGCATCAAGGATCTGCTGCCGCTGCTGCTGTCCGGCCTGAGCGCCAAGATCTACGCCCTGGCCACCCAGCAGGCACTCAAGGAACACGCCGACGCGCTCAAGCATTCAGTCGCCCAGATCCGTGGCGCCCTGTACCAACTCGGACACCAACTCATCGCCAGCCGGCGCAGCAGCACCGAAACACTCCAGAGTATGGTGCACAACCTGCAGGACGACCTGTTGCGCATGGGTCTCAAGGAAGACGAGGAGGAATACCTGATCGAACGCATCGACAACTCCGCCGAAGAGGCGCTCGACGCCATGGACTCGGGCGCCGAACTGGCCGCCTCGTTCAGCTTTGTGCACAACAACCTCAAACAGGTCTACACGGAGCAACAACGCCTGACCCAGGCCTTCGACCATATCCTCTCGCAACAGCAACAGGTCGAGCAATCGGCGGCCGGCGATATCGAACTGTTCTGAGCGGGATATCTCACAGGATACACTCCTACCCTCCCTCACCCAGCAAATGTAACGCTAGGACAAGCAACAAGGGGTTACTGCGATGTCTTTACAGGCTAGAGTATGGCCTTTCGATACGCGGAAGCACATCCATGCAAGTCGAGTCGCTCATCAATGCCCGCTGGGTGATCCCGGTCGAGCCCGGCCATCCGGTGCTGGACCATCACAGCATCGCCATCGAGCAGGGCCGCATCCATGCCATCCTGCCCACCGAGCAGGCGCGGGAGCAGTTCAGCGCCCAGCGCACCGTCGATCTGCCGCGCCACGCGCTCATCCCCGGCCTGGTCAACGCCCACACCCATGCGGCCATGAGCCTGTTTCGCGGCCTGGCGGACGATCTGCCGCTGATGGACTGGCTGCAGGGGCATATCTGGCCGGCCGAGGCGCGTTGGGTGCACGAGGAGTTCGTGGCCGACGGCACCCGTCTGGCGGTGGCCGAGATGCTGCGCGGCGGCACCACCTGCTTCAACGACATGTATTTCTTTCCCGATATCACGGCCGGGGTGGCCTCCCAGGCGGGCATGCGCAGCGTGATCGGCCTGATCCTGATCGATTTTCCATCCGCCTGGGCGGCGGATACCGACGCCTATCTGGCGCGCGCGGTCGAGGTCCATGACCGCTTTCGCAACGATCCGCTGGTGCACACCGCCTTTGCCCCGCACGCGCCCTATTCGGTCGCAGACGAACCCCTGCGGCGGATGCTGGTGATGGCCAACGAGCTGGAGCTGCCCATCCACATGCATGTGCACGAGACCCGCGACGAGATCCGCCAGAGCGAGGAGACCTACGGCATGCGCCCCATCGCGCGTCTGCAGCGGCTCGGCATCCTGGGCCCTTCGCTGGCCGCGGTACACATGACCCAGTTGCGGGACGAGGAGATCGAGCAGGTGGCGCGCGCTGGCGCCAGCGTGGTGCACTGCCCCGAGTCCAACCTCAAGCTGGCCTCGGGTTTCTGCCCGGTGCAGCGCCTGCTGGACGCGGGCATCGATGTCGCCCTGGGCACCGACGGCGCGGCCAGCAACAACGATCTGGACATGCTCGGCGAGATGCGCAGCGCCGCCCTGCTGGGCAAGGGCGTGGCCGACGATCCCAGCGCCCTGCCCGCCGCGCAGGTGTTGCAGATGGCCACCCTGAACGGCGCGCGCGCCCTGGGCCTGGCCGATGTCACCGGCTCGCTGGTGACCGGCAAGCTGGCCGACATCACCGCCATCGACCTCGGCCAGCCCACTACCCAGCCGGTCTATGATCCGGTCTCGCAGATCGTGTACGCCGCCGGACGGGAACAGGTCAGCGATGTCTGGGTCGCCGGCCAGCGCCTGGTCTCCAACAGCCGGGTGAACTGCCTGGACCTGCAGGACATCGTCCTCAAGGCCGCGCGCTGGGGGCAGCGGATCGGAGCGGCGGAAGCGGTATAATCACCCGCCCCCATCAACCACACAGGCATGTCCATGAGCACAAGCGCCAACGTCGATCACGCCGAGGTCGGCAAATTCGAGGAACTCGCCAGCCGCTGGTGGGACCGCGACAGCGAGTTCAAGCCGCTGCACGACATCAACCCGCTGCGTCTCGAATACATCGACGGCATCGCCGGACTGGCCGGCAAGCGGGTGCTGGACGTGGGCTGCGGCGGGGGCATCCTGTCCGAGTCCATGGCCGCGCGCGGCGCCGAGGTGACCGGCATCGACATGGGCGAGGCCCCACTGGAGGTGGCCCGCCTGCACCTGCTGGAATCGGGCCTGGAGGTGGACTACCGGCGCATCCCGGCCGAGGAGCTGGCGGCCGCCGAACCGGCCGCCTTCGACGTGGTCACCTGCATGGAGATGCTCGAACACGTGCCCGACCCCGCCTCCATCGTGCGCGCCTGTCACGACCTGGTGAAGCCCGGTGGATACGTGTTCTTCTCCACCATCAACCGCAACCCCAAGGCCTATCTGTTCGCCATCGTCGGCGCCGAGTACCTCCTCAACATGCTGCCGCGCGGCACCCACGACTACGCCAAGTTCATCCGCCCCTCGGAGCTGGTGCGCTGGGCGCGCGAGGCCGGGCTGGAGGCCGAGGACATCAGCGGCATGACATACAACCCCCTGACCCGGGAATACCGCCTCGACCCCGCCGATGTGAGCGTCAACTACCTGATGGCCACGCGGCGCGGGGCATAAGCCCCAGACACAAGGCGGCTATTCGTCACGGGGCGCCTGTCCGCCGTCCGCCTCCGGCGTCTCCGCCTCGTCCGGCAGCACCCGCTCGCCCGGCACCACCTCGGCCAGGCGGCGCACATGCTCGAAGATGGACTCGCGCCCCAGCATCTGACGCGCCACCACATCGGCGAACACCACCGCCACCATGCCGGGGAAGATGATGGCCGGGTTGGCGGTCAGCTCCAGCAGGGCCATCAGGGCCGCCAGGGGCGCGCGCAGCACCGCGCTCATCATCGCCACCATGCCGACCGCGGCGTAGAAGGCCTCGCCGCCGGTGGGGATGGCCAGCGACTGCACCAGCACCCCGACCACCCCACCCAGGGCCCCGCCGATGACCAGCGAGGGCCCGATCAGCCCGCCGGGCACGCGCAGGCCGATGGCGATCGCGGTCGCCAGCACCTTGCCCAGCACCAGCGAGGCCAGGACGCTCAGGCCCAGGTGGTTGTTCAGAATGTTGTTGAGGGTGTCATAGCTGATGCCCGGCACCTGTGGCACCACCAGCCCGACCAGCCCGGTGACCCCGCCGGCCAGGGCAAAGGCCAGCACCGGACGCAGATGCCCGGCCCAGTCCCAGGTCCGCTCGGTGATCTCGATGAAGGCCACCGACACCAGCCCGGTCAACACCCCGAGGAGGCCCAGCAGCAGCACCTCCTCCAGCGAGGCCATCTCCAGGTTGGAGGCCAGGGTGAAGGTCGGCGTGGCGCCGTAGGCCAGCTGGCTGACCAGGGCGCCGATCACCGAGGCGGTCATCACCGGGATGAAACGGTCCACCCGGTAACGCACGCCCAGCACCTCGATCACGAACACGATCCCGGCCAGCGGGGTGTTGAAGGCCGCGGCGATGGCCGAGGCCGCGCCGCACACGGTCAGGGTGAAGGTCTCGGCGTCCTCCGAGCGGCCGCCGACCCAGGTGCCGGTGGCCGCGCCCAGGTGCACGCCCGGCCCCTCGCGGTCGACCGAATGGCCGCACACGATGGCGAAGGCGCCGCCGAAGAACTGCACCACCGCGTTGCCCAGCGGCAGCTTGGGCCGGCCGGTGTGTCGCAGCTGCTGGATGGCGTGCACGATGCCGACCGAGCGCAGGGGTTCGGGCAGGCGTTCGAAGGCCAGGCCCAGCGCCAGCCCGCCGCCGACGGGCAGGGCCAGCATGGCCCAGCCGGGCAGGGCCTCGTAGTTGCCCAGCAGCCCGCCCGGCAGAAAGCCGCGCTGGCCGGCCTCGATCACCCAGCGAAAGGCCAGCACCACCAGGCCGGCCAGCAGGCCGCTGACCGCGCCCAGCGCGGTGAGGCGGATCAGATCCTTCTGCACCGGAACGACTCGGGCCGGACCCGGCTCAGTCGTAGGAGATCCGGTGGAACTCGGTGTGCGCGCACTTCGGGCAGGGCGGCAGATGGCCGGCCTTTTTCATGTGCACCCGCTCGCCGCATTTCAGACATTCGAAGACACCGGGCGCGACCACCTCGCCGGTTCGGTAGGTGGGCCGCTCGGCCGCGGCCTGCATCTTGAGCTTGAGCCATTCGACCTCGGACTGATCGGCCGCGGTCTTGAGCATGTTCAGAAAATAGTCCTCCAGCAGCGCCGTCTCGAAACCCAGCCAGTCCTTCAGCTCGCGCCCGTTCTCGGCGATGGCGCCGGCCAGATCCACCAGATCCCGCTCCAGGTAAGCGGCCAGCTTCTCGCCTTCCTCGGCGGTGATCTCACCGGCGGCCATCAGCTTCTCCTTGGCGTTGGCGATCATCTCGCGCAGCGCCGGGCCGCTGCGGTCCTCGACCTTCTTCAGATCGTCGGCCACCGCCTCGAACATCTTTTCGTAGGCCTGTCCCAGAACATCGATGGGGTCATGCGGGGGCTTGAGGTCACTCATGGTGTCTCTCCTGAGGAATGATGTGCCATGTGGACCAATATGCTGCCGGGGGCGGACCGAATCAAGCACAATTGACAACAGATCGGCGGCTGGCGATGATCCGCCGCTCTCCAGACGCCTGTCGATCACCGGAACCGATATCGTGCAAGCCCCCGCCGCCCCCGCCGCCGTGCTGTTCGATCTCGATGGCACCCTGGCCGATACCGCGCCGGATCTGGCGTATGCGCTCAACCAGACCCTGCGGGCGCACGGCCGCCCGCCCCTGCCCTTCGAGCAGATCCGGCCGGTGGTCTCGCACGGCGGCATCGCCCTGATCCGGCTCGGTTTCGGCCTGGAGCCGGACGACCCCGGCTTCGAGGACTACCGCCAGCATCTGCTGCGGGTGTACCAGGACAATCTGTGCCGCGAGACCCGCCTGTTCGACGGCATGCCCGAGGTGCTGGACACCCTGGAGCGGCGCGGCATCCCCTGGGGCGTGGTCACCAACAAGCCGGCCTGGCTGACCGATCCGCTGATGCAGGCCCTGGGCCTGGCGGCGCGCACCCCGGCGATCGTCAGCGGCGATACCTGCGCCGAGCGCAAGCCGCATCCCCAGCCGCTGCGGCACGCCTGCCGGCTGCTGGAGGTTGAGCCGGCCGGCTGCTGGTATGTCGGCGACGCCGGACGCGACATGCAGGCCGCGCGCGCGGCCGGCTGTCTGGCCATCGGCGCCACCTTCGGCTATCTGTGTCCCGAGGATCCGGTCGGCGACTGGCAGGCCGACCGGCTGATCGACCACCCCCGGGCGCTGCTGCAACTGCTGCCGCGGGAAGCCGATGCCTGAGCCGCCCGGCGAATCCTGGGGCTTTCCCAACCCCGCCACGCCCGAGGGCTCGGCCTGGTACTACGTGGCGCGCTTCTGCCCGCCGCCGAGGCGCGATCCCGTCGCCACCTGGCTGGCCTGGTTCGATCACCTGGACCGGATCGCGCGGCAGGCACGCGACCCCGGCGTCTCGCGGCTGCGCCTGGACTGGTGGCGCAGCGAGGCCGAGCGTGTGCAAGACGGCCGGGCCCACCACCCCATTGCGCAGGCCCTGTCGGCGCATGCGGGCCGGGCCTGGCAGCTGCAGCGGATGCTGGAGGTCATCGACGGGGTGGAACAGACACTCCTGGCGCGCCGCCCGGAGGATCTGGCGGACTGGCGGCGGCTGGCGATACAGCGCTGGAGCGGGCGCATGGCGCTGCTGGCCGGAACGGAACACGAACCCGAATGGGCGATCTGCGACGCCGCCGGCGGCTACTATGCCACGGTGACCTCCCTGCAGCACCTGGGGCGCGAGATCGCGCGCGAGCGGATGCCACTGCCGCGCACCGAATCGGATGCCGCGGGGCTGGACCTGGCGGCACTGCGGTCAGAGCGGCCCCAGCCCGCGCTGACACAGCTGGCCCGCGCCCTGCTCGCGCGGGCCGAGTCCGA
>JALVTT010000095.1 GCA_027024025.1 Sedimenticola sp.
GTCCACTTGTAGATGGCCGCCTGGGCCGCCGGGGGGCACAGGGCCAGCCACATCAGCCAGGCGGGGAGGATGCGTGCCGCGAGGGCGTCGGGTTTGAAATATCTCATGGCGTGGCTATTGACCTTGCTACACAATATCAGTAATTTGCAATGTTTCCATTGAGTCCGGCCCAAGCGCCCCCTGAGGGGGGAGAGTAGGCCAAGTTTCCGGAGGTCACAAGGTGGAACTGACGGGTGCCGAGATCGTCGTCCAGGCACTGAAGGACGAAGGCGTCGAATACGTCTGGGGTTATCCCGGCGGCGCCGTGCTGCATATCTACGATGCCATCTTCAAGCAGAACGATGTGCGTCATATCCTGGTCCGCCACGAGCAGGCCGCGGCGCACGCCGCGGACGGCTATGCGCGTGCCACGGGCAAGCCCGGCGTGGTCCTGGTGACCTCGGGCCCCGGCGCGACCAACGCGGTCACCGGCATTGCCACCGCCTTCATGGACTCGATTCCCATGGTGGTGCTGACCGGCCAGGTGCCGACCCCGGTGATCGGTTCGGATGCCTTCCAGGAGGTTGACACGGTGGGCATCACGCGTCCGTGCGTGAAGCACAATTTCCTGGTCAAGCGGGTCGAGGACATCGCCGAGACCATCAAGAAGGCCTTTTACATCGCCACCACGGGGCGTCCCGGCCCGGTGGTGGTGGACATCCCCAAGGATGTGACCGACCCCAATGTGCGGATCCCCTACGAGTATCCGCAGAAGATCGAGATGCGCTCCTACAACCCGGTCGAGCGCGGCCACCTGGGCCAGATCCGCAAGGCCGTGGACCTGATGATGGCGGCGGAGCGCCCGGTCGTGTACACCGGCGGCGGGGTGGTGCTGGGCGATGGCTCGGCCGAGCTGACCGAGCTGGTGCGCCGGCTCAACTTCCCGATCACCCAGACCCTGATGGGGCTGGGCGCCTACCCGGCCACCGACCGGCAGTTCCTGGGCATGCTGGGCATGCACGGCACCTACGAGGCCAATATGGCCATGCACGAGGCCGATGTGCTGATCGCCATCGGCGCGCGCTTCGACGACCGGGTGACCGGCAAGATCGCCAGCTTCTGCCCCAACGCCAGGATCATCCACATCGATGTGGACCCGGCCTCCATCTCCAAGACGGTGCGCGTGGACGTGCCCATCGTCGGCCAGGTCAAGAGCGTGCTGGCCGACATGCTGCGCCTGATCGACGAGCTGAGCTGCGAGCCCAACGCCGAGGCCCTGGCGCGCTGGTGGGCGCGCATCGGCGCCTGGCGCGATGTCGAATGTCTGGCCTATGACCACAGCGACGAGGTGATCAAGCCGCAGTTCGCGATCGAGACCCTGTACAAGGTGACCCGCGACCGTGACTTCTATCTGACCTCGGACGTGGGTCAGCACCAGATGTTCGCGGCCCAGTTCTATCCCTTCGACAAACCGCGCCGCTGGATCAACTCCGGCGGCCTGGGCACCATGGGCTTCGGCGTTCCCTCGGCGATGGGCGTCAAGCAGGCCTTTCCCGAGGCCGATGTGGGCGTGGTCACCGGCGAGGCCAGCGTGCAGATGTGCATCCAGGAGCTGGCCACCTGCAGTCAGTACAATCTGCCGCTGAAGATCTTCCTGCTCAACAACGGCTATATGGGCATGGTGCGCCAGTGGCAGGAGTTCTTCTACGACGGGCGCTACTCGCATTCCTATGTGGACGCGCTGCCCGACTTCTGCAAACTGGCCGAGAGCTACGGCCATGTCGGCATGCGCATCGAAAAGCCGGCCGACCTGGAGGACGCCTACCGCGAGGCCTTCGGCATGAAGGACCGCCTGGTCTTCCTGGACGTGGTGATCGATCCCGAAGAAAACGTGTATCCCATGATCGAGGCCGGCAAGGGCCATCACGAGATGCACATGTCGCCCCACTTGTCGTCTGAGAGGGAGCTGGCCTGATGCGACACATCATTTCGATTCTTCTGGAAAACGAGGCCGGGGCGCTGTCGCGCGTGTCCGGCCTGTTCAGCGCGCGCGGCTACAACATCGAGTCGCTGACCGTGGCGCCCACCGAGGACCCGACCCTGTCGCGCATGACCCTGGTGACCCGGGGCGACGAAAACATCATCGAACAGATCAAGAAGCAGCTGAACAAGCTGATCGACGTGGTCAAGCTGGTGGACCTGTCCGAGGGCCCGCACATCGAGCGCGAGCTGATGATGATCAAGGTCCGCGCCGAGGGCGCCATGCGCGAGGAGATCAAGCGTCTGTCCGACATCTTCCGCGGCAGCATCATCGATGTGACCGCCAACAGCTTTACCATCGAGATGACCGGCGACGGCAACAAGCTGGACGCCTTCATCGCCGCGCTGGAAGGCGATACCATCATCGAGACCGTGCGTTCCGGTCCGCTGGGCATCGCCCGGGGCGGGCGCCGCCTCACCCTGACCACCTGAGTACCCATTCCCAGACAAACGAATCCGAGGAAGCTTCCCATGGCAGTGAACATCTACTACGACAAAGACTGTGACCTCTCCCTGATCAAGGACATGAAGGTCGCGATCCTGGGCTACGGCTCGCAGGGCCATGCCCACGCCAACAACCTCAAGGACTCGGGTGTGGACGTGACCGTGGCCCTGCGCGCCGGTTCCGCCTCCGCGGCCAAGGCCGAGGCCGCGGGCCTCACGGTCAAGACGGTCGAGGAGGCCGTGGCCGGCGCCGACCTGGTCATGGTGCTGACCCCGGACGAATTCCAGGCCCAGCTCTACCGCGAGCAGATCGAGCCCAATCTGAAGCAGGGCGCCACCCTGGCCTTCGCCCACGGCTTCGCCATCCACTACAACCAGATCGTGCCGCGCGAGGATCTGGACGTGATCATGATCGCGCCCAAGGCGCCCGGCCACACGGTGCGCAGCGAGTTCACCAAGGGCGGCGGCATCCCCGACCTGATCGCCGTGTTCCAGGACGCCTCCGGCAAGGCCAAGGACACCGCTCTGTCCTACGCCTCGGCCATCGGCGGCGGCCGCACCGGCATCATCGAGACCACCTTCAAGGACGAGACCGAGACCGACCTGTTCGGCGAACAGGCCGTGCTCTGCGGCGGCGTGGTCGAGCTGATCAAGGCCGGATTCGAGACCCTGGTCGAGGCCGGTTACGCCCCGGAGATGGCCTATTTCGAGTGCCTGCACGAGATGAAGCTGATCATCGACCTGGTGTACGAGGGCGGCATCGCCAACATGAACTACTCCATCTCCAACAACGCGGAGTACGGCGAGTACGTCACCGGGCCCAAGGTCATCAACGAACAGTCGCGCGCCGCTATGCGCGAGGCCCTGCACAACATCCAGACCGGCGAATACGCCAAACGCTTCATCCTGGAGGGGCAGGCCAACTATCCCGAGATGACCGCGCACCGTCGCAACAACGCCGCGCACGAGATCGAGCAGGTCGGCGCCCGTCTGCGCGCCATGATGCCCTGGATCAAGAAGATCGTGGACAAGTCCAAGAACTGATTTTGGGGGGGGCGCCTCGTTCCTTGCACGTGGGTGATACTTCGGGGAAATAAACCGAGGTACTGTAATGCACTCCCCACGCTTGTGAGTGAGGATGCTGAAGGTGGGGCTTCTTGTTCCTCGGACAACCGTATCCCTCGAGCTATGCGGTAGTCGAAGTTAGCACTTGCCTAGGGAGCCGCTCGGTAGACTGCTGCGTTGCGCGCCGCTTCGTGAGTAGGTTGGGTTGCCTGGGTCGCGTCTGGTAAGGATGCCGAGTGCCTCGCGCGCGGTGCGCTCGCTAGCCAGGGCCAGTTGGCCGTTACGCCGGTTCAGTTCGCCGACCTCGCGTGAGAGTGAGAGCAGGGTCTTCCAGTCTTCGAGCAACTCAGCGGGGGAGAAGTGGGATTGCACGAACTGCTCGGTCCCTATCAGGCCGCCGGGGAGACCGAGTTCGCTCAGGATCTGTTCGCGTGCCTCGACGCTGTGTTCCAGTTGTTCCAAGGCCTCAGACTTGAGACGCACGATCTGTTCTAGCGCCTCGGGTTGGGCGCCCAACATGGCTTGGTGTTCGTCCTGCAGGATCTGGCGAAGGCGGCGCAGGTCCGAGAGTGAAGCTTCCAGGGTAGCGCGGAACGGCGTTTTCAGTTGATCGGCATCCATGTGTCGTCATGAATCCTTCTGCGGGGACAGGCCGACCTCGAAGGACAATAGCTTGTCAGCCACCCTGGCCGGGTGGATCTCCAGGGTCCCGGTGGCCAATGCGTGCTGTACTTCGGCGACCCGCTGGGTATCCACCACTGGCAGCTGGGCGATCTGGGCCTCTAGCTGCCGCAGTTGTGTGGCGCGATGGGTCAGGCTGAAGCTATCGGCCCGCGAGGGCGTGCCGCCTAGGGGTTTGTTGGTGCTGCTGTTGTCGTTTTTCGGGTATTTTGTGGCCGAGGCCTCGCCGGTATTGACGGGCGGACGATTGTTTCCGTTGATTTCGATGGACATCTTAGGTTCACCTTTTTCTGGCTGTGTCGTCCAGTATATCGTCCAAGATTTGACGGACTTTAGCCAAGCCTCCTAAGTGGTGAATTTTTTTCCGAAAATAGAGATTTTCTCCAGATATTGTGCGTTCTGTCACATTCACGGGCTGACCTGGATCACGCCCGAGGCGATTACCTCGCCGCTGATCTCGCGCCCAGAGGATAGATTGCGGACCCGAATGCGCTGGCCGCGGCTGCCATTTTGCAGGGCCTTGCCAGCCATGCGCACCTGCAGCGCGCCGTGGCGCGCCAGGATTTCGACCCGGGCCCCGCGCCACACCAGTTGGCGAAGTCCCAGCAGGGTGGGGTTGAGCACCTGTCCGGCGGGCAGGGCGCGGCGCGCTTTCATGCCGCGAAGGGCTGGCAGATCGTCCCGGGTGTAGTAGGCGCGGTGTAGGCGGGATGTGTCCCGCCATTCGGTTTTGAGGTCGGCCGCCTGAAGCAGTTGGTTACGCGCCACTGGACGGGCCAGCACCACCACCGGCTGCAGGGTGGCGATTTGCACGCCCACATACAGCTTCCAGGGATGGCTGCCTTCACAGCGCACCCCGACCACGCCGCGCCCGGGACGCAGGCCGTTGGGCGAGTTGTAGGCCTGCAGAGGCCGATCGCAGGCTGGCAGGCGCAGTCTTCGGTCCAGCGGTGAGGTGCTGACCTTGATTTTGCCAGGGAACTGCGCTGCCAGTTTCCGGGCATGCGCTAGCGCGGCATCGCGGATGGCTTGGTGGGATTCATAGTTCTGAGCAGCCGGGACCGGCGCGGGTAGCGCAGCCAGGGCCAAGAAGGTGAGCAGGGTCTTGCGCATGTCAGAAAACCGTCATGGAATGGAACTTCATACAGGTCTTTATGCAGGCTCCGTGCCGGATCATCCCACTTTTCTGAGAATACCTGCCCCTATCCGTTGGAGTCGGTGCGTTGTCAGCGGCTTTTGGTGGCGACGCTTTGGCCTTGCCGAGGGTAATGCTGTGTCTGGAGCACAGCGCTGATTGTCCATTCTAGGAATCATCAGTAAGAGGCGTAGGCTCCCAGTTCATGCACAGTAATGATGCAAAACGCCCAATATTGGAGCATCCAGGTGCAATAATATGGATCAAAACATATGTAACCCATTGTTTTATTTGTGCACCAATTTAAGGCATAAAAAGTGCATAATAGTGCGGGGTGAAAATCCATCAATCCATACAAAACCGAGGTGAGTCAATGAAGCAAAAGATCAACAAGAGGCTGCTGGTGCCGGGCTTGGCGGTCCTGCCCTCCATGGCCTGGGCGGGCGACATGAGCGGGGCGGACACCGCCTGGATCATGGCCTCCACCGCGCTGGTGCTGTTCATGACCCTGCCGGGCCTGGCGCTGTTCTACGGCGGCCTGGTTCGCAGCAAGAACGTGCTGTCGGTGCTGATGCAGTGTTTCGCCATCGCGGCCGTGGCCTCCATCCTCTGGCTGGTGGCGGGCTACAGCCTGGCCTTTGGCGAGGGCAACGACTGGATCGGCGACCTCAGCAAGGCGATGATGGCCGGGGTGGGGCGTGAGACCCTCTCGGGCAGCATCCCCGAATCGCTGTTCATGATGTTCCAGATGACCTTTGCGGTCATCACCCCGGCGCTGGTGATCGGCGGTTTCGCCGAACGCATGAAGTTCTCCGCCATGCTGCTGTTCAGCGCCCTGTGGCTGATGCTGGTGTATGTGCCGGTCACCCACTGGGTATGGGGGGGTGGCTGGCTGCAGGACATGGGCCTGTACGATTTCGCCGGCGGCACCGTGGTGCACATCACCGCCGGCGTCGCGGCCATGGTGGCGGCCCTGGTGCTGGGGCCGCGCCGCGGTTTCCCCGATACCGCCATGCCTCCGCACAACATGACCATGACCGTGGCCGGCGCCGGCATGCTCTGGGTGGGCTGGTTCGGCTTCAACGGCGGCAGCGCCCTGGCCGCGGACGGCAATGCCGCGATGGCCATCCTGGTCACCCATATCGCCGCGGCGGCGGGGATCCTGGTGTGGTCCCTGATGGAATGGGTCCGCTTCGGCAAGCCCAGCGTGCTGGGCGCGGTCACCGGCATGGTGGCCGGGCTGGGCACCATCACTCCGGCCTCGGGCTTCGTCGGGCCGGGCGGGGGCCTGCTGATCGGGCTGATCGCCGGCTTCGTCTGTTTCAATGCCACCCTGTACGTCAAGCGGGTGCTCAAGATCGACGACTCCCTGGACGTCTCGCCGGTGCACGGCGTGGGCGGCATCATCGGCACCCTGATGGCGGGTATCTTCTCCGCCACCTCGCTGGGCGTGTTCAGCGGCTACGGCTTCGCCGACGGCATCCACAGCATGGGCGGCCAGTTGTACGTGCAGGCCGTGGGCGTGGTCGCGGTGGGGCTGTTCACCGCGGTCCTGACCTGGGTCATCCTCAAGGTGGTGGATGCGCTGACCGGGCTGCGCGTGAGCGCGGATCAGGAGCAGGAAGGCCTGGACCTCGTCCTGCACGAGGAGCGCGGCTACGATCTGCACTGAGGGCGGGCCCCGCTCACAAAAAACCCGCTGCCCCGGCAGCGGGTTTTTTTTCTGGTGCGCCCAGCATGGGCGCACCCCTGCGGGTGGAAGTCCCGCCACGAGCTGGTCACGGCGAGTGAAGCGAAGCGCAACTGCGGAAGGGTGACCGAC
>JALVTT010000096.1 GCA_027024025.1 Sedimenticola sp.
GGAGGGCCTGCCCTTCGAACCCCTTGATCAGGACTTGGACAACGTCCGCTGCCAGGCCTGATCCACTCAACCCAAAGCGGACAGTTTATGTGCTACAAAACCGGACAGTTCTATTTGTTGCTAACACAAGCGCGCCGGGGTCGCTTGCACCCCCCGGACCCTTCTGGTATAAATACGCGCCTTTCCGCCCGCCCCCTCGAAGCGGGGCGAGAGATTAACCGATATTTTCAGGGCTCCGACCATGTCTAAAGTCTGCCAGGTAACGGGCAAGCGGCCGATCACCGGGAACAACGTGTCCCACTCGCATCGCAAGACGCGCCGCCGCTTCCTGCCGAACCTCCACTACCATCGTTTCTGGGTGGAGAGCGAGCAACGGTTCGTGCGTCTGCGGGTTTCCACCGCCGGCATGCGCATCATCGACAAGAAAGGTATCGACGCGGTGCTCGCCGAGCTGCGCGCGCGTGGCGAGAAGGTATAAGGAGCTGAATCATGGCCAAGGCTGTTCGTGAAAAAATCCGCCTCAACTCGAGTGCCGGCACCGGTCATTTCTACACCACGACCAAGAACAAGCGCACCATGACGGGCAAGTTCGAGATCAAGAAATACGATCCCGTGGTGCGCAAGCACGTCATGTACAAGGAAGGCAAGATCAAGTAATCCGCTTCATCTTCCTCCTGGAGAAACCCGCTGCGGCGGGTTTTTTCTTGCCCGGGCGACAGATCGGCTGTCGCCGCCCGCGCCTCAAGAAGGCCCGCCCCCGGCCGCTATGCTCCCTGTCGAATCATCCACGCAGACCCGGGGAGTCATGGACGCCGCCACATCCACACAGAACGAAGGCACGGGGGTCCTGGTCGGACGCCAGGCCATCTTCGACCGCAATCTGGAGGTATTCGGCTACGAGCTGCTGTTCCGTGACCATCCCTCGGCCCATGACTGTCACGAGCGCGACGGCGACAAGGCCACCTCGCGCACCATCCTCAACGCCTTCGTCGAGATCGGCCTGGAGCGCCTGACCGACGGCAGGCCCGCCTTCATCAACCTGACCCGCGGCTTTTTCACCGAGATGCCGCCCATCCCCTTCAACCCGGAGGCGGTGGTCCTGGAGGTGCTGGAGGACATCCCGGTGGACGCGCATCTGATCGAGGCGGTACGCCGCCTGCACGAACAGGGTTACCGGGTGGCGCTGGACGATTTTCTGTTCGAGTCGCGCTGGGAGCCGCTGCTGCCCTATGTCAGCCTGATCAAGGTCGAGATCACCGAGCAGACCCTGGACGGCATGGCCGAACGCATCGCGCCGCTGCGCCGGCTGCCGGTGCAGCTCCTGGCCGAGAAGGTCGAGACCCACGAACAGTTCCGGACCCTGTACGAGCTGGGCTTCGATCTGTTCCAGGGCTATTTCTTCGCCCGCCCGGACACCGTCAGCCAGGCCCGGCTGCAGGAGTCGCGGGTGGTGATCACCCGCCTGCTGGCGCGCCTCCACGACCCGGACGCCGAGGTCGCCGAGATCGCCGGGCTGATCGGCCAAGATCCGGCGCTGAGCTTCAAGATGCTGCGCCTGATCAACTCCGCCGCGGTCGGCCTGCGGCGCCAGGTGGATTCCATCCAGCAGGCGGTGGTCCTGATGGGACTGGAACGGGTACGCGCCTGGGCCACCCTGTTCGTGATGTCCGATGCCGGCGATCAGCCACGCGAGCTGCTCAATCTGGGCCTGCTGCGCGCCAGCCTGTGCGAACAGCTGTGCCGCCTGTGGGACCACGGCCACCCGGACACCGCCTACACCGTGGGCCTGCTCTCCATCCTCGACGGCATGCTGGCCCTGCCCATGCGGGAGGCCCTGGCCGAGCTGCCCCTGCCGGACGAGATCAAACAGGCCATCGAGACCCACCAGGGTGATTACGGCGCGATCCTCGAGGCCGCCAAGGCGCTGGAAAGCGGCCGCCTGCAGCCGCGTGACGAGGCCGAGGAGGAACAACTGCTGGGGATCTTCCTCGGCGCCAGCGAGACGGCCTTCGCCGCCCTGCATCAGATCTGACCGCTAGTCCGGATCTTCGCGTCTCAGCAGCAGGCTCCCGTGGGCATCCACCTCCATGTGCCAGCCGGGCGCCAGCCAGGTGGTGGCGACCTGCTCGGCGATCACCGCCGGCCCGCTGAGGCCGAACCCCGCCGGCAGGGCCTCGCGTTGGTACATGGGCACCTCGCCCAGGCCGGGCAGCCGGCAGGCCCGGGACCGGGGGGCCTGCCCCCCGCGCTCCGCCCGGCGTGGCAGGCCAAAGCCGCTGCCCGGCGCGCGCACCGCCAGGCGCAGCGTCACCAGCTCCACCGGGTGATCCATGGCATGTCCGTAACGCGCCTCGTGACGGGCGTGGAAATCGGACGCGGTCGCCGCCCCACCCCGCCAGGGCAGGTTGAGGGTGTAGGACTGCCCCTGGTAGCGCAGATCCGCAGAAAGCCGCTGCTCCGCCGTCCCGGGGTCCAGGCCCTCCGAGGCCAGGGCGCGCGCCGCCAGCGTCTGCAGGCGGCGTGCCTCGTCCGCCACCCGGGTCTCGATGTCCGGAGCCTCCAGCGGGCACATCAGGGTGCGCGAGAGCTGGCGCCCCGGCCGGGCCGCCAGCATCCCCAGGGCCGAGAGCACCCCGCCGTGCACCGGCACCAGGGCGCGGCGCATCTCCAGGGCCTCGGCCAGCTCGCACACATGCAGCCCGCCCGCGCCACCGAAGGACACCAGTACATGCCCCCGCGTATCCACGCCGCGCCGGATGGAGATGGCCCGCAGGGCGCGCGCCATGTGCGCGTTGGCCACATCGATCACCGCGCGCGCCGCGTCCAGCACCCCGCCGCCCAGCGCCTGCGCGATCGGCCGCATGGCCCGCTCCGCCGCGGCCCGGTCCAGGCGCATGCCGCCGCCGAGAAAGGCCTCGGCCTGCAGACGGCCCAGCAGCAGATTGGCGTCGGTCACCGTGGGCCGGGCGCCGCCACGACCGTAACAGGCCGGCCCCGGGTCGGCCCCGGCCGATTCCGGCCCCACCTGCAGCATCCCGCCCTCGTCCAGCCAGGCGATGGAACCGCCGCCCGCGCCGATGGTGTGCATGTCCATCATGGGCACCGCCACCGGGTAGTCGCCGATGCGCCCCTCGGTGGTGAGCTGCAGTTCGCCCTCGATCAGGGCCACGTCGGTGGAGGTGCCGCCCATGTCAAAGGTGAGCAGATGGGTGTGCCCGGCGGCCCCGGCCACGGCACGCGCGCCCACCAGGCCGCCGGTCGGGCCCGAGAGCAGCATGCGCACCGCCTGGCCCGCTGCCTGCCCGGCCGCCATGGTCTCGCCCGAACTCTGCATCACCGACAGCGGCACCCCGGCCAGCCCCTCGCCCAGACGCCGCAGATAACCGGCCACGCGCGGCCCGACCCAGGCGTTCAGCCAGGTCGCCATGCCGCGCTCGTACTCGCGCACCTCGGGCAGCACCTCGGAGGACAGCGAGACGAAACAGCCTTCCGGCACCGCCTCGCGCAGGCGCTGCTCCAGCTCGGGCCGCAGATAGGAGAACAGCAGATTGACGGCCACCGCCTCGGGCGCGCGCCCGGCCAGGGCCTCGCGCAGGGTGGCGAGATCCGCGTCGGTGAGCGGCTCGACCAGGGTGCCATCGGCGCCGATGCGCCCGCCGGTCTCCAGGCAGTCCTCCGGCGGCACCGGCGGAGGGCGCTTCACCGGCCGCAGATCGTACAGCTCGCGGCGCGCCTGGCGGCCGATGCTCAGCAGATCGGCGAAGCCCCGGTTGGTCACGAACACCGTGCGCACGCCCTTGCCCTCGAGCACCGCGTTGGTCGCCACCGTCGAGCCATGCACTACCCGCAGGCGCTCCAGCGGCAGATCCAGTTCGCGAATGCCCTGCAGAATGGCCCGCTCCGGCGCCTCCGGCGTGGACAGGACCTTGTGCACGCGCACGCGCCCGTCCTCGTCGAAGCACACGAAGTCGGTGAAGGTGCCGCCGGTGTCCACGCCCAACCAGATCATGGGCACGCATTGTAGCCTGACCCGGCCTCCGACCGGCCTTGGCGTCCGTGCTCTCCGCTTGCTACCCTGCGCGGCCATGGATGTCCTGCTGCAAGCCCAAGATCTGCGCCTGCCCCCGCGCCTGGACGGCCTTTCGCTGAGCCTGCGGCGGGGCGAGACCCTGGGGCTGCTGGGGGTCAACGGCGCGGGCAAGTCCAGCCTGCTGATGGCGCTGGCCGGGGTGCTGCCCGGGGTGCGCGGCGGGCTGCGGGTGGCGGGCCGGCCGTTGGACCGGGAGGCGCGCCGGCGCATCGGCTGGCTGCCGCAGCGACCGCCGCTGTATCCCGATCTCAGCGTGCGCGAGAACCTGGCCTTCTTCGCCGGGCTGCAGGGCGTGCGCGAGCCGGCGCGCATCGATCAGGCGCTGCGGCGCTTCGATCTGGACGGGCTGGCGCGCCGCCTGGTACGCCAGCTGTCCGGCGGCGAGCACATGCGCCTGGCCCTGGCCTGCGTGCTCGCGCACGAGCCCGACATTCTGCTGCTGGACGAGCCGAGCGCCGGCCTGGACCCGCTCCAGACCGAGCAGCTGCACCACCTGATCCAACGCGAAACGCCTCGCCGCGCGGTACTGCTGGCCAGCCATCTGCTGCCCGATATCGAACGCCTGTGCCAGCGCGCCCTGCTGATGCACCAGGGGCGCGTCGTGGCCACGGAATCCCTGCGGGAGGCGCCGCGCCAGGTGCGCCTGCGCCTGCGCGAGGATCCGGGGCCCGACGCTCTGAGCGCCCTGCCCGGCATCGCCACCGCCGAGCCGCTTGGGCCGGGGGAATGGCTGCTCAGCCTCGAAGACCCGGCACCACCCGGGCTGGCCGAGCAGATCGCGCAACGGCGCTGGGGCCTGGAGGCCTGGGAACCGCTGGGCAGCGGTCTGATGGCCCGCTTCCGCGCCCTGAGCACGGGCGAGTCCGGCACGGAGGCAGGCCCGTGATCCGCCTGATCCTGGGCAACGAGTGGCGGCAGCGTCTGTTCACCGCCCCCTGGTGGCTGCTGGCCGCGGCCAGCTGGCTGATCTGCGCCTGGCTGCTGTTCGCCCAGCTCCAGGTGTATCAGGAGATCCAGCCACGCCTGGCCGCCGGCGGCAGCCTGCTCGGGGTCAACGACCTGCTGATCGCGCCCACCCTCAACACCCTGTCGCTGCTGATCCTGCTGATCGCCCCGGTGCTGGGCATGAACGCGCTCTCGGAGGAGCGGCGCAGCGGCCGTCTCTCGCTGCTGCTGGCCGGGCCGCTCTCGCCCGTGCAATTGCTGCTGGGCAAGTGGCTGGGCATCCTGCTGCCGCTGCTGCTGATCGTGGCCGGCATCTTCGCCATGCTGGCCAGCCTGGCCACCGGCATGCACCTGGACTGGCCGCGGCTGGGCGTGGCGCTGCTGGGCCTGGGCGCGCTCTCGGCCCTGGCCTCGGCGGTCGCCCTGCTCGGCTCGGCGCTGGCGCGGCACGCGGCCGGGGCCTTCGCCATCGGCCTGGGCCTGCTGGGCCTGCTGTGGCTGGGCGACAGCGTCATCGACCCGCAGGCGCCCGCCTGGTGGCTGGCCCTGGGGCCGCGTCTGGCGCGCCTGCTGCGCGGCACCCTCTACAGCGACGATCTGGTCTATTTTCTGGTGCTGGGCCTGGGCGCGCTGCTGCTGGCCCTGCCGCCGCTGCTGCGCCTGCGCGAACGCCCGCCCTGGCGGCCGCTGCGCGAGATCCTGGCGCTGGCGCTGATACTGGCCTGCGGGGTGGGCGCGGCCCAGCTCAGCCTGGCCCATCGCCACACCCTGTACCGCAGCACGCCGCTGCCCAGGGCCCTGCTCGAGACCCTGGACGCCCTGCGCGGGCCGGTCACCATCACCGCCTATGCTCCGCAACTGCCGCTGCTGCGCGCGCGGATCGAGAAGCTGATCCGCCCCCTGCAGGACCGCTATCCCGCGCTGCGCCTGCGCTGGGTGGACCCGCAACGCGAACCCCAGCTGGCGCGCCGGCTGGGCATCCGTCACAACGGCGAGCTGCGCATCGAGGGCATGGGCCGCAGCCAGCGCGTGGCCCGCGCCGACTATCCCTCGCTGCTGCGCGCGCTGCGCCATATCGCGCGCCACGGCGAACCCTGGATACTGGCCCTGCGGGGCCACGGCGAAGCGCCGCTGGAAGGCGGGGCAAGATCGATCTCGGCCTGGGCCGACGCGCTCGACGAGTACGGCTACCAGGTCGTCGCCATCGGCCCGGACGACCCGCTGCCGGACAATGCCCGGCTGATGCTGGTGGCCGGCCCGCAACAGCCCTTCTCCGCCGCCACCCGCCAGCGCCTGCGTGAATGGCTGGCCCGCGGCGGTCGGCTGCTGTGGCTGCACGAGGGCGGGGCCGAGGCCACCCTGCTGGCGCTCGGCGGCGTCGGCTCGCTGCCCGGCACCCTGGTCACGCCGGTACGGCGCACCGGGCTGGGACCGCTGCAACAGGCCGTGCAGCCGCCGCCCCTGCTGGTGCCGCCCGGCACGCCGCCGGCCCTCATGGACGGGGCCCACGCCCTGCTGCCGCCCCGGGAGGCGGACTGGAAGCTGGTGGCCCGCTTCGACAGCGACCCCCGCGCCTGGAACGAGACCGGACCGCTGCAGGGCCGGGTCCGCCATCAACCGCTGCTGGGCGAGATCAAGGGCGCGCACGCCCTGGGCCTGCTGCTGCAGCGGGGCGGCGAGCGCATCGCGGTGCTCGGCGACAGCGACCTGGCGCGCAACACCCTGTTCGGGCGGGGCGGCAACCGCGCCCTGCTGCTCGGCCTGGTGAACTGGCTCAACGGCGAGCAGCTGAGCACCCGCGCCGCGGCCGACGATCTGCGCATCGCCTGGCGTCCGCTGAGCGGGGCCCTGCTGGCGCTGTTCCATCTGCTGCTCGGGCCGCTGCTGCTGGCCGGGGCCGGGCTCTGGGTGCAGCGCCGCCGAAGACGCGGAGGACCGGCCTGATGCCCCGCTACGCCATCGACCGGCTGATCCTGATGCTCAGCCTGACCGCCGCGCTGCTGTTCGGGGCCGCCTGGCTGGCGCGCGCGCCGCACAAACCGCCGCTGACCCGGGTCGATCCCGCCACGGTGCAACGGATCCAGGTCATGCAGGACGGCAGTCCACGCCTGGCCCTGGAAC
>JALVTT010000097.1 GCA_027024025.1 Sedimenticola sp.
GCGTGGGCCGGGCACAACCCCGGCCCACGCACGGTAATGGTGCGTCCGTGCCGGCGCGCGGGGCAGCCGGTCACGAAATCGGTGCGATCCAGGCCCGACAACCGCGCAAAACGGCGGGCACGCTTCCTGCAGGCGCTTGGCAAAGCCTGTCCAATGGCACTACAGTTGACCCAGCCGTATCGAACTCTTGAAGGAGCATTAGCATCATGGCCAATTACCACACCCTGGAAACCCACACGCTGCCCGGCGACACCGCCCTGGATCGCCCCCGCCAGGAGATGCGTGAATCGGTCAAGCTGAGTGATCCGGCCCTGTACGTGGTCACCGACCTGTCCAAGGTGGCGGCCATGACCATCAACCCCTGCGCCAGCATCGACAACGCCAGCGACCGCATGATCGCGAGCAATGTGCGCCTGCTGTTCGTCACCGACCAGTATTTCAATGTCATGGGCCTGATCACGGCGCGCGACATCAGCGGCGAGCGGGCCGTGCTCTACATGCAGGAACACGGCGGCAAGCGCGAGGACATCATGGTGCGCGACATCATGACACCGCGCCATCGCATCGAGGTCCTGGACTACGAGGACGTGGCCCAGGCCCGGGTCGGCGACGTGGTCGAGACCCTGCGCCGCCTGGGACGCCAGCACGCCCTGGTCATGAAACGCGGCGAGGGCGAGGAGATCGACCGCATCTCCGGCATCATCTCCACCACCCAGGTGGCCAAGCAGACCGGCGAGGAGATCGCCGTGATCGGCCTGCCGACCACCATCGCCGATCTGGCGGCCCAGCGCTGAGGCCGGCCACCGGAATCAGAACAGCGAGGAGGCCAGCTCGTTGACCGCCACCAGCATGTCCGGCTCGTCGGTCAGGGCCTGAGAGACACAGGCGCGCGTCGCGGTGACCGGCTCCACCCCGGCGGCGATCAGCTTGGCGGCATGCACCAGCAGGCGGGTCGAGGCCCCCTCGTCCAGTCCCTGCCCCTTCAGATTGCGGGTCATGTGGGCGAACTTCACCAGACGCGCGGCCAGCGCCTCGTCCACCCCGGATTCGCGCTCGATGATGCGCGCCTCCAGCTGCGCCTCGGGATAGTCGAACTCCAGGGCCACGAAGCGCTGGCGGGTGGACTGCTTCAGATCCTTGAGCACCGACTGGTAGCCCGGGTTGTAGGACATGGCCAGACAGAAATCGTCCGGCGCCTCGATCATCTCGCCCAGCTTTTCGATCGGCAGCACGCGGCGGTCGTCGGCCAGGGGGTGAATCACCACCGTGGTGTCCTTGCGCGCCTCCACCACCTCGTCCAGATAGCAGATCGCGCCCGCGCGCACGCTGGCCGCCAGCGGCCCGTCCACCCAGACCGTCTCGCCGCCGCGCACCAGAAAACGGCCGACCAGGTCGGATGCCGTCAGGTCGTCATGACAGGAGACCGTGATCAGGGGCCGCCGCAGGCGCCAGGCCATGTGCTCCATGAACCGCGTCTTGCCGCAGCCGGTCGGCCCCTTGAGCAGCACCGGCAGGCCGTTGCGGTAGGCGGCCTCGAACACCGCGATCTCGTCGGCGACCGGCTCGTAATAGGGTTCTTCGGTGACCAGATATTCCTCCGGTCGCAGCACCTTGGCGTGCTCTCTCATCGCGCTCCTCCCTCGGATCTGCGCGCAAGCTACCCGCCGCGGCCGCGTACCGCAACCCCACTGCCGGCAGGTGTTTCACCGCTTCCGGGCGCGGCATACGCGCCATCTATTAGCACATCGGAAAATTCGATTGTAGTTGCGTTGGTAGTGGACGGCTTACCGGGGTATCTTTAGCGGTCCTAAATTGTGGGTGCCCGCGCGCCCACCGCTTTTCAGGGGCCTTTGCCGGCGTGTTTCGCCGACGGCGCGTGCCTGCAAAGCCCCCTGAACGGCCGGCCGGTCCACCCGGCGGGCCACTGAATTTTCTCAGAGTATCCGCGACGGAGGAATATCCATGACGGAAGTCGTAGCCACCAACGAGACCATTCTCGTCGTCGGTGGCGGCATCAGCGGCATGACTGCCGCGCTCGAGGCCGCCGAGACCGGGAAACAGGTCGTGCTCGTTGAAAAGCGTCCGTACTTGGGCGGCCGGGTCAGCCAGCTGTACAAGTATTTCCCCAAACTGTGTCATCCGACCTGCGGCCTGGAGATCAACCAGCGCCGGGCCAAGATGAACCCCAATCTGACCATCCTGACCATGGCCGAGGTCACCGGGCTGGAAGGCGAGGCCGGCAACTACACCGCCACGGTCAAGCTGTCGCCGCGCTATGTGAACGACAACTGCACCGCCTGCGGTGAATGCGCAAAGGCCGTGGAGGCCGAGTTCGACAACGAGTACGACTACGGCATGAGCAAGCGCAAGGGCGCCTACCTGCCCCACGTCATGGCCCATCCCATGCAATACGTGCTCGATCCCCGCATCATCGGCACCGATGACGCCCAGAAGGCGAAAGATGCCTGCAAGTACGATGCGATCGATCTGGACATGGAAGAGCGCGAGATCAAGTTCCCGTGCGGCGCCGTGGTCTGGGCCACCGGCTGGCAGCCGTATGACGCGGCCAAGATCCAGCCCTATGGCTACGACCGCTACGAGAACGTGATCACCAACGTGGAATTCGAGCGCATGGCCGACCCCAAGGGGCCGACCGGCGGCAAGATCGTGCGTCCCAGCGACGGCAAGGAGGCCAAGAACGTGGCCTTCATCCAGTGCGCCGGCTCGCGCGACCGCAACCACCTGTTCCACTGCTCGCGCATCTGCTGCATGGCCTCGCTCAAGCAGACCCACTATGTGACCGAGGCCTACGAGGACGCGCAGGTCACCATCTACTACATCGACATCCGCGCCATCGACCGCTTCGAGGACTTCTACCAGAAGGTTAAGGCGAAGGACAATGTGACCTTCACCAAGTCCAAGGTGGCCAACATCATCACCGACAAGGACGGCAACCCGATCTGCCGCGGCGTGGACACCGAGGGCTACAACCGCTACGAGAACACCCATGATCTGGTGGTGCTCGCCACCGGCATGGAGCCGTCGGTGACCAAGGCCGATTTCCCGGTCGACATCGTGATCAACCGCGAGGGCTTCATCGAGCCGGACCCGGCCAACGGGGCCGTGTTCGCCGCCGGCGTCGCATCCGACGCACTCGACGTGAACCGCGCAGTACAGAACGCAACCGGCGCCGCCCTGAAGGCCATTCAGGTGGTGAACCGCGTTGCTGGAGCGGAGGGCTAAGCAATGGCAGACGACAAGAAATTCGCAGGATTCATCTGCACCGGCTGTGGCATCGGCGACCGCCTGGATGCCAAGCAACTGGAAATGACCGCAACCCGTGACGGCAAGATGCAGACCTGCCACACGCACGAGATGCTGTGCAGCAAGGAAGGCATCGAGTTGATCCGCAACGAGATCGACAACGAGGGTGCGACCCACATCATGATCGCCGCCTGCTCGCGGCGCGCCAAGGTGGAGGCCTTCAACTTCACCGACGTGGCCATGACCCGCGCCAACCTGCGCGAGGGCGTGATCTGGGCCCGTCCCGACACCGACGAGAACCAGGAGACCACGCAGGAGATGGCGGACGACTACATCCGCATGGCCTGCGCCGAGGTCAAGTTCATGACCAAGCCCACCCCCTCCGGTGAGCAGGGCCTGAACAAGAACATCCTGGTCGTGGGCGGCGGCGTGACCGGCATGACGGCGGCCCTGGAGGCCGCGGCGGCCGGCTTCGACTGCCACATCGTCGAGAAGGAAGGCGAGCTGGGCGGCTGGGCCGCCAAGTGGCACAAGCGCATCCCCTACCGCGCCGCGCCCGAGGGCACCAGCAACAGCCGCACCGCGCATCTGCCGGGTCCGATCGACAACGACGTGGCGGATCTGATCGCCCAGGTCGAGGCCAACGATCGCATCACCGTGCACCTCAACAGCAAGGTCACCAAGACCTCCGGCGCACCGGGCCGCTTCTCGGCGGACATCACCACCGAGTCCGGCTCGACCACCACCGAGAACTTCGGCGCCATCATCCAGGCCTCGGGCTGGAAGGCCTTCGACATCGACAGCCTGCCCGAATACGGCCACGGCAACCCCGACGTGGTGACCAACATCGAACTGGAGGCCCTGGCCAGGGAGGCCGGCGACGGCCCCATCAAGCGTCCTTCCGACGGCAAGGAGGTCAAGTCCGTGGCCTTCGTGCAGAACGCCGGCCAGGCCTCGGAGAAGGAAGGCTATCTGCCCTACCACTCCGGCATCGGCGACCTGGTGGCCATCAAGCAGGCCTTCTACTTCAAGGAGCAGAACGGTGACGACTGCGACACCGTGATCCTGTTCGACAACCTGCGCACCCCGGGCGCCGCGGGCGAGGACTTCTACCGCGCCGGCCAGCAGAGGATGATCACCTTCACCAAGGGTGAGGTGAAGGAAGTGACCAGCGGCGGCAACGGCGCCACGGTCAAGTTCAAGGACCGCATCCTCGACGAGGACGTGGACCTGGACGTGGACCTGGTGGTGCTGGACACCGGCATGGTGCCCAACTCCGGGCCCGATCCCTATGCCGTGACCGTGGCCCTGGAGAAGCTGCCCCTGGAAGAGCGTGACGCCGCCAAGGAAGAGATCGAGAAACAGGTGGCCGAGCAGGCCGTGTCCATCGAGTCCATCCTCAACCTGGACTACCGCCAGGGCACCGATCTGCCGCACCTGGTGAACGGCTTCACCGACTCGCACTTCATCTGCTTCCCCTACGAGACCCGCCGCACCGGCATCTACGCCGCCGGTCCGGTGCGTCGCCCGATGGACATCAAGCAGGCCCAGGACGACGCCACCGGCGCCGCCATGAAGGCCATCCAGGAGGCCATCAACGCCTCCCAGGGCCGTGCCGCGCACCCGCGCTCCGGCGACCTGTCCTACCCGAGCTTCCGCCGCGAGGGCTGCACCCAGTGCAAGCGCTGCACCGTGGAATGCCCGTTCGGCGCCATCGACGAGGACGAGGAGCGTTATCCCAAGTACAACGAGGCCCGCTGCCGCCGCTGCGGCACCTGCATGGGCGCCTGCCCGGTGCGGGTCATCTCCTTCGAGAACTACTCCATCGACACCGTCGGCCAGCAGATCAAGAACGTGGATATCCCGGACGAATTCGAGGAAAAGCCGCGCATCCTGGTGCTAGCCTGTGAGAACGATGCCTACCCGGCGCTCGACCAGGCGGCCATGAGTGGCCAGGAAATCAGCCCCTGGGCCCGGGTCATCCCGGTACGCTGCCTGGGTTCGGTCTCCCTGTCCTGGATCACCGACTCCATGAACAACGGCTTCGACGGCATCATCATGATGGGCTGCCAGCGCGGAGAGGACTACCAGTGCCACTTCGTGCGCGGCTCCACCATGGCGGCCGAGCGCATGCGCAAGGTCGGTGACACCCTGTCGACCCTGAACCTGGAACCCGAGCGCGTGATCGTGCACGAGGTGGCCATTACCGACATCGAGCGCGCCCCGCGCCTGATCAAGGACATGGAAGAGGTCATCGAAAGGGTCGGCCTGAGCCCCTTCAAGTTCTAAGAGGGAGATTGATAATGAGTGATATGAATACCGCAATGGTCGAGAAATATCGCAGCAACTTCCTCAAGGAAGTTGAAGCGAACGTGGAGGAGGGCCAGTGGGTCAAGATGTGCATGCAGTGCGGCGTGTGCTCGGGCTCCTGCCCGCTGGGTCCGTACTGGGCGCATCCGCCGCAGGAGATCTTCATGATGATCCGCGCCGGCAAGCGTGAGGAGGTTCTCAGCTCCGACTCGATGTGGATGTGCACCTCCTGCTACAACTGCATCGTGCGCTGCCCGCGCGAGCTGCCCATCACCCACATCATGCACGGCCTGGCGACCTACGCGAAGAAGCTTGGCCTGGTGCCGAAGAACCAGCCGACCGCGCAGTTCTCCCAGATCTTCTGGGACAACATGATGAAGAAGGGGCGGGTCAACGAGCTCAAGCTCGGCCTGTCGCTGTACTTCAAGGACGGTTTCGGCCAGGGCATCAAGAACGCGCTGGCCAACCAGAAACTCGGCATGAACATGATGAAGGCCAAGCGCATGAGCGCTGCGGAATTCTTCGGCGGCCACGGCGTGAAAGACGTCGCCGGCCTGCAGAAGATGATCAAGAAGGCCGAAGAAATCGAAGCTGCCAAGCTCGAAGCCAACAAGTAACGGTGCATCCAGATGGCTAAATACGAATATTCCTACTATCCCGGCTGCTCCTCGCAGGATGGCGCGTCTTCCTCCAACCTGAAGCGCTCCATCGACACCATGTGCGAAGAGCTGGACGTCAAACTCAACGAGATCCCGGACTGGAACTGCTGCTCCGCCTCCATCGGCTACGGCGGCGGCTCGGTGCTGCCGCGCATGACCCTGTCGGCGCGCAACATCGCCCTGTCCGAGCAACACAACCCCGGTCAGGACATCGTGGCCACCTGTGCCGCCTGCTGGCTGGCGACCAAGGAGGCCTCGGAGCGCTTCCGCGAGGACGAAAACTTCTTCCAGGAGGCCAACACCGCCCTGGCGGAGGCCAACCTCAAGATGACCAACCAGACCCCCATCCGCCACATGGCGGAGGTCCTGATCGAGGACATCGGCTACGAGGCGCTGTCCGAGGGCGTCAAGAAGCCGCTGGAAGGCATCAAGATCGCCGGCTATGTCGGTTGCCAGACCAACCGTCCCTTCGGCATCGACGGCGAGTCCTTCGAGAACCCCATGTACCTGGACAAGATGGTCGACGCCCTGGGCGGCGACTCCATCCCGACCTACGAGAAGAAGGTGCAATGCTGCGGCGGCGCCCTGGCCTTCTCCGAGCCGGAAAAATCCCAGGAGATGATCAAGGGTATCATCGAGGCGGCCTACGACAACGGCGCCGACATGATCGCGACCCCCTGCCCGCTGTGCCAGGCCAACGTCGAGATCTACCAGGACCAGATCAACGAGCGTTTCGGCACCAAGTTCGAGATGCCGGTGGTCTACTACAGCCAGCTGATCAGCGTCGCCTACGGCCGCAGCGCCACCGACGCGGCCCTGGACGGCCAGATCATCAAGGCCAAGAAACTGGAAGACCTCGCCAAGTGATCCCGCCCGGCCCCGCGCCCGCGGGGCCGGCCGATGGCGATACCGCTTCCCAACCCGCTCCCCGGAGCGGGTTTTTTGTTGCCCCCGCCCCGCACACCCGCATTCCGATCACAGATTCCCGGAGTGATCTCCGGCCAGCCACGCTCCCGGCGGGAGCGCCGGCGTTCCGCCGGCATTCCGAGCGACCTCACGCCGGCTTTCGCGGACAATGGAGGAGAGAAGCCATGACGGCGCCCGGCCCGATTCCCCGGCGCCGAGATGCGCTGTGGCCGGGTGAAGGTTGCATGAAAAAACCCCGCCCCGCGGTTGCGGGACGGGGTTCGGCATGATGCCGGTTCAGGAGACCGGTATCAGCGGGGCGAGACGCCCAGCGCCTTGACCGTTTCGATGTTGATGTAACGGTCGACCGGCAGGCCCTTGGCCCGCTGGAAGGCGTTCACGGCAGCGATGGTCTTTTTGCCGATGATGCCGTCGATGGGGCCACCATAGTAGCCGGCCTTGTGCAGTGCGCTCTGGATGGCCTTGATGCGGCTGACCGTCATGTTGGTCTTGCACAGGATGGAGCGCCATTCCATGTAGCCGTCACGCACCAGTTCGCGGTGCGTCACCGTCTTGTACTTGGCCGGGATGGCGATGTGCTTCACCTGCGGCTCGGCCACCATCTTGCGCACGCGGACCTTCTTGGTCACCGCGGGCACGGTCACCTCGCGGGTGGTGGCGGGCGACTTGAGCACCTTGCGGGTCACGGTCTTGTAGCGGGCCGGGGTTTCCACCAGGCAGATGCGGTTGCCGGTGCGGGTGGAACGCGGCTCACCATGCTTGTGCACCTCGTGCCACACGAACTCGGGGCCGGAGATCTGCTTGCGCACCCGCACGGTCTTGTACTTGGCCGGGATCTTCACCTTCTCGGCGGTGGCCTCCTGTACCAGCTCACGCACCTTGACGGTCTTGTACTTGGCCGGGATCTCGACCTTGCGCACGCCGGCGGGCTTCTTCAGCACGCGCTTGCGCACGATCTTGTAGGTGGCCGGAACCTCGACCAGACACATGATCTCGCCGGTGGCCTCGTCGATCTTCTGAATCGGGCCCTCGCCCTTCTTCCAGACGGTGTGCGCCGGCTTGTCCAGCACGCGCTCCTCGACCCATTCGTACACCGCGGGCACTTCCTCGTAGCGGACGGTGGGCTCGCTCACCATCACGCGCTTCTCCACCCAGCGGTACACCGCCGGCTTGGTGATGACCTTCTCGGAGGCGTCGCTCACCTGCACCTGCTGCTCTTCCCAGGTGTATTTGGCCGGACGGTAGTGCTCGTGATAGCACATGCCGGGCTTGGCGTTGTCCAGATCCACGCCATGCTTGCGCGCGGCGGCCAGCAGTTCCTCACTGGCCGGCGGCGACTTCGGATCCAGGCCGGTACGCCAGGTGCGCTGCGCTTCCTTGACCAGGATGGTCTCCTTGGTCGTGCCGTACACCGCGGGCACGGCCTCGAGGCGGGTGGTGGCCGGCTTGACGGTCACTTCCTCGGTCACCCACTTGTACTTGGCGGGAATGACCTCGGTGCGTTCGCTGGCCTCGCTCACCAGCACCTTCTCGGGCACCGTCTTGTACTTGGGCGGCACCCAGACGCGGGCGTAGCATTCACCCGGCTTGGCGTTGGGCGGCAGCAGCGGGCTCTCGACCTTGGCTGCCGCTGCCGGCGCGGCCGAGGTGCTGCCGTGCATGGCGGCCGCGGCCTTCGCCTTCTCCTCGGCCTGCGCCAGGCTGGCCTTGAGGTTGGCGTTTTCCTGCTTCTGGCTGCTCAATTGCTGCTGCAGATCGGACAGGCGGGTGTCGTTGCTGACACAGCCCGTCATCACCAGTGCCATCGCACCGACCAGCGGCGCATACCGTAGCTTGGATCTGTTGTTGCTCACTGTGATTCTCCTTGGTCCATATTCTTTATGTGATGGCGGCCGCCATCAGGTCCGCCCATTCCCAGCCAGGCGGCACGCACAGCGCAGACCTGCCTTCCGGCGGCGGTGGTGGGACCATAGCGGAGGCGGGGAAAGACTGCATCCCGCGCCCTGTCGGGATATGGTGACGCAGGATGGGCGTGCCGCCACTCAGGTGTCCGGGTGTCCGCGGTCCTTTCGATAGCGGTTGAACAGGCCGTAACGCCAGCGGCGCATCGCCAGGACCACGGTGGTACCCCAGCGCTGGCCGAAGGGCAGTCCGGCATCGTCGTCGTTCAGTTCGTCGAATTCCCGGACCAGGTGTTCCAGCTTGCGCTGGAAGACCGCGTTGGAACTCGCCGCCAGCATGCCGTTGATGACGATCAGGCGCTCGCACCCTGTTACGAGCAGATCCACCTCTAGCACAACCTGATGCCTATAGGAGAAATTTCAGCCTGGGAGAAAAGGGGACATTACAGCTTTGGGCTAACAAAGCCCCAACAGCAACTTCAAAAACGGCGGATTAGCGCCTACAATTGATGGGGTTTACATCACAATATTCACGCCACCAGCAGGGCTAAAAACAGAGTCAGATTACCTTCTCCACCCCGGAACCACAGGATATTTTGAGGAAGTGGTATGGCAAATTCGCCAATGGAACAGCAACTGGCCGGCTTTTCGCGCTGGAAACAACGCCAGCGCAAGATCCTGGATCAGCTGGAACCCTGGCTACAACAGCAGAACCTGTACAGCTCCGAGATCCATCACGCCATCGGCCGGGCCCGCTCGGCGCTGCGTGACGATAATGTCACCGTGGCCATTACCGGCGAGTTCTCGCGTGGCAAGACTGAACTGATTAACGCTCTGTTCTTCGGCAACCTCGGGTACCGCCTGCTGCCCACCGACGCCGGACGCACCACCATGTGCCCGACCGAAATCCTGCAGGATCCGAACCAATCTCCCAGCCTTCGCCTGCTGCCAATCGAGACCCGTGGCCATGATATCAGCCTCCACCATCTGCGACAGAAACCCGAAGTCTGGACCACTATCCCTCTACGTCTGGACAACCCCCACATGCTGGAGGTTCAACTACGCGCCCTGACCGCGAGCAAGCGCGTCAGCCTCAGCGAGGCCGCGGCACTGGGCCTGTACGAGGATGCATCTGGCGATACAAGACGCGCGGATGAAGATGGCACCATCATGATCCCGCGCTGGCGCCTGGCCCAGCTCAACATCCGTCACCCGCTGCTAGCCAAAGGTCTAAGGATCATCGACACCCCTGGCCTAAATGCAGTGGGCAATGAGCCCGAGCTGACCTACGAGATTCTACCCAATGCTCAGGCAGTGCTGTTCGTGCTTGCCACCGACACCGGCGTGACCCGCTCCGACCTGGAGATTTGGCAGCAGTTCATCGCCCCTTCCGGTCGCCGGCACCAAGGACTGATGGTGGTGCTGAACAAGACTGACACTTTGTGGGATGACCTACGCCCGCGGGGACAGATCGAACAACGGATCGAACAACAGCGGGCGGATGTCGCTAAACTGCTCGAAATTTCTCTGGACCAGACTTTCGCAGTATCGGCACAAAAAGCCTTGGTCGCGCGCATCAACGCAAACCAGGATCTGGAGGACCGCAGCGGCATCTCCGCTCTTGAGGACTACCTTTCTCACTCCATTGTAGAGAACCGGCGTGATCTGATCATGCACGGCTTCACCGAAGACGTACAACATGCTATCAAAAGCTTAGAAGGTATCATCCAATCGCGTCTTAAACGAACCCGTAGACAGATTCAAAGCCTCAACGAGGTCTCTAATCGCAGTGACGCATCGGTTATCCTTATGCTCAAAGAGGTCCGGCAGGAGAAACACCGCTACCAGAAGAGCGTGGACGCCTACCGTGAGAGCCGGCGCCATTTCCTGCAGCATGGCCAGACCCTGCTCAACGCCCTGGACCTGCAGTCCCTGGAGCAGGTCATCCAGGAGGCGCGCCACGAGATGTCCAAGGCCTGGACCACGCCCGGCCTGAAGGAGGCCATGCGCATCCTGTTCGACGAGATCAACGCGCGCATGGAGACGGTCAGCGACAAGGCCCAGCTGATGCGGCGCCTGGTACGCGGCATCTACCGCCGCTTCCAGACCGACCACGACTTCCCCGCCCTGCAGCCGGCCATGTTCTCCATCGTCAAGCACCAGGTCGAACTCGGCCTGCTGCACCAGGAGGCCGAGGTGTTCCGCAAGAGCGCCCGCACCACCATGACCGAGCAGCACTTCGTGGTGCGCCGCTATTTCCGCACCATCGTGGACCGCGCGCGCCACATCTTCCGCGAGGCCCAGCGCGAGGCGCGCGAATGGCTGGACCACGCCCTGGACCCGCTCACCATCGAGGTCAAGGAATATCGCGGCACCCTGTCGCAGCAGATCCGCGATCTCAAGCACGCCAAGCAGTCGCGCAAAACCATCCAGGCCCGTACCCGCCTGATGCAGCGCGAGGCCAAGCGCCTCAAGATCCAGCTCGGTTCACTGCGCAATGTACGCCAGGCCCTGAGCAATCCCGCCATTCCCAACGAGCAGGGCAGGATCCGCCCGCAGGTCGTCAGCGACCGCAGCTCCAGGCTGGCCTGAAGTAAAACATCCTCCAATCGGGTCTATAGTTAGGGAAGCCGCCGCAGCCCCTTTCCGCGGGCCCTTGCGCGCGTCTCTGATACAAGAACAATCCTGAAGGAGGTTGTCATCATGAAGAAACTGCTCGTCCTGCTCGGCGTCCTGCTGCTGACCGGCCCGCTGTATGCCCAGAACGCCACCCGCGCGGGTCACTACACCATCCACCACAACGCCCTGACCACCGACATGCTCTCGCCCAAGGTCGCACAGGCCTACGGCATCCAGCGCAGCACCAGCCGCGGCATGATCAATATCTCGGTGATCCGCGACAAGCCGGGCACCATCGGCGAGCCGGTGCGCGCCCGCATCACCCTCGACGCCCGCAACCTGTTGGGACAGAAACGCGACGACATCCGCCTGCACGAGGTGCGCGAGGCCAAGGCCATCTACTACATCGCCGACTTCCCGGTGGCCCACCGCGAGCACCTGAGCTTCGACCTGCAGGTCACCCCCGAGGGTGAGACCCACCCCCTGCACGCACGTTTCGACCAGGAGTTCTATACCCGCTGAACGACCTGCCGGCCCCTCATCCCGGCCTCTTGCGCATTCCCGCAATCCGCTTGCGCAAGGGGCCGCCGCATCGTCCAGCCCCGGGGTTCAGCGACCCACCCAGGCGGCCCCGATACCGCGGGGATCGGAGGCGGCGCTGACCCTGCCCGCCGCGCGGTCCCACAGCACCGCCTGCATATTGCCGTAGTGCCGGTCCAGCTCATGCAGCCTGTGGCCGAGCGATTCGAGATAGTCGCGGGTCTTTTGCGACAGGGCGCCCGGCTCGAACTGGATCTCGTCAGGCAGGTATTGGTGGTGGAAGCGGGCGCGCTGCACCCAGTGATCCACCGGCTGGCCGGCGGCCGCCTGCAGCAGCCCGATCAGGACCATGCTGATGATCCGCGAGCCGCCGGGGGTGCCCAGGATGCCGACCCGACGGTCGTTTTCGATGAAGGTCGGGCTCATGCTCGAGAGCATGCGCTTGCCCGGGGCGATGGCGTTGGCCTCGTTGCCCACCAGGCCGTACACATTGGCCACACCGGGCTTGATGGAGAAATCGTCCATCTCGTCGTTCAGCACCACCCCGGTCCCCGGGGGCACGAAACAGGCGCCGAAGGGATAGTTGATGCTGAGCGTGGCCGAGACCCGGTTGCCCTCGCGGTCGATGATGGAGAAATGGGTGGTGTGATTGCCGCCGGGCGCCCGCCCCTGCATGGGCGCGCTGACACTGGCGTGCCCGGGATCGATGTCCTTCGCCCGCTGGCGCGCCCAGTCGCGGCTGAGCAGTTTTTCGACCGGCACCTCCACGAAATCGGTGTCGCCCAGATAGCGGGCGCGGTCCTGATAGGCGCGGCGCATGACCTCCACCATCAGATGCACCTGCTGGGCCGAGGACAGCCCGTCCATGTCCAGCTGGTCTAGCATATTGAGCATCTCGATCAGCACGATGCCGCCCGAGGACGGCAGGGCCGCGCTCACCACCCGCCAGTCGCGAAAACGGCCCGTCACCGGCTGGCGTTCCACCACCCGGTAGGAGGCCAGATCCTCGAGCGTCCAGATGCCGCCGGCCTGGCGCACGCCGGCCACCAGGCGCTCGGCCACCGGGCCGGCGTAGAAGCCCTCGCGCCCGTTGTCGGCCAGGCGCCGCAGGGTGTCGGCCAGCGCCGGCTGGCGCAGCGGATGATCGAGCGGCGGCACCTCGCCATCGACCAGGAACTGGGCCGCGGCCGCCTTCGAGTTCCTGAGTCGGGCCAGGCGGAAACCGGCCATCTCGCGGTAGTGCGCGTCCACGCGGAAGCCGTCGCGCGCCAGGGCGATCGCGGGGGCCAGATCCAGGGCCAGGGGCAGGCGTCCGTAGTGTTCCGCGATATGCACCAGGGCCGCGGGCTCGCCCGGGATGCCGGCCGCCAGCGGGCCGTCGATGCTGGCCCCCGGGATCGGCTTGCCGTGGGTGTCGAGATACATGTCGCGGCGCGCCGCCAGGGGTGCGCGCTCGCGCCCGTCTATCATCACCTCGCGGCCGTCACTGGCGCGGTGCAGCAGCCAGAACCCGCCGCCGCCCAGGCCCGAGCTGTAGGGCTCGACCACGGCCAGGGCCGCGCTCACCGCCACCGCCGCGTCGAAGGCGTTGCCGCCCATGTCCAGCACCGCGATGCCGGCCGCGGTGGCCTCGGGATGGGCGCTGGCGACCGCCTGCCGGGGCGGCAGCCCGCGGGCGCCCAAGGGCGCGCACAGCAGACACAACGCAAGAAGGCCCCACGCGGGGGCCTTCAGCCACGAGGGACGCGGAGACATCGGCGCTCAGCCGGCCTCGGCGGTGATGCGCTCGTACTTGGCCATCAGCTCCTCGCGCGTCTCGACATGGTCGGGATCGTGCGGGATACAGTCGACCGGGCACACCTCCACGCACTGCGAGGTTTCGTAGTGCCCCACGCACTCGGTGCACAGATCCGGGTCGATCTCGTAGATCTCGTCACCCTGGGAAATGGCCCCGTTCGGGCATTCCGGTTCACACACATCGCAGTTGATGCACTCGTCAGTAATCATCAGGGCCATGGGACCACTCCTCAATACAACGAACTATGGATGAATATAGCAAAGGAAGATCCGAACAATTCGGATCTTCCTCCGGCACAAGGATGTGCCGGCAAAATCGATCGCTGCAAGCGATCGATTCTGAAACAAGCCGCAAATCGCGTTTGCGGCGCGGTGGCCCCCGATAAAGCCAGGGATGGCTTTTATCAGAGGTTCCCAAAGTGTCGAAAGACAACCCGCCACGTCTGATCTTCAGATGGGGGCGGGGCGCGTCAATTGCAATCGCCTTCCAACAGTACCCGCTTCACCTCGGGATGCACGAACTCCGACACATCCCCGCCCAGCGCCGCGATCTCCTTGACCAGCGAGGACGAGATGAAGGCGTACTGCTCGGCCGGGGTCAGAAAGATGGTCTCGATCTCGGGCGCCAGACGCCGGTTCATGCCGGCCAGCTGGAACTCGTATTCGAAATCCGACACCGCGCGCAGGCCGCGGATCACCAGGCCGGCGCCGATACGCTGGCAGAAATGCATCAGCAGGCCGTCGAAGGGCTGGACCCGCACATTCGGCATCTCCGCCAGCACCAGCTCGGCCAGTCTGACCCGCTGCGCCACATCGCAGACCGGGCGCTTGGAGGTATCCCTGGCCACCGCCACCACCACCTCGTCGAACAGGCGGCTGGCCCGCGCGACCAGGTCGGCGTGGCCATTGGTGATGGGATCGAAGGTCCCGGGATACACGGCAATCTGCGGCACGGCGTGCTTCCACTCCGGTGAAAGTCGTCATTCTACCGGAAGCGGGGCCGCGCAACCATTGCGATACATCAATGCAGGGCCTGTCGCCTCCGGCCGCTCACCCCGCCCTGAACAGGGCAAAGGCCGCCTGACCGGCCCGGCCCTCGCGGTACGGACGCCAGCCGGCGGGCAGCGCCGGGGCCGGGCGCGCCGCGTCCCGCTCCAGATAGATCCAGGCATCCGGCGTCAGCAGGCCGCCGGCAGCCAGTCGCGCCGTCACCGGCTCCAGCAGCTGCTCGGCAAAGGGCGGGTCGAGGAATACCAGGCCGAAGGGCGCCTGCGCCTGCTGAAGAAAGCGCCGCGCGTCCTGGCACAGCACCTCGCTCCGATCCTGCAGGCCGAGCAGGGCCAGATTGTCGCGCAGCTGCGCGGCGGCGGCGCGGGAGCGCTCCACGAACACCGCCTCGGACGCGCCGCGCGACAGGGCCTCCAGCCCCAGGGCCCCGCTGCCGGCGAACAGGTCCAGCACCCGGCGCCCGGCCAGTTGGCCCTGCAGCCAGTTGAACAGGGTCTCGCGCACCCGGTCGGCGGTCGGGCGCAGACCGCGCCCGTCGGGAAAGTGCAGGCGCCGGCCCCGGTGCTCGCCGCCGATGATGCGCAACTGGTTGCGCGCCCGGGCCATGCGCTACTCCGGCCTGCCCCCCACGATGACGCGGATATTGCGTGCCGGATCGATATGCCGCGCGAAGGCCTGCCGCACCTGGTCCACGGTCACCGCCCTCAGCTTGCCCGGCAGGGTGTCCAGCCAGTCCAGGGGCAGGCCGTAGAAACCGATCATCGCGATGTATTCCACGATCTTGCCATTGCTGGAGACCTTCAGCGGGAAGCCGCCCACCAGGTTCTTCTTGGCCGAGTCCAGCTGGGCCTGGCTGGGGCCGGTCTGGATGAAGCGCGCCAGGGTGTCCTGCATCACGCGCAGGGTCTCATCCGCCTTGGTGTTCTTGGTCTGGGCCACCATCAGGAAGGGGCCGGGCACGCGCATGGCGCTGAAATAGCTGTACACGCTGTAGGACAGCCCCCGCTTGTTGCGCACCTCGTCCCCCAGCAGGGATACCAGCGAACTGCCCCCCAGCACATGGTTGCCCACGTACAGGGCGAAGTAGTCCGGATCCTCGCGCGTGACCCCCAGCTGGCCGATCAGGATATGGGTCTGGTGCGAGGGGAAGTCCTGGCGCAACACCCCGCCCTTGACCGGCGCCGGGCGCGGCAGGGGCGCGGCGTGCTGGCCGTGCGCCAGGCCGGCGGTGATGCGCTCGGCGATGGCCTCCGCCTCGGCGCGGCTGGCCTTGCCGACCATCGCGATCACCGCGTTGGCGGCCACGTAATAACGCTGGTGGAAGCGCCGGAGCATGGCTTTGTCGATGGCCTTGATCGATTCGGCCGTGCCGCCCGGCGGCGAGCCGTAGGGGTGCTTGCCGTAGAGGGTGTGATAGAAGCGCTCCGAGGCCACCGAGCCCGGGGCCTGCAGGGCCTGGCGGCGCGCCACCAGCATCTGCTGGCGCACCCGCGCGATGGCGCTGTCGTCGAAACGCGGCCTGGCCAGGATCGCGGCCAGGGTGTCGATGGCGACATCCCGGGTGGCCGGCTCGCTCAGGGTACGCACCGAGACCCAGGCCATGTCGCGCAGCGAGCCGGAGCCCAGCTCGATGCCGCGATCCTCCAGACGCCGGGCCAGGGCGTCGGCGTCCCAGTCCCCGGCCCCCTCGGTGAGCATGCCGTTGGTGAAGGCCGCGAGGCCGGGATGCCCGTCGTCGCGCGCGGCGCCGGCGTCGAACACCACCCGGATGTCCAGCATGGGCAGGGCGTCGGCCTCCACGAACAGGACCCGGGCGCCCTTGCCGGTGGTCCAGGACTGGATCTTGGGCGCGGCCATGAGCAGGCCGCTCAACAGGCACAGCCCGGCCAGCAGGGCCGCGCGCGCGAAACGCTTATTTGCCATCTTTCACCTCCGCCGCCTTGGCCTGCTTCTTCTCGCGCGGGATCAGGCGCGCCACGCTCAGGTTGTCCTCGATCAGGTATTTGCGCGCCACCGCGCGCACCTGCTCGGGGGTCACGGCGCGCAGGCGCCGGACCTCCTCCTCGGCCAGGCGCCAGTTCACGCCCAGGGTCTCCAGCATGCCGATCTGCATGGCCTGATAGAAGATGGAATCGCGCTGGAACACCTTGGAGGCCACCACCTGGGTCACCACCCGGTCCAGCTCCTCGCGGCTGACCAGTTCGCTGCGCAGGCGTTTGACCTGGGCGCGCAGGGCCTGCTCCAGCTCGTCCAGGCTGTGCCCGTCGGTGGGCGTGCCGTCGAACAGAAACAGCGCGGGCAGCCGAGAATACAGGTCGTACTGGGCGCCGGCCGAGGCCGCGATCTTCTGTCGCCGCACCAGCTCGCGGCTGAGGCGGGCGCTCTCGCCGCCGTCCAGGATGGAGGCCGCGACGAACAGGGCATAAGGCTCCCAGTCCTGCCCGGCATGCCCGACCACGGGCGTCTTGTAGCCCATCAGCAGATAGGGCTGCTTGGCCGGGGCATGGACCTCGACCCGGGTGATGCCGAGCTGTCTGGGCTCCACCGGGCGGCGCGGCTCGGGCACCCTGCCCGCCGGAATCGGCCCGAAGTGTTTCCTCGCCAGCTTCAGCACCTGTTGCGGGTCCACGTCGCCGACCACCACCAGGGTGGCGTTGTTCGGCTGATACCACAGGTCGTACCAGTGCCTGAGCGCCGCGAGCGACATGTGCTTGAGGTCGTCCATCCAGCCGATCACCGGGTTCTGATAGGGCGAGGCCCGCCAGGCCACCGACATCAGCTGTTCGTAGAGCAGGCCGCTGGGCTTGTCGTCGGTGCGCATGCGCCGTTCCTCCATGACCACCGCCAGCTCCTTGCGAAACTCCTTCTCGTCGAACTTGAGGTGGCGCATGCGGTCGGCCTCCAGTTCCAGGGCGCGGTCGAGATGCTGCACCGAGAGGGTCTCGAAATAGGCCGTGTAGTCGCGGCTGGTGAAGGCGTTCTCGCTGCCGCCCAGCTCAGCGATGATGCGCGAGAACATGCCCGGGCCGTGCGCCTCGGTACCCTTGAACATCATGTGTTCGAGCAGGTGCGAGAGACCGCTGCGACCGGCCTCCTCGTAGCTGCTGCCGATCTTGTACCAGACCTGGCTGACCGCCACCGGGGCGCGGTGATCCTGCTTGACGATCACCTTCATGCCGTTGTCCAGCATGAATTCACTGACCTGCCCGTCGCCCGCCCAGGCCGGCGCGATCAGCAGGGCCAGCGCGAGGCCGAAAAACATACGTGGAAACATGTGATGTGGTTACTCCGAAATCCTGCACAGATGATAGGATGCGGCACGGAGCCCCGGCCGCCATGCCGCGGGCCCGTGTCTGGTCTCCCGGCATTCTTTCAGGCGCCGTGAGAGACTGCAAGGTCAGACCGGCGGCATCCGCGCCGGTTCCCGAAGGGCCCGCAGGGGCCTGCCCGGGTCTATCCAGGGAGGCAGCACGACAGCACCCATGTTTGGTTTTGGCAGAAAGAAAAAAGACACCGCCCCGCAGGAAGAACGCCGTCCCGGCCTGTTCGAGCGCCTCAGACGTGGTCTCGCGCGCACCCGCGCCAGCCTCAGCGACGGCCTCGCCGATCTGCTGCTGGGGCGCAAGCAGATCGACGAGGAACTGCTCGAGGAACTCGAGACCCTGCTGCTCACCGCCGATATCGGGGTCGAGACCACGCGCCATATCATCGACGAACTGACCGCGCGCGTGGCGCGCAAGGAGCTGTCCGACCCGCAGGCCCTGAGCCAGGTGCTTCAGGACCAGCTCAGCGGCATTCTGGAGGCGGTCGAACAACCGGTGCGCCAGCCCGCCGAGGGCATGCCGCAGGTCATCCTGATGGTCGGCATCAACGGCGCGGGCAAGACCACCACCATCGGCAAGCTCGCCAAGCGCCTGCAGGACGAGGGCCAGAAGGTCATGCTCGCCGCCGGCGACACCTTCCGCGCCGCGGCGGTGGAGCAGCTGCAGAGCTGGGGCGAGCGCAACGGCATCCCGGTGATCGCCCAGGACACGGGGGCGGACGCCGCCTCGGTTATCTTCGACGCCCTGCAGGCGGCCCGCGCACGCGGCATGGACGTGCTGATCGCCGACACCGCCGGGCGCCTGCACACCAAGTCCAACCTCATGGACGAGCTGAGCAAGATCGCCCGGGTGATGAAAAAACTGGACCCGGAGGCGCCGCACGAGGTCATGCTGGTGGTGGACGCGGGCACCGGCCAGAACGCGCTCAACCAGGCCCGGCAGTTCAACGAGGCCATCCCGCTGACCGGCATCACCCTGACCAAGCTGGACGGCACCGCCAAGGGCGGCATCGTGTTCGCCATCGCCGACCGCCTGAAGGTGCCGATCCGCTTCATCGGCGTGGGCGAGGGCATCGAGGATCTGCGCCACTTCGACGCCCGCGAGTTCGTGCGCGCCCTGTTCGAACGAGACGAGGGCACGGAGGCCTGATCCGCGGATGATACGCTTCGACAACGTCGCCAAGCGCTACCCCACCGGCCGCGAAGGCCTGGCCGGGGTCAGCCTCGAGCTGAAGGCGGGCGAGATGGCCTTCATCACCGGCCACTCGGGCGCCGGCAAGAGCACCCTGCTGAAGCTGATCGGCCTGCTCGAGCGCGCCACCCGCGGCCAGGTCTGGGTCAACGAGCGCAATCTGAACAAGCTGCGCGCGCGCGATGTGCCCTACCACCGGCGCGAGGTGGGCATGATCTTCCAGGACCACCGCCTGCTCCACGACCGCACCGTGTTCGACAACATCGCCCTGCCCCTGGTGGTGGCCGGCATGGGCCACCAGGAGATCCAGCGCCGGGTGCGCGCGGCCCTGGACAAGGTCGGCCTGCTGGGCAAGGAGCGCAGCTTCCCCATCACCCTCTCCGGCGGCGAACAGCAGCGCGTGGGCATCGCCCGCGCCCTGGTCAGCAAGCCGCCGGTGCTGCTCGCGGACGAGCCCACCGGCAACCTGGACCCGGACCTCTCGCGCGAGATCATGGAGCTGTTCGTGCAATTCAACCAGGTCGGCGTGACCATGCTCATCGCCACCCACGACGTGGCCCTGGTGGAACGCCTGGGCAAGCGCATCATCCAGCTGCGCGAGGGCCGCATCCTGCACGACACGGGGGCGGCGGCATGAGCCGGGCGCGCAGACGCGGGCGGGGACCGGGCTTCCGGCGCAACCGCAACCCCCTGACCTGGCTGCTGCGGCACGCCCAGATGTCGCTCTCGGCCCTGGGACGGCTGGCCGGCAGCCCGCTGAGCACCGCCATGACCGCGGCGGTGATCGGCATCGCCATCGCCCTGCCCAGCGGGCTGTATCTATTGATCGACAATGTGCGCCAGCTGACCGGCAACTGGGACGGGGGTTCGAGCATCTCGCTGTTCCTGCAGCAGTCGCTGGACGAGAAGCAGGCGCGCGCGGTACGCGACCTAATCGCGCAGCGCCGCGACGTGGCCGAGGCGCGTCTCATCACCCGCAAACAGGCCCTGGAGGAGTTCCGCCGGCGTTCCGGCTTCGGCGAGGCCCTGGACCTGCTCGACCACAACCCGCTGCCCGCGGTGGTGCTGGTGCGGCCCACCCGGGTCAACAGCTCGGCGCGCGCCACCGAGCGCCTGGCCGAGACGCTCAAGCAATACCGCGAGATCGACCTGGTGCGGGTCGATCTGCAGTGGGTGCGCCGCCTGGAGGCCATCACCCACACCCTGGAACGCGGCGTCATGATCCTCGCCGGGCTGCTGTCGGCGGCGGTGCTGCTGATCGTGGGCAACACCATCCGCCTGGAGATCCAGGGCCGCCATCACGAGATCGAGGTCATCAAGCTGGTCGGCGGCACCGACGCCTTCATCCGCCGCCCCTTCCTCTACGAAGGCGTCTGGTACGGCCTGCTCGGGGCCCTGATCGCCATCGGCCTGGTGATCGGCGGCCTGGGCCTGATGCAGGGGCCGGTGCAGCGCCTGGCCGGGCTCTACCAGTCGGCCTTCAGCCTCGACATCCTCACCTCCGGCACCTTCCTCGCGGTGCTCGCCGGCGGTCCAATGCTGGGCCTGGGCGGCGCCTGGCTGGCGGTCGGGCGCCATCTGGCGCGGATCCAGCCCGAATAGGCCAAAACCCGGGAACTTTCAGCGGGATTAGCACTCTCATACCGCGAGTGCTAATATTGACTGGCACTCTCGCCCGGAGAGTGCTAAATTTGGAGTCGATCCAAGAGGAGTGACAACCATGACGCAAGCCGCCACGATCCCGAGCGTGCTGCCCACCGGCAGCATGGACTCGTACATCAGTGCCGCCTTCCAGCTGCCCATGCTGAGCGCCGAGGAAGAGCACGAACTGGCCGTGCGCTGGCATGACAAGCAGGATCTCGAGGCCGCCCGCCAGCTGGTGCTCTCGCACCTCCGCTTCGTGGTCCGCATCGCGCGCGGCTACAGTGGTTACGGCCTGCCCCAGAACGACCTCATCCAGGAGGGCACCGTGGGCCTGATGAAGGCCGTGCGGCGCTTCGACCCCTCCATGGGCGTGCGCCTGGTGTCCTTCGCGGTGCACTGGATCAAGGCCGAGATCCACGAATACATCCTGCGCAACTGGCGCATCGTCAAGGTCGCCACCACCAAGGCCCAGCGCAAGCTGTTCTTCAACCTGCGCAGCGCCAAGAAGCGCCTGGGCTGGTTCACCCGCGAGGAGATCGAGGGCGTGGCCGAGGACCTGGGCGTGAAGCCCGAGACCGTGATCGAGATGGAATCGCGCCTGAGCAGCCACGACCTGGCCTTCGACCCGCTGGAGAGCGACGAGGACGACGGCCACTTCACCCCGGCCGGTTACCTGGCCGACATGCGCAGCGAGCCCTCGGCCCAGCTGGAGGCCGCCGACACCGCCGAGCACGAGCACGCCCGGCTGCACGAGGCCCTGAAGGGGCTGGACGAACGCAGCCGCGACATCCTGCAGCGGCGCTGGCTGAACGAACAGAAAGAGACCCTGCACGAACTGGCCGACGAATACGGCGTCTCCGCCGAGCGCATCCGTCAGATCGAGAAGGCCGCCATAAAGAAACTGCGCCTGGCGATGGCCGCCTGAGCCTCGCCCAACCGCCGCCAGGGCCATCCTCCAAACCAACATCCCCTCCCCCCGCTTGCGGGGGGAGGTCGGTAGGGGGTTGTCAGCCGGCGATCATCACCGACAGGAATCCCAGCCAGGACAACACGATAAGAGCCACTGCCAGGGTCATGGGCAGGTTCTTGGAACGGAACATCTCGATACTTCTCCTTCCGATTCCCGGTATCGGAACTGCTGACACCAAGGGACTCCCGCACCCGGTCGAACGACCGAATACAAGAATTTCAGAAATTGATGATATATGGATTATGTCGCGCGGGCAAATGACCGGGTACACTGGCACAGATGCCAATATGGTCGGTCAGAAACATCCGGAGGATCCTGCTTCCATGCCATACCAGTTCGAACTCCCCCCGCCCGCCGGCGGCCGCCGGCAACTGGCCGACGCCTGGCTGAAGCTGGGCGTGCTGGCCCTGCTGGCCTCCGGGGCCTTCTCCATCCTGCTGGTGCTGTCGCGCACCCCGGCGCTGTATGACTGGATCCCCTGGGTCGATTTCTTTCACACCGCCCTGGTGGTGCACGTCGATCTGTCGGTGGTGATCTGGTTCCTGGCCTTTGCCGGAGTGCTGTGGTCGGTGAACGGGCGGCCCGGCAGCCACGGCTGGGACTGGCTGGCCTTCGGCCTGACGGCCCTGGGCACCCTGGTGATCGCCCTGTCGCCCTTCTTCGGCGCCGGCGACCCGCTGATGAACAACTATATCCCGGTGCTCAGGCAACCCCTGTTCCTGGCCGGCGGGGGGCTGGTGGCCCTGGGCTTCAGCGTCCTGGTGGCGCGCAGCCTGATGACCCGCATCCCGCTCAATCACGCCTGGAACGCCGTGGACGCGCTGCGGGTCGGCCTGCTCTACAGCAAGATCGCCGCCCTGATCGCGCTGGGGGCCTTTGTCGCCTCCTTCCTGCTGGTCCCGCACCGGCTGCAAGGCGCGAGCTACTACGAGTTCCTGTTCTGGGGCGGCGGGCATGTCCTGCAGTTCACCCACAGCCTGCTGCTGCTCGTCTCCTGGCTGTGGCTGGCGCACGCCGCCGGCTACCGGGTGCCGCTGCGCGGCCACACCGGCGTGCTGTTGTTCAGCCTGGCCTTCTCGCCGGTGCTGATGGCGCCGATGATCTACTTCCTCGACCCGGTGGTGAGCGCCGCCCACCACCAGGGCTTCACCGGACTGATGCGCTTCGGCGGGCTGGCGCTGCTGCCGCTGGGACTGGTGGTGCTGGGGGCCGTCTTTTCCGGCGGCCATGCGGATGCGCAACAACGCCCGCTGCGCGCCGCCTTGCTCAGCTCGCTGCTGCTGTTCACCGCCGGGGGCGTGCTCGGCTTCCTGATCCGCGGGGCCAATGTGGTGATCCCAGCCCATTATCACGGCTCCATCGTGGGCGTGACCCTGGCTTTCATGGGCATGGCCTATCTGCTGCTGCCGCGGCTGGGCTATGCCGCGCCCGCCGACCGGCTCGCCCGCTGGCAGCCCTGGGTGTACGGCCTGGGGCAGCTGACCCACATCCTGGGTCTGGCGATATCCGGCGGCTACGGCAACATCCAGCGCAAGACCGCGGGCAGCGCCCAGGGCCTGCACAATCTTCCGGAGATCCTGGGCATGGGCATGATGGGTCTGGGCGGCCTGATCGCCATCACCGGCGGCCTGATGTTCGTGATCGTCATGGTGCGCGCCCTGTGGGTCCATCCCCGGAGCGCATAGCCCCTGCTCAGCCGGTCAGCACCAGCAGGTAGTGGTCGGCGAGCAGGAACACGAACAGGGTGCTGAGGTAGAAGATCGAATAACCGAAGGTCTTCATCGCGTGCGCGTCGCCCTCGCCGCGGTAGAGACGCCAGGCATGCCAGATGAAGCCGCCGCCCAGGCCCAGGGCGCCCAGCAGGTACAGCGGCCCGCTCATGTGATAGAGGAAGGGCAGCAGGCTCACCACCAGCAGCATCAGGGTATAGACCAGGATATTCAGCTTGGTGAAGCGCACCCCGTGAGTGACCGGCAGCATGGGCACGCCGGCCGCGGCGTATTCGGCGCGGCGGCGGATCGCCAGGGCCCAGAAATGCGGCGGGGTCCAGATGAAGATCAGCAGGAACAGCAGCAGCGCCTCGGTGCCCACCTCGCCGGTGACCGCGCTCCAGCCCAGCACCGGCGGCGCAGCGCCCGCGGCCCCGCCGAGGACGATGTTGTGCGGCGTGCTGCGCTTGAGGAACACGGTGTAGATCACGGCATAGCCCACCAGCGAGGCCAGGGTCAGGACCGCGGTCAGGGTATTCACATAGAACACCAGGATCAGCATGGAAGACAGGCCCAGGCCGATGGCGAAGCTCAGCGCGGCGGCCGGGGACAACTGGCCCTGCGGCAGGGGGCGCTGGCGGGTCCGCTCCATGAGCGCGTCGATGCGCTGGTCCACCCAGTGATTGACGGCCGCGCCCGAGGCCGCGCCCAGGGCGATGCCCAGGGCGCCGAAGAACAGGGTCCCCGGGGCCACCAGGCCGGGACTGGCCAGCAGCATCCCCACGATGGCGGTGAACACGATCAGGTACACCACCTTGGGCTTGCACAGGGCGTAGTATTCGCGCCACGGGATGCCCACGGCCTTCTGGATCAGTAATTCGGTCATGATTCGCTTCTCCTCAGGAGGACCGTGCCTCCCTCCCCTCGTTGTAAGGCCATTGCCGGCGGTTGAAGGCCACCAGGCTGAGCAACAGCAGGGCCGCGCCCCCGTTGTGCGCCACCGCCACCGGCAGCGGCAGGGCGAACAGCACATTGCTGATGCCCAGGCTGACCTGCAGGACCAGCGCGGCCAGCACCAGGCCGGCGACCCGGCGGACGCCCGGGTCGGCGCTGCGCAGCGCACTCAGGCCCAGGCCCAGCAGATAGATCAGGGTCACCAGGGCGCCCAGGCGGTGGGTCCAGTGGATGGTGACCCGCGCCACATTGTCCAGGCGTCCGCCCTCGTAGTTGACCCCCGGCTCGGCGGTCAGCCTGAAGGCCCGGGCGAAATCGGTCGGCGGCCACCACCGGCCCTGGCAGGTCGGGAAGTCCAGGCACTGATAGGCCGCGTAATTGGTGCTGGTCCAGCCGCCGAGCGAGATCTGCACCGCCACCACCAGCAGTCCGCCCAGGCCCCAGGCGCGCAGGCGGCGCCGGTTGCGGACCGCGGCCCGGCGCAGGGCGAAGCCGCTCACGCCCAGGGCCAGCCAGGCCAGCAGGGCCAGGGTGGTCATGCCCATCAGCAGGTGCAGGGTCACGATCACCGGACGCAGCAGCAGGGTCACGGTCCACATCCCCAGCGCGCCCTGCAGGCTCACCAGCAGCACCAGCAACAGCGGCAGCACCACCGGCTGACCGGGCCGGCGCCGGTTGCGCCAGGCCAGCACGGCCAGGGCGATGATGAGCAGGCCCAGGCTGCTCGCCAGGTAGCGGTGGATCATCTCGTACCAGGCCTTGTGATGCTCGATGACCGCGCCGGGAAAGGCCTGCCGCGCGGCGGCGATCGCGCCCGGGTCATCCGGCGGGGTGACCTGGCCATAACAGGTCGGCCAGTCCGGGCAGCCCAGGCCGGCGTCGTTGAGGCGCACGAAGGCGCCCAGCACGATCACGCAGAAGGCCAGTCCGGTGGCCAGCCAGGCCAGGCGGCGGAACCAGGGCGTGCTCATTGCTGCACCACCTTGAGCAGGCGCTCCAGATCCTTGAGCACGTCCTTCCACTCGGGATGGGGCGGATAGGCCAGGATCAGCAGGCCCTGCGGGTCGATGAGAAACATCCGGCCGTCCAGGGGCTGGCGGTCCACCTCGAGCAGGGCCAGCAGGCGCGCGCGCGCATCCCCGGGCCCGACGATCACCCGCGTGCCCTCGAAGGGCTCGAGCTTCCTGCGCAGGTCTTCGGACACGACGCCATCGCTGAGCAGCATCAGACGCGCCACGCGATAGCGCCGCTCGCCCATGGCGAGACGGATCTGACGCATGTAGTAGAGATTCTTCTGGCAGCCCCGGTCGCAGCGCCCTTCGGCCACCATGAGCAGCGACCATTTGCCCTTGAGGGCCGCGGCGTCCAGGCCCCGGCCATCGAGGGTCTGCCAGCTGCCGGCCGGCAACGGGCGCGGTGGCTGCACCAACTGGCCGTGATTGAGGGTGCCGAAGCGGGCCACCAGCTCCGGGTGAAGAAACAGATACAGGGCCAGCAGAAAGGGCAGCCCGGTGATCGCCAGCAGGGCCCAGAAGGGGCCGCGCCCCGGACGCCTGGCCCGCAGGCCCGCGGTCTGTTCCTGGGTACTCATTTCGTCTCCCCCTGCGTGCGCTTGCGGAAGGAGACCATCAGCCAGGTGCCGGCGGCGATCAGCGCAAAGGCGCCCCACTGGATGGCGTAGCCGATGTGCATGCCCACCCGGGCGTCGAAATGCGGTCGCGTGCGCACATAGCCCTGGGGACTGTCCGGCGCGAGATGGATCACCCAGTCCGGTACCTGCAGCCCGCTCTCCCGGCGATAGGCGGACGTATCCAGATACAGCCAGCGGCTGTCGCCCGGCCGGTGCGCCTGGCCGCCGCCGAAGAACGGCCGGGAGCGGTGCCGGTCCAGCCAGCCCTCGATCCGCAGCGGCGCGCTGGCCACCCGGATGTCCGGCAGCGCGTCCCGGCGGGCGCCCTGCGGCACCCAGCCCCGGTCCACCAGGACCACCCCGCCGTCATCCAGCTGAAAGGGCGTCAGCACCTGGTAGCCGGGCCGCCCCTCGTGGACGGCATTGTCCAGCAATACCTGATCCCTGGCCAGAAAATGACCCGCCAGGCGCAGCCGGCGATAGCGCATCTTCGTCAGATCGACAGGACCGCCCCGGTAGTCCTCCGCCGGCAGGCCGAGGCGCGACTCGAAGCGCGCCTGCAGGGCCCGTTTCTGGTCGGCGCGGTCGAGCTGCCACAGCATCAGGCCCAGGAACAGCGCCACGCCCAGCACGGTCAGCGCCGTGCCACCGAGCGAGGGCCGGAAGACGTATTTGCGTGACAGGGAATTCAAACGACTATAATCGGTGTCAACGGCGGAACGCATGGGTCCGTCTCACCCCCGACCGGCCGGCACAGGAAATCTCATGTTCAAAACACTCATCATCATCAACCTGGTCCTGATACTGGCCAGCCTGGCCTCTGGCGTGATCTTCCTCGCCCGGGACAACGGCAAGACGCTGCGCGTGGTGCAGTCGCTGACCGTGCGCGTCCTCCTTTCGGTGACCCTGATCATCCTGTTGCTCACCGGCTACTACAGCGGCGCCATCCAGCCGCATGGCATCTCCTGAGACCCCACCGCTCACAGCCAGTACACGAAGATATAGAGCGCGATCCAGACCACGTCCACGAAGTGCCAGTACCAGGCCACGGCCTCGAAGGCGAAGTGGTTGTGCGGGCTGAAATGGCGCTTGATCGCACGCCCCAGGATCACCATCAGCATGATGCTGCCCACGGTGACGTGAAAACCGTGGAAGCCGGTCAGCAGATAGAAGGTGGAGCCGTAGATGCCCGAATTCAGGGTCAGATCCATCTCGGTATAGGCATGCCCGTACTCATAGGCCTGCAGACAGAAGAAGGTCAGGCCCAAGGCGATGGTCATCACCAGGCCCAGCACCAGCTGGCGGTTGCTGTTCTTCTTCAGGCCCCAGTGCGCCCAGGTCAGGGTGCCGCCCGAGCTGAGCAGGATGATGGTGTTCCACAGGGGGATGCCGCCCGGCTCCATGGCCTCCTTGGCCTGGGTGTAGTGGCTGGCATCCGGCAGCTGCAGCGGGGGCCAGCTGTAGGTGAAGTCCTTCCACAGCAGATGCGAATTGGCGAGATGCCCCTCGCCGCCCAGATAGGGCAGCGTGATATTGCGCAGATAGTACAGGCAACCGAAGAAGGTGATGAAGAAGAACACCTCGGAGGTGATGAACCAGAACATGCCCTGGCGGAAGGAGCGGTCCACCCTGCCGTTGTAGCTGCCGGCCAGGTTCTCGGTGATCACGTCGCCGAACCAGCCCTTGAACAGCAGAACCAGCATCAGCATGCCGATCAGCATGATCCAGGGTCCGGGCGAGAGATGATTCATCCACAGCGCGGTGCCGACCAGCATGGTGAACACGGTCACCGCGCCGACGATGGGCCAGCGGCTGGGTTCCGGGATGTAATAGCCTTCTGTTGTGCTTGTCATGGTTGCCCCCATTTCCCCTTGTGATTGTCCCGGTGCCGGATCAGCGTGACGACACCGCGTGCCTGAGCCCCGTCCTGTCCACGTTCATGAAGGTGTAGGACAGGGTGACCGTGTGGTATTTGCGCGGCAGGTCCGGACTGAGCACGAAGCGCAGTTTCAGATCCGCCGATTCGCCCGGCGCCAGCTTCTGCTGGTTGAAGCAGAAACAGGCGATCTTGTTGAAATACTGCGTGGCCTGCCAGGGCGTGATACCCGGGATGGCCTGCGCGGTGATCTCGTGATCCGAGTTGTTGTGCGCGAAGTAGGAGACCTCGTACACCTTGCCGGGATGGATCTCCAGGTGCCGGACCTTGGGCCGCACCTCCCAGTCCAGCCCGGTGCTGAGGGTGGCGTCGAACTCCACCCGCACCTCGCGCTGGGCATCCACGCCCAACGATTTCACCTCGGACTCGGTTATGTGGCGCCCGCCCGCGCCCACGCTGTTGATGCCCGTGGCGCTGCAGATCAGGCCGTACAGCGGCACCAGGGCGAAGCCGAAACCGAACATCCCGGCGACCAGGCCAACCAGGCCCAGCGCCAGGCGCCGGTTGGACTTTTTGGCCGGCATGCTCAAGACCCGACCGCCTGCCTGAGCGCGTACAGGGGCCATATCGACAACGCCAGGGCGATGGCCCCGAGTATCAGGGCCAGGCGCAGATTGGCCTTTCTGAGTGCGGCGTCCTGCTCTTTCATGGTTCAGCCCTCCCCGTTCACTTGACCACCGGCGGGGTGCTGAAGCTGTGGAAGGGCGGCGGCGAGGGCAACGTCCACTCCAGGCCCGCATTGCCCACCTGGGCGCCGTCCCACGGCTTGTCACCCACCTTCTTGCCACCACGTACGGTCTTGATGATGATCCACAGGAACAGCAGGTGCGAGGCGCCGAAGGCGAAGGCGCCGATGGACGAGATCTGGTTGAAGTCGGTGAACACCGGGCTGTAGTCGCTGATCCGCCTCGGCATGCCAGCCAGACCGACGAAGTGCTGCACGAAGAAGGTCAGGTTGAACGAGATGGTGGTCCACCAGAAGAAGATCTTGCCCAGACGCTCGTCATACATATGCCCGGTCCACTTGGGCAGCCAGTAGAACACCCCGGCATAGATGCCGAACAGGGCCCCGGGGATCAGCGCGTAATGGAAGTGCGCGACCACGAAGTAGGTGTCGTGGTACTGCAGGTCGGCCGGCACCACCGCCAGCATGACCCCGGTCACGCCGGCGAAGGAGAACATCAGCACGATGGCCACCGCGAACAGCATCGGTGTCTCGAAGGTCATCGATCCCCGCCACATGGTGAAGATGAAGCTGAACAGCATATAGCCCACCGGGATGGAGATCAGGATGGTGCCGATCATGAAGTACTCGGTGACCTCCTTGGACATGCCCACGGTGTACTGGTGGTGCGCCCACACCACCAGCCCCAGGGCGGTGAGGAAGAACATCGAGTACACCAGCGGTTTGTAGGCGAACAGCGGCTTGCGCGAGAAGGTCGGCACCACCATGCCCAGGATGCCGATGGACGGCAGCAGCAACACATACACCTCGGGATGGCCGAAGAACCAGAACAGGTGCTGGAACAGGACCGGGTCACCCCCCCCGGCCGCGTCGAAGAAGGAGGTCCCGAAGTGGCGGTCGAACAGCAGCATGGTCACACCGCCGGCCAGCACCGGCATGATTACGATCAGCAGCAGGCCGGTCAGGAGCCAGGCCCAGGCGAACAGCGGCAACTTGAACCAGGTCATGCCCGGCGCGCGCATGTTGACGATGGTGGTCACGATATTGATCGAGGCCATGATCGAGGAGATGCCCAGGATGTGCAGGGTGAAGATACCGAAGTCCATGCCGATGCCGGCCTGCAGCGAGAGCGGCGGATACAGGGTCCAGCCGGTATTGATCGGCACCCCGCCGCCGAAGTGCGGCACGACGAAGGACATGATCAGCATGAGCGCCGCGAACGGCAGCAGCCAGAAGCTCAGGTTGTTGAGCCGGGGCAGGGCCATGTCGGGCGCGCCGATCATCATCGGCAGCATCCAGTTGGCCATGCCCGCGGCCGCCGGCATCACCGCGCCGAACACCATGATCAGGGCATGGTTGGTGAGCAGGTTGTTGTAGGTGTTCGGATCCACGATCTGCAGCCCGGGTTCCCACAGCTCGGCGCGCAACATCATGGCCGAGGCACCGCCGAGGAACAGCATCACCAGGGCAAAGATCAGGTACATGGTCCCGATGTCCTTGTGGTTGGTGCTGAACACCCAGCGCCGCCAACCGGTCGGCTTGTGATCGTGATGCTCGTCGTGTACGGCTTCAGTACTCATTGCACTTGCCCTCTCTTGCCATTTCGAAACGCCCTGGGCCCCGCGGCCCCGGACCGTTCAGTACATGCCGGGACGCAGCCCGCGCCCGGCTCAAGTAAGCGGCGGCCCTTCCATGCACCGCCGGCGACCCTGGAGACAGGGTCGTATTCATCGCTCAGCGCGCCGCCTTGACCTGGGCCGGCTGCACCGCGTCGCCGGTGTTGTTGCCCCAGGCGTTGCGCTCGTAGGTGACCACCGCGGCGATATCCAGATCGTTCAGGGTGTTGCCCCAGGCGGCCATGGGTGTGCCGGGACGGCCGTGGATGACGGTGTCCAGATGCGCCTTGATGTCACCCGTGGTGACCTTGCTGCCGGCCAGCGCCGGGAACACATTGGGCACACCCTGGCCGTTGGCCTGGTGGCAGCCCACACAGTTGGTCTTGTAGACGGCCTCGCCCTTGGCATACAGCTCGTCCTTGCTCCAGACCTTGTTGGAACTGGCCTCGGCCGCGGCGGCCGCGGCGGCGTCCTTGCGTGCCTTCACCCAGGCGGCGAACTTCTCCTTGCTCACCGCCTTGATCACGATCGGCATGAAGGCGTGGCCGCCGCCGCAGATCTCGGCGCACTGGCCGCGATAGGTGCCTTCCTTTTCGATCTTGGTCCAGGTCTCGTTGATGTAACCCGGGATGGCGTCCTTCTTGTAGGCCAGGGCGGGCACCCACCAGGCGTGCA
>JALVTT010000098.1 GCA_027024025.1 Sedimenticola sp.
AAATTCTAAAAAACCTCGTTCTGCCCGCCCCTTGCCCATGGCAAACCGCTGACGCGGTTGGGGTGGCAGGATGACTCGCTTCGCTCGCCCTTCGGGTCGCCGCCTCTGGCGGCGATCTGCGGCGCTGCGCGCCTGGTCGAACCTGCGAATGCCGGAGTCAAAGTCCGGTGCCTTACCGCTTGGCGACACCCCAAATTCTATGTCCGCTCCAGCCTGTCCCTCAGGGCGGAACGGTTGGCGGCGTGCGTGACCCGGCCGGTCCAGCCCGCCGGCATCTGCGCCAGGACCGCCTCGGCCTGCGCCCGGGTATCGAAGGCCGCAAACACGCAGGCCCCGGTGCCCGTCATCCTTGCCTCGGCATAATTGCCAAGCCATTCAAGGGCTTGCGCAACCTCCGGATAACGGTCGCGCACCACGGGCAGGCAATCGTTGCGCCTGTCGCCCGCAACAAAGGCGCGTATTGTGATTGGGCGTGAATTCCTTGTCAATTCCGGAGCGGCAAATATTTCGCCCGTGCTGACATGCACCGGGGGCAGCAGCAGCAGATACCAGGGCTCGGGCAGGTCCACCGCCTGCAGCCTTTCGCCCACGCCCTCGGCCCAGGCCGCCCGGCCATGCACGAAGATCGGCACATCGGCGCCCAGGCGCAGGCCCAGCTCCGCCAGGTCCGTCTCGGGCAGGCCGCAGCCCCACAGCCGGTTGAGCGCCACCAGCACCGTGGCCGCGTCCGAGCTGCCGCCGCCCAGGCCGCCGCCCATGGGCAGGCGCTTGCGCAGGCGGATGTCCACCCCCGGGGCGCCGGGACAGCGCGACCGCAGCAGGCGGGCGGCGCGCACCACCAGATCGTCCTGCTCGGGCACGCCCGGCAGTTCGCCCAGGCGCCGGATCTCGCCGTCGGGACGCAGGCGGAAGTCCAGGCTGTCGTGCCAGTCCACGAACTGAAACACGGTCTGCAGTTCGTGATAGCCGTCCGCGCGCCGACCGGTGACGCGCAGCATGAGGTTGAGCTTGGCGGGCGCCGGCCAATCCGCCGACCAGGGTTCGGAACTCACCGGTCCGGATCCGCGAACAGACGCCCCCGCAGCCGGGTGAGGAAGGGACTGTCCGGGCGCTCGCTGCTGGCCTGGTCGAGCAGGCGGCGCGCGCCCTTGCGGTCGCCGCTGGCCCACAGCACCTCGATCAGATGGGCGCCGATCTCGTCGTCCGGCTCCTTGGCGTAGGCCTGCAGCAGATAGGCCTTGGCCTCCTTGTAGCGGCCCTGGCGGTACAGCACCCAACCCATGCTGTCGAGGATCGCCGGGGAGCCGGGCTTGAGCTTGAGCGCCCGCTCGATATAGCCGCGCGCCTCTACCAGGCGCTGATTGCGCTCGGCCAGGGTGTATCCCAGGGCGTTGAGGGCGTCGGCATGGCGCGGATCGCGCTTGATCACGGCCAGGAAGTCGGCCTCCATCTCGGCGTAGCGCGACAGATTGGAATAGTACAGTCCGCGGTTGTAGAGCAGATCGGTGTTACCGGGGTGCTGGCGCAGGCCCTCCGCGTACACCGCCAGGACACGCTCGGGTTTGGCCTTGGCCTCCTGCAGCAGCTGGGTCTCGGTCAGCACCAAGTCGACCGCGCGCTTGGGATAGGCCTTGCGCACCGCGTGCAGCATCGCCAGGGCCTGGTCGAGCCTGCCCTGCTTCTGCAGCAGAAAGGCGGCCCGGATCGCCGCGTCCACCCGCAGCGGCCCCTGGTCCACGCTGCGGTACAGGGCCAGGGCCTGCGCCGCGTGGCCACTGCTCTCCTCCACCTGACCCAGGAAGTAACTCGCCTCCAGGCGGTATTTGGGATCGTCCCGCAGGCGTTGCCACAGCCCGCGCGCCTCGTCCCAGCGCTGCTGCTGGCTGGCGAGCATGGCATAGCCGTACAGCAGCTCGATGTCCTTGGGGCTATCCTGAGACAGCCTGCGGAACTGCGCCAGGGCCTGGTCGTAGCGCCCCAGCCCGACCAGCAGGCGCGCATAGGCGGTGCGCAGCCCGGTATCGTCGGGCTTCAGCTCCAGTCCCCGCGCGAGGGCCGCGAGAGCCTGATCGCCCTGGTCGCCGGCCATCAGCACGCGGCTGAGCAGGATGCGCGCCTTGGACCAGTCCGGGCGCGCCTCGAGGGCCTGGCGCAGGGCCGTCACCGCGTCGTCGAAGCGGTGCTGGGCGGTGTCCAGCAGGGCCCCCGCGTACAGGGCCTCCGGGGTCTGGGCCCGGGCGCCTGCCAGACGCCGGAACAGGGCCCGCGCGGCGGCCGCGTCAGGCTCCCCGGCCAGGATGGTGGCGGCCGCCAGCAGGCCGTCGCGCCCGCGCGCGGCGGCGATGCGGCGCAGGGCGTCGAACTGGGCATGGGCCCCGTCCTGATCGCCCTTGCGCAGCAGGAGCACGCCCAGATAGCGGCGCGCCTGCATGTCGTTGGGCGCCAGGCGCACCCAAAGGGCGGCGGCCTCGCGCGCGGTGTCCAGGGCCTTCATGTGCAGGGCGATGCGGGTGGCGCGCTCGGCGGCGTAGGCGTCGTGGGCCTTGGCCGCGGCGTCCAGATAGGCCTCCACCGAGGGGCTGAACTCCCCCTGACGGGCGCCGATCTCGCCCACCAGGTAGTCATACAGGAGGGACGCGTCCAGCTCCACCGGCGGCTTTTTCGGCTCGCTGAAGGGCAGCGGCCTGGGTTTGGGCGGGGCCGGGGCGGCCTTGGCCTGCCTGTCGCCGGCCGGCGACTGCGCTTTCAGCGGCAGGCCCTGACATCCGGCCAGCAGGCCCAGGGCCGTCAACAGGACAAACAGCTTTCTCACAACGCCAGGCGATCCGTTCGATTCGTACACTTCATTCCCCGAGTGTGGCACAGCCGGCCCCGGACTGCGACGGGGTTTGCACCCCACGCCCCGCAAGGCAATCGCGGCTTGCTTTTAACGTGTTGATAATACAAAATTTATCCCCTTGACTTAAACCAGAGCCCGAATCGCCCATGAGCCTGTACGCCGTCGGCCTGAACCACACCACCGCGCCGGTCTCGATCCGCGAACGCCTGACCTTCGGTCCCGACATCGTGGTCGCTGCCCTGCGCAGCCTGTGCGAGCGCCCCGGTGTCAGCGAGGCGGTGATCCTGTCCACCTGCAACCGCACCGAGGTGTACTGCAGCGTGCAGGAGGACCAGGCCGACACGGTGCGTCACTGGATGGCCGAGTTCCACGGCCTGGTGGTGAACGACATCGCCCCCTATCTGTATCACCACGAGGGCGACGCGGCGGTCAATCATCTGCTCTCGGTGGCCAGCGGCCTGGACTCCCTGGTGCTGGGCGAGCCGCAGATCCTGGGTCAGGTGAAGGCGGCCTTCCAGACCGCGACCGACGCCGGGCACACCGGCAAGACCCTCAAACGCCTGTTCCAGCACGCCTTCAACACCGCCAAGCAGGTGCGCACCGACACCGCCATCGGCGACAGTCCGGTCTCTGTGGCCTTTGCCGCGGTCAGCCTGGCGCATCAGATCTTCTCGGACATCTCGCAACAGACCGCCTTGCTGATCGGCGCCGGCGAGACCATCGAGCTGGCCGCGCGGCATCTGCACCAGCACGGGGTGTGCCGCATCATCGTGGCCAACCGCACCGTCTCTCGCGCGCGCGATCTGGCCTCGGAGTTCGACGGCTACGCCATCGGCCTGACCGAACTGAGCGCCCACCTGCCAGAGGCCGATATCGTGATCGCCTCGACCGCCAGCCCGCTGCCGGTGCTGGGCAAGGGCGCCGTGGAACGCGCCCTCAAGCAGCGCCGCCACCGCCCCATCTTCATGGTCGATATCGCGGTACCGCGCGACATCGAGCCCGAGGTCGGCGAGCTGCGCGATGTCTATCTCTACACCGTGGACGACCTCGAGGAGGTCATCCAGGAGAACCTGCAGTCGCGCCAGGAGGCGGCCGAGCAGGCGCGCGAGATCATCGAATTCCAGGTGGCCGAGTTCCGCGCCTGGCTGAATTCCCTGGACGCGGTGGACCTGATCCAGAACTACCGCGCCAACGCCGAGGCGATCCGCGACGAGGTGCTGCTCAAGGCCCAGCGCATGCTGGACGCGGGCAAGGATCCCGCCGATGTCCTCGCCTTTCTCGCCAACACCCTGACCAACAAGCTGCTGCACACCCCCAGCACCCAGCTGCGCCTGGCCGGCAGCAGCGGTCAGCACGAACTGCTCGAGGCCGCGAACACCCTGTTCCAGCTGGGCCAGGACTGAGCCCCCATGCGGGACAATATCCGCCAGCGCCTGGAGCAGATCGGCGAGCGCTTCGCCGAGATCACCGCGCTGCTGTCCGAACCCGAGGTCCAGTCCGACCAGGACCGCTTCCGCGCCCTGAGCCGGGAATACGCCCAGCTCGAGCCCGTGGTCAGGGCCTTCGAGGCCTGGAACGCCAACCAGGCCGAAATCGAGGGCGCGCGCGAGATGCTGGCCGACCCCGAGATGGCCGAACTGGCGCGCGACACCCTGGCCGAGGCCGAGGCGCGCGCCGAACGCCTGCTGCCCGAGCTGCAGCGCCTGCTGCTGCCGCGCGACCCCAATGACGGGCTGAACATCTTTCTGGAGGTGCGCGCCGGCACCGGCGGCGCCGAGGCCGCGCTGTTCGCCGGCGACCTGCTGCGCATGTATCTGCGCTACGCCGAACTGCGCGGCTGGCGCAGCGAGCTGGTCAGCGAGAGCCCGGGCGAGCAGGGTGGCTACAAGGAGGTGATCGCGCGCATCAGCGGCAAGGACGTGTACTCGCGGCTCAAGTTCGAGTCCGGCGCCCACCGCGTGCAGCGCGTGCCCGAGACCGAGTCCCAGGGGCGCATCCACACCTCCGCCTGTACCGTGGCCATCCTGCCCGAGGCCCCCGGGGTCGAGGCCGTGGACCTCAATCCGGCGGACCTGCGCATCGACACCTTCCGCGCCTCCGGGGCCGGCGGCCAGCACGTCAACAAGACCGACTCCGCGGTGCGCATCACCCACCTGCCCAGCGGCCTGGTGGTGGAATGCCAGGACGAACGCTCGCAGCACAAGAACAAGGCCCGCGCCCTGTCGCTGCTCGCCGCGCGCCTGAAAGACGCCGCCGAACGCGAGGCGCAACAGGCCGAGGCCGCCGACCGCCGCCTGCAGGTCGGCAGCGGCGACCGCTCCGAGCGCATCCGTACCTACAACTTTCCGCAGAACCGGGTCACCGACCACCGCATCAACCTCACCCTCTACAAGCTGGACGAGGTCATGATGGGCGAGCTGGACCCGATCATCGAACCGCTGATGCAGGAATACCAGGCCGCGCAACTGGCGGAACTGGGCGCCGCGGACGCATGAGCCGGATCAGCGAGGCCCTGGCCTGGGCGCGCACCCGCCTGGGCGGCGGCGCCGAGGCCGCCGGCGAGGCCCGGTACCTGCTCGCGCATGCCCTGAAGTGCGACCCGGCCTGGCTGTTCGCCCATCCCGAGCACCCCCTGGAAACCAGCGCCGAGCAGGCCTTCCGCGAACGGGTCGAACGCCGCGCCCGGGGCGAGCCGGTCGCCTATCTGACCGGGGAACGCGAGTTCTGGTCCCTGCCGCTGGAGGTCGGTCCGCACACCCTGATCCCCCGTCCCGAGACCGAGCACCTGATCGAATTCGTGCTGCGCACCCTGCCGCGCGAACGCCCGCTGCGGGTGATCGACCTCGGCACCGGCAGCGGCGCCATCGCCCTGGCCCTGGCGCGCGAATGCCCGGCCTGGCGCATCGCCGCCTGCGAGCGCAGCCCGGCCGCCCTGGCCCAGGCCCGACGCAACGGCGAGCGCCTGGGGCTGCGGGTGGACTGGATCCTGGCCGACTGGATGACCGGCATCCAGGGCCCCTTCGACCTGGTGATCGGCAATCCGCCCTATGTGGCCGAGGCCGACCCCCACCTGCGACAGGGCGACCTGCGGCATGAACCGCCCGAGGCCCTGGCCAGCGGCCCCGACGGCCTGGACGCCATCCGCCGGATCGTGCCCCAGGCCGCGCGGCGCCTGGCCCCCGGCGGCCGGCTGGTCCTCGAACACGGCCACCAACAGGGCCCGGCCTGCCGCGAACTGCTCCGCCAGGCGGGCTTCGAGCGCGTGGCCAGCGGAAGCGACCTGGCCGGACTGGAGCGATTCACCCACGGCCAGCAGCCCGGGAAAGGCCGGGAAGAGGCGCACAGCCCACGGCGGCATACGGGAAAACCCTGTTGACGGGGTGGCCTTTGTCGACCACGATTGAGACATGCAGGCAACCGGACCCATGCCATGAAGTCCAATCCCGACAGCCCCATCAAGCTGCGTGAGATCAACTTCTGCGCCCTGCACCCCGACAGCAACCAGGCGGGCACGGCCGTGCAGCTCCTGAACGACTGCGAGGGCGTGCAGTCGGCGCGGCGGCTCAGCGACACCCGTCTCGAGGTCTGCTACGACATCCGCCACGCCACCCTGGAGGCCATCGAGGAACTGCTGGAGAACTTCGGCTTCCACCTCGACAACAGCCTGCTGTACCGCATGCGCCGGGCCCTGGTGCACTACATGGAGAACACCCAGCGCATCAACATGGGCTGTGGCCGCGGCGAAAGCAACTGCACCGTCAAGGTGTTCATCAACCGCTACCGGCAGCGCCGCCACGGCTGCCAGGACGGACGTCCCCAGCACTGGCGCCGCTATCTCTGAGCGGGCCGCGCTATGCGGCGATACCCTCCACCGCCAAATGACTGACATCCGTGCGCTGACTCGCGTGCTCGAAGGTAATGGCACAGACATTGCCGCCCGCATCGAGATCAAGAATCGTGTTCTCGTCCAGAACCCTGGATTCCACGATATCGCTGTCACGAAACTCGATACCTGAATCCGTGATTCCAGACCCCAGGAAACCGCATTGTGCCACGCCGATCGGGTAGCGGCCGTTATCAGCGGCATACGATCGGGTTTTTATGTGGGAAGGTGGGGAAATCTGTGCTGTAGAAGT
>JALVTT010000099.1 GCA_027024025.1 Sedimenticola sp.
CATGCTGGGGATCTGCTCCTCGGGGCCCCGCCCCGTCTCGGCCACCTGCTTCATCGCCTCGAACAGATCGCGCCGCACATCCGGCGGCGCGGCCTCCTTGCGGCTGGCGTCCAGGCGCCCCCGGTACTGCAGCTCGCCGGCCGCGTTGTAGCCGAAGAAATCGGGCGTGCAGACCGCGCCATAGGCCTTGGCCACGGCCTGGGTCTCGTCCAGCAGATAGGGGAAGGGAAAATCCATGCGCTCGGCGATCGCGCGCATGTTCTCGAACGAATCCTCCGCGTACTGGCTCGGATCGTTGGACATGATGGCCACGCTGTTGACCCCCAGATCGCGCAGCTCGCGCGCGTCGCGCACGATGCGATCCAGCACCGCCTTCACATAGGAGCAGTGATTGCAGATGAACATCACCAGCAGCCCCTTCTCTCCCATGCACTCGCGCATGCGCCAGCGCCGCCCGTCCACGCCGGGCAGGTCGAAATCGACGATCGGCCGGCCGAATTCACAAACCGGTGTCTCCAATGAAACCATGTCTTTCCCCTCACGTTGTCCTGGCGTCGCATTCTTCCAGATCCACATCCCCGGCTCAACGGTGTAGAATTGCGCGGTTTTCGACCCGGGCGCGCGCCCACAACAGCGAAGGAATTGCCATGGCAAACGACTACACCTTTACCTCCGAGTCGGTCTCCGAAGGCCATCCGGACAAGATGGCCGACCAGGTCTCGGACGCCATCCTGGACGCCATCCTGGCCGAGGATCCGCACGCCCGCGTGGCCTGCGAGACCCTGTTCAAGACCGGCATGTGCCTGATCGCCGGCGAGATCACCACCGACGCCAAGCCCGATTACGAGCACATCATCCGCGAGACCATCCGCGACATCGGCTACACCGGCTCCGAGATGGGCTTCGACTGGGAGAGCTGCGCCGTGATGACCGCGCTGGGCGTGCAGTCGCCGGACATCAACCAGGGCGTGGACCGCGAACGCCCCGAGGACCAGGGCGCCGGCGACCAGGGCATCATGTTCGGCTACGCCACCAACGAGACCGATGTGCTCATGCCCGCGCCCATCCAGTACGCCCACCGCCTGGTGGAGCGCCAGGCCGAGGTGCGCAAGAACGGCGAGCTGGACTGGCTGCGCCCCGACGCCAAGAGCCAGGTCAGCTTCCACTACCGTGACGGCCGCCCGGTGGCCATCGAGGCGGTGGTGCTGTCCACCCAGCACGCCGACACCCTCACCGAGGCGGCCCTGCGCGACGCGGTCATGGACAACATCATCAAGCCGGTGCTGGAGCCCACCGGGCTGCTCACCGCGGACACCGCCATCCACATCAACCCCACCGGCAAGTTCGTGATCGGCGGCCCCATGGGGGATGCCGGCCTGACCGGACGCAAGATCATCGTCGACACCTACGGCGGCGCGGCGCGCCACGGCGGGGGCGCCTTCTCCGGCAAGGATCCCTCCAAGGTCGACCGTTCCGCGGCCTATGCCGGCCGCTACGTGGCCAAGAACATCGTCGCCGCCGGCCTGGCCGAGCGCTGCGAGATCCAGGTCTCCTACGCCATCGGCGTGGCCGAGCCGACCTCCATCATGGTCGACACCTTCGGCACCGGCCGCGTCTCGGACGAGAAGATCGTGGACCTGATCCGCGAGCACTTCGACCTGCGGCCCTACGGCATCCTGCGCATGCTCGACCTGCTCAACGCCGAGCAGATCAAGTACCGCAAGACCGCCGCCTATGGCCACTTCGGCCGCGAGGACGAAGGCTTCACCTGGGAACGGACCGACAAGGCCGAGACACTCAGGGCCGCCGCGGGATAATATTCAAGTCCGGCGCGCAACGGCCGTAACAGTTGCCACAACGCCGATCCGAGGAGCGCTGCAACCCGACCACCGGGCCAGGCTCGGATCCATGCCACAGAGACTTTTCCAACGGCGCTCACTCAACGATTCAACACGGGAGTAGAACCATGAGTGAGTTCACCGACTACAAGGTCGCCGACCTGTCCCTGGCCGACTGGGGCCGCAAGGAAATCGCCATCGCCGAGACCGAGATGCCCGGTCTGATGGCCCTGCGCGAGAAATACGGCAAGGACAAGCCCCTCAAGGGCGCGCGCATCACCGGCTCGCTGCACATGACCATCCAGACCGCGGTCCTGATCGAGACCCTGGTCGAGCTGGGCGCCCAGGTGCGCTGGTGCTCGTGCAACATCTTCTCCACCCAGGACCACGCCGCCGCGGCCATCGCGGCACGCGGCATCCCGGTCTATGCCTGGAAGGGCGAGACCCTGGAGGAGTACTGGTGGTGCACCGAGCAGGTGCTCAACTGGCCGGACGAGGAAGGCGTGCCCAACATGATCCTGGACGACGGCGGCGACGCCACCCTGCTGGTGCACAAGGGCGTGGAGTTCGCCGAGGCCGGCGGCGTACCCGAGCCCGCCGAAGGCGACCCAGAGGAATGGAAGGTCATCCTGGGCGTGCTGAAGCGCTCCCTGGCCGAGGATCCGAAACGCTATCACCGCATGGCCGAGTCCATCCGCGGCGTCACCGAGGAGACCACCACCGGGGTGCATCGCCTGTACGAGATGTTCAAGGAGGGCAAGCTGCTGTTCCCGGGCATGAACGTCAACGACTCGGTCACCAAGTCCAAGTTCGACAACCTCTACGGCTGCCGCGAATCGCTGGTGGACGGCATCAAGCGCGCCACCGACGTGATGATCGCCGGCAAGATCGCGGTGGTGTGCGGCTACGGCGACGTGGGCAAGGGCTCGGCGCAATCGCTGCGCGGCCTGGGGGCCACCGTCTGGGTCACCGAGATCGACCCCATCTGCGCCCTGCAGGCGGCGATGGAAGGCTACCGGGTGGTGACCATGGAGGACGCCGCGCCGATCGGCGACATCTTCGTCACCACCACCGGCAACAAGGACATCATCACCCATGACCACATGGCGGCGATGAAGGACCAGGCCATCGTGTGCAACATCGGCCACTTCGACAACGAGATCCAGGTCGAGTCGCTGCGCGGCTACGAATGGATCAACATCAAGCCGCAGGTGGACCAGATCGTGTTCCCCGACGGCCACCGCATCACCCTGCTGGCCGAGGGTCGCCTGGTCAACCTGGGCTGCGCCACCGGCCATCCCAGCTTCGTGATGTCCAACTCCTTCACCAACCAGGTGCTGGCGCAGATGGAATTGTTCAACAAGTCGGACGAATACCCGGTCGGCGTCTATATTCTGCCCAAGAAGCTGGACGAGGAGGTCGCCCGCCTGCACCTGGACAAGATCGGCGCCAGGCTGACCGTGCTGACCCAGGAACAGGCCGACTATCTCGGCGTACCGGTGGAAGGGCCGTACAAGCCCGACCACTACCGTTATTGAGGTCGGGGAACCGCCAAGGACGCCAGGGTACGCGAAGCGCCCGGGATGACCCGGGTGGCAACAAGGACGACCTTGCGAACCCACGCGTCCTTCGCGGTCGAACAGAATCATGAATGAAGACAAGACCTTCAGCTTCGAGCTGTTTCCGCCCAAGACCGAGAAAGGCTTCGAGAACCTGCGCCGCAACGTGCTGGTCCTGAACGAACGCCGGCCGGCCTTCTTCTCCTGCACCTACGGAGCCGGCGGTTCGACCCGGGACAACACCTTCGCCACGGTGGACTGGCTGCGCAGCCAGGGCATCGACACCGCTCCGCATCTCACCTGCATCGGCAACAGCATCGCCGAGACCCTGGGCATACTGGAACGCTACAAGGGCCAGGGCATCCACCGTATCGTGGCGCTGCGCGGCGACCGCCCCTCGGGTACCGGCATCGGCGGTGGCGATCTCTCGTATGCCAGCGAGCTGGTGGCCCTGATCCGCGAACACTTCGGCGATCACTTCCATATCGAGGTGGCCGCCTATCCCGAGATGCACCCGCAGGCGCCCAACTTCCTGGCCGATCTGGACAACTTCCGCATCAAGGTGGAGGCCGGCGCCGACTCGGCCATCACCCAGTACTTCTACAATGTCGACGCCTATGAGCACTTCGTCGAACAGTGCCGGCAGCGCGGGATCGGGATCCCCATCGTGCCGGGCATCATGCCGATCACCAACTACAGCAGCCTGGCGCGCTTTTCCGACGCCTGCGGGGCCGAGATTCCGCGCTGGATACGCAAGCGCCTGGAGGCCTATGGCGACGACAGCGCCAGCATCCGCGCCTTCGGCGCCGACGTGGTCACCGCCTTGTGCGAAAAGCTGCTCGCCGCCGGCGCGCCCGGCCTGCATTTCTACACCATGAACCAGGCGGCCCCCACCCTGGAGATCTGGGACCGGCTGGGGATCTGATGCGCCAGCCCCGCATCTTCAGCCCCGAACCACTGGCCACGGGCCGGGAGGTCCGGCTGGATACCGGTGCCGCGCGCCACCTCACCCAGGTCCTGCGCCTGCGCCCGGGCGACGACTTCATCCTGTTCGACGGCAGCGGCCGGGACTACGAGGCCCGCCTGCTGAGCGGCGGACGCGAACAGGCCGCCGCCGCGGTGGGCGCGGTGATCCGGCGCGAGCCCCCGGCGCCCCTGGAGATCCACCTGGCGCTGGGGATCTCACGCGGCGAGCGCATGGACCTGGCCCTGCAGAAGGCGGTGGAACTGGGCGTGGCCTCGATCACCCCGCTGTTCACCCGGCGCACCGTGGTGCGCCTGCAGGGCAAACGCCTGGAGGCCCGCCTGGCGCACTGGCGGGGCGTCATCCGGCATGCCTGCGAACAATCGGGACGCAGCCGCCTGCCCGGACTGCACCCGGCCCGGCCGCTGGGGGAATGGCTGGCCGGCTTTCAGGGCGAGGGCATCCTGCTCGGCCACCGCGCGCATACACCATTGCCGGCACTAGACCACCCGGGCCGCTCGATCACCCTGCTGGTGGGGCCGGAAGGCGGCCTGGCGGACGACGAGCGGGATCTGGCCCGGCGACAGGGCCTGCGCGCGGTCAGCCTGGGACCACGCATCCTGCGCACCGAGACCGCGCCGCTCGCGGCCATTGCGGTGATCCAGGCACTCTGGGGGGACTTCGGGCAGGGCCCGCCAGGCTCAGACTGAGCGGCAGGCCGCCTCCAGGGCGCTCAGATCGGGGACCAGCGCCGGGGCCTCGTCGAACAGCAGGGCCGCCTCCAGGGGGGCGTCGGCCAGATCCTGCGGCATCGGCTGGCCCTGCAACTGGGCCTCGGTGATGCGCACCAGGCGCGGGATATTGGCGGCCACGATCCCGATGAACGGCCGCTTGGCCTGGGCGTCCAGGGTATGACAGACCACGATGCGCTGCCGCGGACCGCCCGGCTCCGGCGTCTGCCCGAGCAGGCGCTCGAAGCGCACCAGCAGCAGATTGCGCTGGCGCCACTCCACCGACCCCAACACCCAGTCAGGCTGGCCAGATAGCGGCGCGGCATCCCGATAATCGATGATCTCCGCCACTGCCGCGTTAGGTAATAACAGATACTTCCGTTGCAGTGGAATGAGCAGTCCTCGGATCTCGGAAGGCAAAATTTCCGCGGTACTCATTCGGCCGACTCCGCCAGCACGGTGTATATATTATCGAGCAGATCTTCCTCCTGATATGGCTTTCCCAGATAGTGCCTCACACCCAGTTCAGCAGCATGCAGGCGGTGCTTGTCTCCGGTTCGCGAAGTGATCATGATGATCGGGATATCGGCCAAGCCCTCGGTACTGCGCATGTGGCGAGCCAACTCAAAACCATCCATGCGTGGCATCTCGATATCCAGCAGCATCACATCCGGGCGGTGTTCCTGCAACAACGCCACCGCGTCCACGCCGTCACGCGCGGTCACCACCTCCATATTGTGGCGCTCCAGCAGGCGGCTGGTGACCTTGCGCACCGTGATGGAGTCGTCCACCACCATGACCTTGATGCCCCGTGGCATCTCGGCCTGCGCACCGTCCTCCACGACCGGCGCGTGATGGGCGCTGTCCATGCGCACCAGGGCGCCCATATCCAGGATCAGCGCGATACTGCCATCGGGCAGGATGGTGGCGCCAGTGAACATGGGGATGGTGCCCAACTGAACGCCGAGTGACTTGACCACGATCTGCTGATTACCCAACAGGCGGTCCACATGGATGGCCATGCGGTGTTCGCCGGAGCGGATCAGCAATACCGGCAGCCAACGCTCTCCTTCCGGGAAATGTGGCGCACTCAGCCCCAGCAAGGTGCCCAGATAACGCACCTGATAGTCCCGCCCTCCATAGCTGAAGTATTCGCGTTCTCCATGATAACAAGCGGCCAACTCATCTTGAGGAATACGTGCAATACCATCAAGACTACCGTGTGGCGCCGCCAGAATATCTTCTCCAATACCAACCAAGAGGGCTTCGGTGATCGCCAGGGTAAAGGGCAAACGAATAGAGAAACTAGTACCCTGTCCAGGTTCGGATTCGATCTCCAGGCTGCCACCAAGCTGCTTGACCTCGCTCACTACCACATCCATGCCCACGCCCCGGCCGGCGACCTGCGACACCTCACCGGCGGTGGACAGGCCGGCCTCCAGGATGAAGGCGTCGATATCGTCGCCATCCAGATCGGCGTCGGCATCGATCAGCCCGCGTTCCACAGCCACCTTACGGATGGCCTCGCGATCCAGGCCGCGACCATCATCGGATACGGTCAGGATCACGTCCGGACCTTCCCGGCCAACCACCAGCGATACCCTGCCCTGTTCAGGCTTGCCGGCCGTCTGCCGCTCCGCGGGCGGCTCGATGCCGTGGACCACGGCATTGCGCAGTAGGTGCTCCAGCGGCCCCATTATGCGTTCCAGGATGGCGCGGTCCATCTCGCCCTGGGCGCCACTAATCGCCAGCTCGGCTTGCTTACCGAGGCTCTGCGCGGTCTGGCGCACCACCCGCTGCAGACGCGCGGCACGCGAACCCACCGGGACCATGCGCGTGCGCAGCAGGCCGTCCTGCAAATCATTGGCGATCCGCCCCTGCTGTTGCAGCAGGGTATCGGTATCACGGTTGAGTTCCTGCAGGGTGGCGCCGATGTTGTTCAGGTCCTCGGTGGTCTCGGCTAGGGCGCGCGACAGCTGCTGGATGGTGGAATAGCGGTCCATCTCCAGCGGGTCGAAGCCCTCCGGCAACTCCCCGTCGTGCTCACGCTCATGGCGTGAGAGGATCTGCGCCTCGGTCTCGTTCTCGAGCTTGCGCAACTGCTCGCGCAAACGGCCGATGGTCTGGGCCAGTTCGTCCAGGTTGTGGCCCTGCGTCTTGTTCTGTTGCTCCAGGCGCGCCCGGTAGATATTGACCTCGCCCGCGTTGTTCACCAGCTGGTCCAGCAACGAGGCCTTAACCCGTACCCGCTCCTTGGAGACCTTTCGCGGCCTCTCCTCCTCGGGCGGCGGAGGACGACGCGGCTCTGCCTCCCCATCCTCCCGATCTTGTGTGGGAAACTGAATGATGCGCGAGTCACCCTGTACTAGGCTGGTAACATCGCCTTCGCCTGGAACCAGCTCTGAAGAAGCCAGCTGGCTGGCCTCGCCGCCCAACAGTTCGGAATCGGTCAGGAGTTGCGAGTCGGTCAACAAAGTAGAATCGATCGAAACGTCTTGGCTATGGGGCGAGGTGAGCTTAGCTTCCGTTTGCTCCTGTACCATGCCCGATAGGTCATCTTGACCCAATCCCGATTCATCTAGTCCCGATTCATCCGGCACATCCGACTCCGACGGCAATTCACGGTTTGCCGCAACGGCTTCAAGACGCGCCACCAGATCCGGCCATGCCTTGGGAGGAGTCTGCCGCTCCAACGCATCCACCTGCGCGGCCAGGGCGTCCAAGGCCTGGCGCACCAAACCGAGCACCACTGGACTTGCAGTAATGCGTTGATCCACCACACTCTCGAATAATGACTCGCTGGCGTGCGCGAGATCCCCAATAGCATCGATAGAGGCTAAACGCGCGCCACCTTTAATCGTGTGCAGATTACGCTGCATCTGTGCGACTGGAAGCAAATCATCTGGCCGGTCCCGCCATTGCTCATAGATCTGCTCCAGGCCATCAGACAACTCACGTGCCTCATCAACAAAGATCTCGACCAGATCTTCATCAAAGTCCGCCGTAGCCGCCAACTGGCTTTCAAGATCGACGTCTCCAGGTGCGTGCTGCTCCAGATGCACAGAATGACGTTTTACCTCGCTAACTAAGGCTTCCCAGGAAGGCAACGCAGAAGCCGGCTGATTGATCGCGCCCAATAAGGCGCTGAGCACGAAATGCCCTCGCTCCAGCAGATCGATACCGGCCTGATCGGTGCGACGCTCCAGACCGGACAAAAGATTACTCCAGTCCTCCAGCGCACCGGCCAGTGCCGCAATGGATTCAACGCCGGCTGTGCGCGCACTGCCCCGTAGGGTATGCAGGGCCCGCCTCACCCCCTCTTCATAAGCGCAACCAGCCGCCATGCCTCGACAACGTTCGATAAACTCTTCGATGACCCGCAGATGCCCCTCAGCCTCCTTGCGGAAGATATCGTACAGGGTTGAATCCAATTCCACCTCTGGCGCGGTCTCCGCCGCCGGCGTGAGGATCGATTCATCATCTTGGATATGTAGCGCCTCGCCCCCAACTAATTCGGAAACATCTTCCTCATCCCCAAGATCCAGGTCCAAACTCAAGGACTCGGATATCAGATCAGAATCATCAGCTTGCGCGCTGAAATCATCGTCACTCAGTAAAGAGGAGTCTGAGCGCAGCACGTCTTCGACCAAGTCTGACACCGGAGCTGGGATCTCCGACGAATCCAATCGAGACGACTCATCTTCAATCGATACTGTATCGCTAACCGGTTCACGCCCTTCCGCCAAGGCGAAAGCCCGCTCCTGCAGGATCTGCGTCTCCACTTGCGCCGCCCCACCCTGGGCATACGACTCGATCATCCGAGGTAACAAATCCACCGTTTGGTCAAGCAACTCGAAGATCGGCGCGCCAGCCGCAACCGTACCTTCTATCACCCGATTCAGCAGATTCTCCACCGACCAAGCAAATTCGCCAATTTCCATGGCACCGACCAGACGACCGCTGCCTTTGAGAGTGTGGAATGAGCGACGGATCCGGGTCAGCGCATCCTTATCGTCCTGATCCTGACGCCAGCGTGGATAATATTCACGAATGACTTCTAACTCATCGCGCGCTTCCTCGACGAAGATACCCAGAATCTCCGAATCCAGTTCCGATACTGCTTCCTTGGGTTCAGTTACCTCAGCTACCGAGGGTTCAGGCTCCGACGAGGATGCCAAAGCCATGGCCGCCAGCGCGCCATCTTCTCCTTCGGGCGCCGCCTCTTCCCTCTCGCCGCCTAAACCCCCGGTCTCACTCCCGGCATCGGCCTGCTCTTCCTGTAAAACATCCAAAGCCAGTTCGGCCACTTCCAGGGCCCTTTCGTGATCGAGCGCTGGATTAAGCAGATATTCCAAGTAATATTCCACACCGCTGAACAAATCAGCTAACGCCTCGGTCTGCCGCGTGTTAGGCGCCGGTATCTCACGCTCTACCAGACCACGGATATAGCGCCTCAAACCATCTACCAGGCCGGCCGCGCGCAGTTCCTCGATCACGGTAAGCACGCCATGGACCGAATGCAGATATTCGGGCACCGGTTCCAGAATACCGGGAATATCCGGTTCTGCCACGTATTCAGTCAGCGCTTCTTTGGTGCGTGCCAGCTCTACAAAAGCCTGATCCACCGCAGCACGCACATGCTGACGATATTCAGCCTCTGACATGGGTAGGTCAATCTGCACCTCGCTACCAGTGTCCGGATCAGCGGACATCTCAGTAGCAGGCTCTGACAGATCTGGCAGCGCCGATTCCACCACTACCAAATCATCCGCCAATCGAGTCAAAAACGCCTCCTGCGGTACCTCATTGGCCGCCAGCAAGGCCTGAATCCTCTCGGCATGCGGCGCCAAACGCGCCCGTAAATCCCCACGCCCAATCATGGCAAGGGTATCGCCCGTGCGGCGCAGTGGATCGACCAGCCCCTCCAAACGACTCAACTGGTTACGGTCTCCCCGAATATAGAGGTCAAGCAAGTCCTTAATTCTGGCCAGATCCTCGCCCAACACATCAGCCACGGTATCAAACAGGTCGCGACCAACCCCACTCAAACCAACTGTCTGTTGGCCAGATATCTCAGGAAAACTGTTGGCAAGATCCGCCGTTTGCCGCACGGCCTGGACCACCGGATCAATGGAGTCCGAGCGAGCAATGTAGTAGAGCAGGTTCTTATACAGATCTAGGGGGAAGTCACACATGGCGGCTTCCTCGCCCTTATCGATCACTCGTTTAAGCACACGATCCAGACGACCAAACAACACCTTGACTGCGGCCGTACCTTCAACAGACTTATCCAGCAACGCCACCAAAAGGGCCTCGCCGGCATCAAGCAATCGGCGCATGCGCACGGTACCAGCCAGAGAGCCCAGCTCGTCCAGAACCATGCGTAATTGCCCCAGCCCCGCAGGCACATCCAATTCACGCAACCAATTCAAGAGGCCCCGATGGTAATTTACCCGTTGCGCGGCAGCGGACTTCGGTAGATCTGGATTGCCGGTACCAGGGAGAACCGGCTCAGCCGCCAACTGAGCATCCAACTTGGGCGCAAACAGGGAGATCTCGGAAACCAGCGGAGCCTCACGCGAAGCTCGCAGATCATTCATCAATGGCAACAAGACAAGTGGAATATCGGGCTCACCCTGTTCTACCCGTTCGAGATATGGCGGAAGCTGGGCAATGCCCAGCATCAAGACCTCAGCGGCCGCCTCTGGACGTTTAACCTCTCCCCGATTAAGGGCTTCGGCCACGCGTTCCATTTCATCCGCCAACATGGCGGCTCCATACACGCCGGCAAGATTGAGCGCACCATGAACCTGATGCAACGCAGCGACCGCCTCGTCCATCTCCTCGCGTTCTTCTTCGGCGAAATCCTCGAGCAACAGACGCGCCCGACGGAGGCTCTCATCGAGCTCTCCCCGGATCCAGCGCAGGCCACCAAGATCATGGGTCGGATCGGCTGTCATGCTCCCGCCACCGCTACTCTGCTAGACTCGGAGATCAATTCAAACGGCCCCCTCGTCCGACGGCTCGTCGTCGGGCAGTTTGAAGCGGGCCACCGTCTCCTTAAGCTGTTCGGCCATTTGCGCGAGCGTTTCAATCGACTGCGCAGTCTGGCCAGTGCCATCTGATGTCTGGCTAGTAATCTCCTGTATAACCGTCATAGTGTCGTTGATGGACTTCGCATCATCGGATTGTTTGATGGCCTCACCAGCAATCTGTTCAATCTCCTCCGCAATCTGGCGCGAAACCTCCTCGATCCGGTCAAGCGTCTTACCAGCCTCTTCGGCCCGCTCAGCCCCGGAAACCACCTCACTGGTACTGGCCTCCATAGAGATGACCGCCTCGTTGGTATCCGCTTGGATGGCACGCACCAGGGCCTCGATCTGTCTAGTAGCATCAGCGGCACGCTCTGCCAATCGCTGAACTTCGTCAGCCACCACCGCGAAGCCACGGCCTTGTTCGCCAGCCATGGCCGCCTGCATGGCAGCGTTCAAGGCCAGAATATTGGTCTGATCAGCAATATCCTCGATCAACTCCACGATATTGCCGATCTCCTGGGAGGATTCACCCAGGCGCTTGATCCGCTTGGCGGTCTCCTGGATCTGCTCACGGATATTGTCCATGCCTTCGATGGTCCGACGCACACTGTTACTGCCTTCCCGGGCAATCTCCACCGATTCGCGCGCCACCGACACTGAGTGACTCGCCCGGTTGGCCATCTCGTCCATGGTGGAAGACATCTTACGAACAATGGCCGAGGCATTAACAATTTGCTCGCGCTGGTGGTCACTGGCCTCGGCCAAATGCATGGCCGTGGCCCGCGTCTCCTGGGCAGAGGACGACACCCGTACCGAGGTCTCGTTGATCGTTGTCACCAGATCACGCATCTCTTCCACGGCCTGATTGACCGAGTCAGCAATAGCCCCTGTTATATCTTCGGTTACTGTCGCCTCAACCGTCAGGTCGCCATCCGCCAGATCCATCATCTCATCGAGCAAGCGACGGATAGCCTCCTGATTACGCTGGTTCTGCGCTTGAGCCTGAGCTTCACGCCGGCGCGCATCTCTCAGCATAGCCAGCCCCAGTAGCAAGAGCAGAGTCAATGACGCCAGCCCCATAACCATCACCAAGAACGGGCCAACACGAACCGGCCCTATCCGCAGACTGCCACCCAATTCCCGGTAAGCTTCGGTCAGCTCCCCAAGATCCTTATCCAATTGCTCAGACGTCGGTTCGATCTCGCCAATCGCTTCGAGCGCTGGCAGCACCGAAGGCGTAGTGTCGATAATCTCACCCGTGTGGTCATTAACTTGGGCGAACAACAACGCCACCTGCTTGAGCGCCTTACGTCCTTCAGGCGTCTTCACCTGTTGAATATTGAGGCGGTTGTCCCCTTTGAGCATGCCATCGAGGATTTGCCCAAACAGATCGGCATCTTGGCTGAACTGGTCGATGGCTGCTGCGGTCTTGGTACCACCTTCCAACACCTTATCGACATTGTTTTCGATCCGTTGCGCCAGCATCAGCTGACGTGCTGCCACATAGATCTCTCGCGCCGATGCCTTACCTCGCACCAATTGACGCACTAATTCATCCGATGCTTCCTGCAGTTGTGGGATCACCCCATTTATCACACCGATAAACTCTCCGATAGAGAGGATGCCTTCCTGGTCATCCAAGATCTCATCGGCATGCGCGCGCAAATCCAACCAGGCATTTTCCACCTCATGCAGAGCGGGCTTCAGATCGGTCGGACTCGGCGGCAAATCGCTTGCGGGATTACCTTTCTTTAGATCATCCAGCAATTGAGAAAAACGATCTCGCGCACTCCGCAAATTGGCGAAGGATTTTTCATTGCCTCGAAGTGCCTCAAGGGAATACTTGGCGATCTTCTGTGCCAGCACCCTTTGCTCAGCGGCATGTACAAGGTACCTTTCTTGATGGTGCCCTTGTCGCTGGACAAGAATGAAGGCAACCAAGGTCGCCAAAATCGCCAGCAGCAGGGCAAAAGCCAACAACGGAACCGTCTTGCGCCCGCCTTTCCGCTTGGTGGTGCTCGCTTTCATCTGTTCTCCTCACCCGGCCGGTCGCCTCCTCGGACTCCGGCCATTTTCGTTGTCAAACTTTGTTTCAAAGTGCTGCCGACCGGAACTCCGGGTCCGCCGCCAGCGCAGATAGACTGAAAACCGGCCAGATTTCACCCCCGACCGAAAATGCTTCATAAACATGCCGTCCCAAGGCGCCTCGCATCTGGGCATTCCTGAGACGGTCGGCCTCGTTAAAGTGACGCATGCCATACACCGTTGGCACCAATAACCCACATTCAATGCCCCGGAGATGAATAACGAGCATACGCGCGGATTTTCCTGGTACAACCGCCTTAGCCCCAAAAAAGGTATGCAAATCGACTACCGGTAAAAGATTGCCACGGATATTGGCCAGCCCACACATCCAACCCCGGGCACCAGGCACCCGGCTTACCTGGGCTGGATAGGGCAGCATCTCCCGAATTTCATCCATGGCGCTGGTGACGCGGACCCCCGCAATGCTATAAGCCAGACCATCCCATTGATCCCGAACCTGTGCTTCCAGGGGAACCAGCAAGGCGCCAGCACGGGCTCGACGTTCGATCCGTGCCAGCAGGGCCATCAGGTCACGGGCATCCGGCACCGCATGTTGCGCCTCGCTTCCCATAAACTTCAGTCCAGAACCTCACTAACCACGCCCAACAACTCTTGTCTGCCAACCGGCTTCACCAGATAAGCACGCGCACCCTGACGCATACCCCATTCTCGATCAGTATCCTGATCCTTTGTGGTAACCATGATTACGGGGATATGCTTAAGTGCCGCATCCCGATTGATCTTGCGCGTCGCCTGAAACCCATTCAAGCCCGGCATAACAACATCCATCAGAATCAGATCGGGTTGCTCGGTTTTGGCCACACCAATTCCTTCCTCTCCATTGCTGGCAGTGATCGTCTGGTAACCGGCATCGTGCAAATAACCGGTGATCACATGCAGCTCGGTCGGCGAATCATCTACCACAAGTATCTTTGCCATAAATTCACGCCACCTTGACAACATAGCGCCTCAGCGCATCCAGTAACTCGTCCTTGGAAAAGGGTTTGGTCAAGTACTGATCTGATCCAACTAAACGCCCCCTGGCACGATCAAAGAGCCCGTCCTTACTCGAAAGCATAATCACAGGCACGTCGCGGAAAACCTCGTTGTGCTTGATCAGCGCGCAGGTCTGATAACCGTCCAAACGCGGCATCATGATATCGACAAAGATCACATCGGGATGATTATCCGCGATCACGGACAAAGCCTCGAAACCATCCGCCGCGGTCAACACCTCGCAACCGACCTTCTTCAACAGGGTCTCGGCGGTCCGTCGAATGGTCTTACTGTCATCAATCACCATGACCTTCAGGCCACGCAGGGCATCATCATCACTGCTCACTGTCATCTCCATACCGCATAACGGCGCACGCTGCCCTACTTCTTGGGCACCACCGTGGTCAGACCCCAGAACTGCCACATGCGCATCCCACCACGGTAATACCAGATCTTATTCTTGGGATAACCCACCTTGATCAAACCACGAATCGCCCTCGGCGACTGGCCGCAATCAGGGCCATTGCAGTAAACCACCAATTGCTTGGCTTGGGAGAAATCCCACTTGTCGGTCAGATTCGGATCGTTCTTCCAACCCCACTTCTTGAGTATCTGCTCAAAAAAGCCCGGGCCCTCTTTACGCTGACGAGCACCAAACTTTTCCAGCGCCTCAATCATCTCTGGATCATCAGCTGATTTAGTCAGAATGGTAAAAGGGATATTGATCGAGCCAGGGATAGTACCTCGTTCATACCAAGCGGGAGTACGCGCATCAACCAGGATGCCGGTTCCGTCACGCAACTGGTTCTCCATGAAGTCGAACATCTCCACTTCACCAATGGTGCGAATCCCAGGGGCTGGGCTGATTGGCTTCAGACAAAACGGAGGACACCTGCGCGAGGTCTTTGCAAAGTAACCTTTCAACTCATAATCGGGATCCTGTACACGCGTCACCTTAACCGAGCGCCCTTCATGGATGACATGAAGATAAGGTTTATCCTTTGTCAACCCAACAAAATCCTTGCCCAACTTCAATTCATCAGCTAATAGCCCCCCGCTACCAAGAAGGCCAGGCAACAGCAACGCAGCGCATACCACTCCAATCTGTTTGAGCATGGTTCCCCCCATACAATCTCAATTGCTTTTCTTTACAACGTAAAGTGTGAATCGCCTCACACACACAACCCCAACCCCCGGTATCTTAGTGCTGCAATAAGCGATCAATGATTTTTTTTCTCAACTGCCCCATATCGGCGCCACGGCGATACTCATCAAATACCTCTTCCCGACTCCGTTCCGGCAGCTTCTTATAAAAGCCAAAGGTACCAAGGTAATGTTCTTTGAGTTGGCGCTCAAATTCCGCCCTGGACACCTCTCCGTTAACTGCCGGCTCAACTGACGCCGCATCGACCTGTGTCTCAGCGCCACTACCGCCCCGCGCTTCAGTGGTCGCAGAGGCATCTAGCTTTTTTGCCTCAGCATCGATTTCTGAGAGATAGTCATCTGCTGACAACGCTGCGTGGTTCCAGCCCAGACCATAAAGGCTGGCGAGTAGAAAAAAAAAGACCTTGCCACTGGGCCGACCCGCCGTCCCCGTCGCAGTTCGACCACCAGCCATTCGTCCCAACCCCATACACCCTCCACAAGATTCCTCGTATCAATCGTGCCATGGCGGCGTTGTGCCACGCCTTACCAACCTGGACCGCTCCCGAACGTCCCACCAAGCAACATAGCAGCCCTCCCCAAGGACTGCAACCTACTTCAAACCGATTATGTGAGAACAAGCTTAACCAAGCCTTAACCACATACTCGCAATCGGGGAACAACAGTGGAACTGGTGGCTCGACATCCTGCTAAGATAGCCCGCCCCGTTTTCGACACCGGACACAGGTCCACAGCGCCCATGCAACCCGAACTTCTCGTCATCATGGATCCCATCGAGGGCATCCGCATCCACAAGGACAGTACCTTTGCCATGCTGCTCGAGGCACAGGCGCGCGGCTGGCGGCTGCACTATGCGCTACAGCAGGATCTGTTCCAGACACAGGGGCGGACGCAGGTACGCAGCCGCCCGCTGAAGGTGCGCGACGACCCCGCCGGCTGGTTCGAACTGGGCGAGGCCGCATCCGGCCCGGCGGAGCGTTTCGCGGTGATCCTGATGCGCAAGGATCCACCCTTCGACATGGACTACATCTACACCACCTACCTACTGGACCAGCCGGCCGCGGCGGGCAGCCTGGTGGTCAACCGCCCCGACACCCTTCGCAACGCCAACGAGAAGCTGGCGGCGACCCGCTTCCCCGCGCTCTGCCCGCCGGTGCTGGTGGCCGCGGACGCCCGCGAGATCAACCGCTTCATCGACGAACAGGGCGATGTGATCCTCAAACCGCTGGACGGCATGGGCGGGGCCTCCATCTTCCGGGTCGGCCCGCAAGATCCCAACCGCAATGTCATCATCGAGACCCTGAGCCGGCACGGGCGCCGCCAGCTCATGGCGCAGCGCTTCATCCCCGAGATCCGCGAGGGCGACAAGCGCATCCTGGTGATCGACGGCGAACCGGTCCCGCACGCCCTGGCGCGCATCCCCGGCGAGGGCGAGACCCGCGGCAATCTGGCCGCCGGCGGCCTGGGCGTGGGCCGCGAACTGAGCGAGCGGGATCGGGAGATCGTGGCGCAACTGGCCCCCTGGCTGCGCGAGAACGGTATCCTGTTTGCAGGACTGGACGTAATCGGTGACTATCTCACCGAGATCAACATCACCAGTCCGACCTGCATCCGCGAACTGGACCGGATCTATTCAATCAACATCGCCGGCCAGCTGCTGGACCGGATCGAGCGGAAACTCGCAGTATGAGCACATTCGCCAAGACATGCCTGCTGGTCACGGCCTTCCTGCTGGGCCTCGCCGGCTGCACCCGGGAGCTGCCCTCCCAGTACTTCCGCATGCTGAGCTTCGGCACCGTCATGGAGCTGGAGATCATCGGCGTGGACCGGGAGAAGGCGCAGCAGGCCTACCAGGCCCTGCAACACGACTTCCAGGTCATGCACAAGGCCTGGCACGCCTGGGATCCGGGCCCGGTCGGGCGCATCAATGAATACATCCGCGAGGGCCACACCCTGGCCGCCCCGCCCTCGGTCCTGCCCCTGCTGAGGATCTCCCAGAAGCTGGCCGCGCAGAGCGATTACCTGTTCGACCCGGGCATCGGCGGGCTGATCGAGCTCTGGGGCTTTCACCAGAGCGAGTTCAAGCCGCACCCGCCACCCGACGATAAGGCGATCCAGGCCATCCTGGACAAGCACCCGAGCATCCGCGACATCCGGATCGACGGCTTCCACCTGTCCTGCGACAACCCGGCGGTGCAGCTCGACTTCGGCGCCATCGGCAAGGGCTACGGGGTGGACCGGGCCATCGAGCGCCTCAAGGCCATGGGCATCGGCAACGCCATCGTCAACGCGGGCGGCGACCTGCGCGCCATCGGTTCGCGCGCCGGCAACCCCTGGCGCATCGCCATCCGCGATCCCGACGGCGGCGGCATCTTCGCCCTGCTCTCGGTCAGCGGGGACGAATCGGTGTTCACCTCCGGCAACTACGAGCGCAATTTCACCTGGAAGGGCAAGCTCTACCACCACATCATCGACCCGCGTACCGGCTACCCGGCCAAAGGCGCCGCCTCGGTCACGGTGATCCACTCCGACGCCACCACCGCGGACGCCGCCGCCACCGCCCTGTTCGTGGCCGGCCCGAAGGACTGGTACCGCATCGCCCGCCAGATGGGCATCAAATACGTGCTGCTGATCGATACCGAGGGCCGGGCCTACATGAACCCGGCCATGCGCGAACGCATCAAACTGCAGAAGCAGCCCAAGGCCATCATCCTCAGCGAACCGCTATAATCAGGCCCCGTGGACATCCTGCACCATCCCCTGCCGGAACGACTCTCCAGGGACCCGCTGGGCCTGGCCCTGCTGGTCGCGGTGCTGGTGCACGCCTTCGTCATCCTGGGCATCAGCTTCGACATCCAGCGCAAGAACCCGCCGGCCCCGGAAAAGACCCTGGACATCACCCTGGTCACGCCGAAGAAAAAACCGCCCAAGATCAAGAAGGCGGACTTTCTGGCCAACGCCAGCCAGCAGGGCGGCGGTGATCGGGTCACCAAGCGGCGCCCCAGCAGCCCCCTGGGCAACCCCAACTCGGTGCGCAAACACGCCCGCCCGGTGCCGGAGTTCGTGCGCTCCGGCGCGGTGCGCCCCGAGCCGCGCCGCCAGGCCCGGGTCATCACCTCGGCCAGCGCCCGGCGCAAACAGACCGTGCGCCCGCCCAGACCCCAGGTCAAGACCGTGCCCAAGCGCCAGATCGCCCAGCTGCTGGCCAGCACCCAGCAGGAGATCGACCGCCTGACCGCCGAGCTGGACCGGCGCAGCCGGGCCGCCTCGCGTCAGGAGCGCCACAAGCCGCTGAACAGCAGCACCCAGGAGTACAAATACGCCGCCTACCTGGAGGCCTGGCGCAAGAAGGTCGAGCGCATCGGCAACCTCAACTATCCGGACGAGGCCAAGCGCAAGCGCCTGTACGGGGCCCTGATCCTGAACGTCGCGGTGCGCGCCGACGGCAGCATCAAGGAGGTCCGCCTGCTGCGCTCATCGGGCCACAAGGTGCTGGACGACGCCGCCATCCGCATCGTGCGCCTGGCCGCGCCCTTCGCCCCCTTCCCCCCGGACATCCGCAAGGAGGTGGACGTGCTGGACATCACCCGGACCTGGATCTTCCAGAACGGCAACCGGCTCTTTTCCACGAACTAGACGACTTGTTGAAGCGCCCCTCAGACCCCATACTGAGGGTATGGAACAGACGAATCTCACCAATCAGCTGCTGATCGCCATGCCCGGGCTGCACGATCCCAACTTCGAGCAGACCGTCACCTATATCTGCGAGCACAACGAGAACGGCGCCATGGGCATCGTGATCAACCGTCCCATCGACGTGGAGCTCAAGCAGGTCTTCGACCAGATGGAGATCCCGGTCAGCGCCCCGGACGCCGGACGCACCCGGATCTTTCTCGGCGGCCCGGTGGAGGAGCAGCGCGGCTTCGTGCTGCATACCCCTTGCGGGGAGTGGGAATCCAGCCTCAGGATCGACGAGGATCTCAGCGTCACCACCTCGCGTGACATCCTGGAGGCCATGGCGCGCGGCGAGGGCCCGGAAAAGGCCCTGATCGCGCTGGGCTACGCCGGCTGGGGCAGCGGCCAGCTGGAACAGGAGATCCTGGACAACGCCTGGCTGTGCGCCCCGGCGGATCAGGCCATCCTGTTCGACCTGCCCCCGGCGCGGCGCTGGGACGCCGCGGCGCGCCAGCTGGGCATCGACCTGAGCACCCTCAGCACCGAGAGCGGTCACGCCTGAGCCGTGGCCCCGCCCGGCACCTACCTCGGCTTCGATTACGGAAGCCACAAGATCGGGGTTGCCGTGGGCCAGGCCCTGACCGCCAGCGCCACCCCGCTGACCACCCTGGGCAACCCGCGCGGGCGTCCCGACTGGGCCGCGATCGGGCGCCTGATCGAGGAATGGCGGCCGGCCGCCCTGGTGGTCGGCCATCCCTTCGAGATGAGCGGCCGCGAGGCCAACAACGCCGCGCCGGCAAAACGCTTCGCGCGCCAGCTCGAAGGGCGTTACCATCTGCCGGTCCACCTGGTGGACGAACGCCTGACCACCCGCGAGGCCTGGCTGGACCTCGGCCCGGAGGCCGCGCGCGACCCGCTGAAGGTGGATGCCTACGCCGCCAAACTGATCCTGGAGACCTGGCTGAGAGAGCAATGAGCGAGTCCCACATCTTCATGCAGCACGAGGCCATCATGGACCTGGTCGACGACATGGCCCGCAGCCTGCGGCAACGGCTGCGCGAGCGCGGCATCGAACGGCCGGCGGTGGTCGGCATCCATACCGGCGGGGCCTGGATCGCCGAGCGGCTGCACCGCCAGCTCGAATCCCCCGACCCGCTGGGCCTGCTCGACATCAGCTTCTACCGCGACGACTTCACCCGGATCGGGGTCAATCCCCAGGTGCGCCCCTCGCGCATCGACTTCGACCTGGAGGACCGCGACATCGTGCTGGTGGACGATGTCATCCAGAGCGGTCGCACCATCCGCGCCGCCATGAACGAGCTGTTCGACTTCGGCCGGCCGAGCACCATCACCCTCGCCTGCCTGATCGAACGCAGCGGCCGCCAGCTGCCGATCCAGCCGGACGTGGTCGGCCTGCGCCTGCCGCTGCCCGACGACGAGCACATCCGCCTCACCGGACCCGAGCCCCTGACCCTGCTCAGGACCGGCCGCGGCTGAGCAACCCGGCACAACCAGGGAGCGTTTTCGTCCCTCTGCCGGCCTGCGGCCTTATGCCGGGCTGAACCGCAACAGCCGCTTCTCCCGCCGCCTTGCTTGCTGTTACAATCGCGCCCGATGGCGAGCAAGACACCACATGACATCCAGCTCGGCCCGGATGGGCAGCTTCGCCATTTCCTCACCATCGAGGGCCTGAGCCGGGATCTGCTCACCCGCATCCTGGATATCGCCGAATCCTTCGCCGCCCTGCCCGGCCGCCCGGTCAAGAAGGTTCCGGCCCTGCGCGGACGCATCATCACCAACCTGTTCTTCGAAAACAGCACCCGTACCCGAACCACCTTCGAGCTGGCCGCCAAGCGCCTCTCGGCGGACGTGCTCAACTTCAACGTCAGCACCTCGGCCACCAGCAAGGGCGAGACCCTGCTCGACACCCTGCGCAACATCGAGGCCATGCACAGCGAGATGTTCGTGGTCCGCCACAGCCAGTCCGGCGCGGCCCATTTCATCGCCCGCCACGCCGCCCCCGGGGTGAGCGTGATCAACGCCGGCGACGGCCGCCACGCGCACCCCACCCAAGCCATGCTGGACATGTTCACCATCCGCAAGCACAAGGGCGATTTCACCCCGCTGCGGGTGGCCATCGTGGGCGATGTGCTGCACTCGCGGGTGGCCCGCTCGCAGATCCTGGCGCTCAACACCCTGGGCGTGACCGAGGTGCGGGTGGTCGGACCGCGCACCCTGATCCCCACCGAGGCGCGCGCCCTGGGGGTGCACGTCCATCACGACCTGGAGAGCGGCCTGCGCGACGTGGACGTGATCATCATGCTGCGCCTGCAGAAGGAACGCATGGCCGGGGCCCTGCTGCCCAGCGAGGAGGAATACTTCCGCCTCTACGGGCTGACCAATGAACGCCTGGCCGTGGCCAAACCGGACGCCATCGTGATGCATCCCGGCCCCATGAACCGCGGCGTGGAGATGGACTCCGAGGTGGCCGACGGGCCCCGTTCGGTGATCCTGCAACAGGTCAGCTACGGCATCGCGGTGCGCATGGCGGTGATGTCGATGTGCATGCAGACCCATGCCGGCGGCGGAGAAACGGCATGAACATCAGCATCCTCAACGGCCACCTGATCGACCCGGCCAGCGGTATCGACCAGCCCATGGACGTGCACATCCACGGCCAGCAGATCGTCGGCCTGGGCCGTCCGCCCGAGGGCTTCGAGGCGCACCACACCCTGGACGCCGGCGGCCTGGTGATCTGCCCCGGCCTGGTGGACATCTCCGCCTCGCTGCGCGAACCCGGCCCCTCGGCCAAGGGCACGCTCGAGACCGAGACCCGCGCCGCGGCGCGTGGCGGCATCACCACCCTGGTGTGCACCCCGGACACCGACCCGGTGATCGACACCCCGGCGGTGGCCGAGCTGATCCAGCGCACCGCGCGCAAGCTGCGCCGCGCCCGGGTACTGGTCACCGGCGCCCTCACCCAGGGCCTGGACGGCCAGCAGCTTTCCAATATGGCCGCCCTGCAGACCGCCGGCTGCGTGGCCCTGGGCAACGCCCGGGCCCCGCTGGGCAACACCCTGGTCGAGCGCCGCGCCCTGGAATACGCCGCCACCTTCGGCATGACCGTGATCCTGCGCCCGGAAGACCCGCATCTGCGCGCCGGGGGCTGCGCTCACGAGGGCGCCGTGGCCACCCGCCTGGGCCTGCCCGGCATCCCCTCGGCCGCGGAGACCGTGGCGGTGGCGCGCGATCTCGCCCTGGCCGAGCACACCGGCGCGCGCATCCACTTCCACGCCCTGTCCACCGCCGGCGCGGCGCGCCAGCTGCGCGAGGCCCAGGCCGCGCGCCTGCCGGTCAGCGCCGACGTGGCCGCGCACCAGCTGCACCTCACCGAGATGGATATCGGCGATTTCGACGCCAACTGCCATGTCTCGCCGCCCCTGCGTACCCTGGCCGACCGCGAGGCCCTGCGTCGGGCCGTGGCCGACGGCACCATCGCCGCCATCTGTTCCGACCACCAGCCGCACGAATCGGACGCCAAGGAGGCCCCCTTCCCGGAGACCGCGCCCGGCATCTCCGGTCTGGAGACCCTGCTGGCCCTGACCCTGCGCCTGGTCGACGAGGGCGTGCTGTCGCTGAGCGAGGCCATCGCGCGGGTCACCTGCGGCCCGGCCGGGCTGCTGGACCTGCCCTACGGACGCATCCAGGTGGGCGGACCGGCCGACCTGTGCCTGTTCGACCCCGAGGCCCACTGGACGCTGGACAGCGCGGCCCTGCTCAGCGAGGGCCACAACAGCCCGCTGGACGGCTGGGAATTCCGGGGCGAGGTGGTCCACACCCTGTTCAACGGCCGTCTGGTGTACAGCCGCGACAGGAATCCGGACGATTCTTGATCTGGGACAAAAACCCGTCCCCCGTTATGGGGCAGACTGAAGCCTCGAAGTTGAACCCGGCATATCTCTCTCCGCCGTGACTTCGATGCTTATCTCACTCTTATGACTGACTTTCGCCCGCTCCCACCAGCGGGCGTTCTTTTTGCTAACCCGCGAAACGGCTGGTCGCCACCACGATATTGGCGAAACCGATCAGGATGTTGACGCCCACCAGGCGACGGATCTGCGCCAGATGCGCGGCGCCCTCCGGCCAGGTCTGGGCCGCCACCGCCCGCTTCAGCCGCTGGTACGGGGCGAAGAAGACGTGCATGAAGATCGCCATCATCACCAGCCCCAGACCGAACATGATGTGGATATAGAGCGGGGCCTTGAAGCCGCCGAACACGCTGAACATCATCCACAGGCCGCTGCCCAGGACCGCGATCACGCACAGCCAGACCACCGGAAAGAAGCGCCCGAAGACCCCGACCCACAGGGTCAGCCGCTGCGGCGGCTCCAGGACACTGGCGGCCACCGGTCGCAACATGGCATGGGCAAACACCATGCCACCGACCCAGACCACGATCGCCAGGACATGCAGGGGCAATAAAAGCGTCATGAGATTTCTCCAGTGAACCCGGGCCGGGGTTGGACCTGTCACGGAATCCGGCGGCGCGAAAGGGCCCGGTATGCCGCCGACCGGATTCCGATACAAGATTCTAGCAAGATGATGACTGGGCTGTAGGTTGTTCCTGATTTCCGGATAAGTCCAAGGCCGATCAGTCGTCAGTGATGACCGGAGCAACATACCTAGGCGGAACGCCCCGTCGCCTGCTATGTATCAAATAATGGGGCGGATACCATGGCGGCACGCCTTGGCTGGCAACTGGCGATACTTGTTGCGGCCCCTTTCAGTCTCAGTGAGCTACTTCATCCGTTTAATCCACGGTTGTGAGTTGGCCGGTGGATCCTTGGGTGCTTGGGGTGGACGAAAATCGTACTGACGCACCTTGCCTCGACCCGTGGCCACCAACACTTCAATCGATTCACGCTCCAACGCCCCTACCTTGGCGCCATTGGCGTAGCTAATGTCGGTCACCTCGGCCTGCTCAAGCAACCCACCTATGTCCTGCTCAAGCTGCTCTATCAACTACCCACCCCGGTTATAGCGCACATTACGGTGCTTACTCACGTTGGCGTCGATCTTGGTCCCATCCACACCGATGGCGCCCACCTTCAATAGCTTCAACTCCCGAGCCAACAGCAGAACCTGAAGGAAGCTGGCACTGAGCGCTTCGAAAACAAAGTGCACCATGTCATCAGCGGGAACCCTCTCCCGTAGGTCTACTGGCAGCAACAGGGGTTGGTTCGGATCGGCTTCGATGAATTTATTCGTCCCCGGAATTTACCAACTGGCGCAGGCCCAGTCCGGCAGACGGCTAGCGCCCTCCGCTCAAGGCGGGCCCTCCAAGCGGAACACCAGCGGCACACTGATGGCCCACTGACGCTGGCCCAGCCCGGGCGGCAAGGGATCGGCGCGGCCCATGCGGCGCAGCGCCTGCAGCGCGGCCCGATCCAGACGCGGGCTCCCCGAGGAGCGCCTCACCCGCAGTTCGCGGAAGGCGCCGTCCTGGTCAATGAGCAGCGCCAGAACCACCCGGCCCTGCTCGCCTCGGCGCCGCGCCTGGCGCGGATAGACCTGATGACGCGCGATCGCGGCGCGCAAACGCGCCAGATAGGCCGAACGCAGCGCCGCCGGGTCGGGCGGCGCCGCGGCGGAAGCCGGGGCAGCGGAAGCCGGGGCAGCGGAAGCCGGTGCCGGGATCTCCGCGGCGCCGGCCTTTGCGGTCTGTGATGCGGGATGGGCCGGCAGAACATTCAACGGCCGGGACAGGACGGGACGGGGTCTTGACGCCGGTCTGTGCCGCGCGGCCGGTCGATGCGCATGCGGCTTTTTCGCGCGGACGGGCCGGGACCGGGGGACCGGCCGCGGAGGCGGGACCGGATGGCCCCTTCCGGATGCCGCCGCCGGTGCCGCCGCCGGCTGGAGCTCGACCGCCACCGGGCCGGCCACCAGGCGCGGCGCCCGTTCCCCGGCCTGGCGCAGCAGCCAGCCCGCGATCACCAGTGCCGCCAAGTGCAAAATTAACGAGACCAGTAAGGCCCTCGCGGCTCGCAGCACTACATATCGGGAGACACCCCGCATCAGGGATGCCCTGCTCCCCAAAACCACATAGAATTAAGCATTGTTTTATGCGGGAAAGCAACTCGATTAGGACGTTGCCCCCTTCTGATGAAAGCAGAAAATATGCGACGCATTGTACTCTCCCTCGCCTTTCTGGTCGGCCTGACGCCTCCGGCCGGCCACGCCGGCGACGACACGTCCCAGCCCATGGACAGCTATTTCCTGGAGACCCTGCCCGTGGTGCTCTCGGCCAGCCGCCTGGCGCAGCCGGTATCGGAGTCTCCGGCGGCCATGACCGTGATCGACCGCGATCTGATCGAGGCCTCCGGCGCCATCACCCTGCCCGATGTGCTGCGCCTGGTACCCGGCTTTCAGGTCTCGCTGATCAGCGGCGCCAACCTGACCGCGCAGTACCACGGCCTGGCCAACCAGCATCCCAAGCGGATGCAGGTGCTGATCGACGGCCGCTCGGTCTATCACAGCGCCTTCGGCGGGGTGCACTGGGACACCCTGCCCATCACCCTCGACGATGTCGACCGCATCGAGGTGCTGCGCGGCTCCAACGCCTCGGCCTATGGTTCCAATGCCTTCATGGGCGTGGTCAATATCATCACCCGTCACCCGGCGCACGACCGGGGCCACCACGTCTCCCTGCTGGACGGCTACCAGGGCACCCGCATGGCGGGCTGGCGCTTCGGCGACCACATCGGCCGCTTGGACTACCGGATAAGCCTTTCGGAATTCAAGACCGACGGCTTTCCGAATTATCGCGGCACCCATACTTGGTGGGATTCAACTGGCGGCCCGGTACCGCCAATATCAGTCACCACCGGCACCCGGCTGAAGCCTAAGCACACTTTGTACACTTTGGCTCGGCAAGACAGTCAAACCATCCTGCGCATGAACCTGCGTGGCGACTACCGAATGGAGAACGGCGACAACCTGCTGCTCGAACTGGGCTATGCCCATAACGACCGCGAAAACACCTTGGCCGACGGCAACTACGAGCTGATGCGCCCGAATGAAAAACTACGTGCCGGCAGCCAGCTGATTAAATGGTCGCATGAAGCAGCCGAAGGCAGTATGACTAGCCTACAGTTCAGTCACAACCGGCTCGACTTTGATACTCGCCACACAGCGATCGCCATCCAACGCAATGCCGGCATTCTGATCAACGCTGGCCCCGTGCTGGGGGGGCAACGCTTCCACAATGACCGCTACGATCTGGAGCTGGAACACCATTTCGATCTAGGCGGCTGGCGCACTGCACTTGGCGCCGGACTGCGCTTGGACAGCCTGAACGGCGAGAATTTCGCGGTTGATAACCGTGATCTGCAACGACAGCAATACCGCGTTTTCGGCAATACTGAAAAACACTTTGGAAAACAAGATCAATGGGTGGTCAACGCCGGCCTAATGTTGGAACATCAGCAGCGACTCGGCAGCTTCGCCTCGCCACGCCTGTCCCTCAGCCTACACCTCAACGACTATAATACCCTGCGCCTAGCCACCTCGCGGGCCTACCGCATGCCCTCGCTGTACGAGCAGTTCGGCGCCAGTCGGGTGGACCTGCTCGACCCCTCGTCCATCGATCCAGCCCTGACCAAGCCTCTGACCTACCAGATCTACTCCGACCGCGGTACCCGAATCCGGCCCGAGCGCCTAGACAGCATCGAACTCGGGCTAGTCAGTGCCGACTGGATCGATGGGTTGAGCTTCGACGCACGTCTTTTTTATGAAAGACTGGACAAATACATCGATGAAGTATTGCACCGTGGTGTGTGCAATGGTTGCGACAGCGTCAGCACCACTGTCCCTGGCTTCGCCAATCACGATCTTTGGGCCCATGAGAACGCTGGCTGGCTAAAGATCAAGGGCATCGAGCTACAGGCCCGCCACCATATCTCAGACCGCACGTTACTCAACCTGTCAAGCAGCCTAACCCGAACCAAGGGCCGCCGGATCAAGAAACGCAATGCCGACGGCAGCATCAACACCACCATGCGGATCAACGACTATGTACCTCACATCACTCTCAGTGGCCTGATCTCGCATCGTTTCGACCATGATTGGACCGGTTCGCTAGCCTACTATTACATGGGCATGATGAACTGGCCCAACGACGGCGACCGTCTCCACCCATACGACCGAGTGGACCTGCGTCTCGCCAAGCACTTCCGCCTGCACGGAAATAAGGCTCAAGTCGAGCTGATCGCCCAAAACTTGGGTAACCAGTCATACCAAGAATTCCGGTATGACAACAAATTCGAGCGCAGAGTCTATCTCCGGCTCCGGATTGACGCTGAGTAGAACGCATTCAGAATGCACACGCACCCTAGGCAAGCAGGAGGGATCCGGTGGGCGCCAACCGGGGTGACGCTGTGGTGCCTGGGGCTGCTGCTGGGTCTGCTGCCTGCCCTGCCCGTCCTCGCCGCCCGGCCCGCGGTGCTGCTCTATCAGCCGGCCCACACGCCCAGCCTGGACCGGATCAGCCAGAGCCTGATCCGGCATCTCGCCGGGCACTGCCGGCAGGCCGCTTCCTGCCCGCGGGTCCGGATCGTCGAGCGGCCGCCAGCGCCCGATGCGGCCCGGCGGGCCGCGCTGCTGATCGGCCTTGGCGAGAAGGCCGCCGACACCCTGGCCCGCAACGCGCCCGCAACGCCCCAACTACATCTGCTGATCAGCCGTCACGCGCACCAGACCCACTCACGGCTGCCCGGGGTCAGCGCCCTCTACATGCAACAACCGCTGCGGCGGCAGCTCCGCTTCCTGCGCTTCCTGTTCCCCGAATATCACCGCCTCGGGGTACTTCTGGGCCCGGCATCGCGTCACCGGCGCCGCGCCCTGGCCCGCGCCGCGGACGAGCTGGGACTGAGTCTGCACAGCATCCAGGTCGATGAACAGCGCGCCATCGGGCCCTCGCTGCGACGCCTCGCCGGCCGCAGTGATATCCTGCTGGCATTGCCCGATCCGCTGATCTACAACCGCGCCACCCTGGCCACGGTCCTGCTGACAAGCTACCACGAACAGCTGCCGGTGTTCGGATTCTCCGCCGGCATGGTGCGGGCCGGCGCCGTCGCGGCCCTGTATTCCAGCGCCGACGAGCTGGGGACCGAGGCCGCGGACATGGCCTGGCGGATGCTGCACAGCGACATACCGGCCGCCACCGCGCCGCGCCGCTTCGAGCGCGCGGTCAACCGCCCGGTGGCGCACGCCCTGCACCTGCGCCTGCCCACCGATGCGGAGCTAGCGCAATGGGAGCCGACCGAATGAACATACCGCCGCTTTCCAGCCTGCGCATGAAGGCCCTGGTCCTGGGCCTGCTCCCGGCCCTGGTGATGAGCCTGCTCCTGGGCGGTTACCTGATCCAAACACGGCTGGGCGACCTGCGGCAGGCGCAGCAGAGCCGGGGCCAGGCCCTGGCCAACGAGCTGGCGGCCACCGCCCTGTACGGCCTGTTCAGTGGCGACCGCGAGAGCCTGACGCGCGCCGCGCGGCAATTCCTGGCGCGCCCGGACATCGTCTCGATCCGTATCCGCGATGCCCACGGACAGGTCGATCTGCGACTGGATAACCCGTCCCTGTTGCGCGAGATCGAACGGACCAAGGCCGAGAAGCTGTACCACTTCCGCGCCGATGTGAAGGGCCTGTCCACGCCGGTCCCGGCCAACGGCCTGGACGAACTGGGCAGACCGACCGCCGCGCCACCGCTCCTAGGCCGGGTGGAGCTGACCCTAGTTGATCGCGCCACCCTGGTCCTGCAACGCGAGGTACTGCGCACCGCCGGCCTGATCATCCTGCTGGGCATCCTCCTGACCGCCGGGCTCTCGCTGTTCATGAGCGCGCGCGTGGTGGGCCCCATCATCCGCCTGTCCGAGGCGGTCAGCGGTCTCAAGCGCGGCGATCTGCAGGCCCGCGTGCCCGAGGTCTCAGGCGGCGAGATCGGCGTGCTGGAACAGGGCTTCAACGCCATGGCCGAACGGGTGGCCCTGACCCAGGACGAACTGATGGGCGAGGTGGACCAGGCCATCGAAGACCTGCAAAAGACCATGGACGAGCTGGAGATGCGCAACGTCGAGTTGGAGATCGCGCGCAAGAGGGCGCTGCGCGCCAGCCAGGCCAAATCCGACTTTCTGGCCATGATCAGCCACGAGATCCGCACCCCCATGAACGGCATCATCGGCTTCTCGCGCCTGCTGGCCAGAAGCCGGCTGGACACGGTGCAGGTGCAGCAGGTGGAAGCCATCCGCGAGTCGGCCGAGGCCCTGCTCTCGGTGATCAACGACGTGCTGGACCTGTCCGCGCTGGAGTCCGGTCGCATCACCTTCCACCCCGCCCCATACCGCCTGCGGCCCCTGATCGACGGCACGGTGCGCCTGTTCAGCGACCCGGCGCGCGACAAGGGGCTGGAACTGCGCAGCCTGGTCTACGACGATGTGCCCGACGCCCTGGTCGGCGACGCGCAACGCATCCGCCAGGTCCTGATCAACCTGCTGAGCAACGCCATCAAGTTCACCACGCAGGGCGAGGTGGTGCTGCGCGTGATGATCGACGGCGAGGACGACGACCCCCTGATCACCTTCTCGGTCAGCGATACCGGTATCGGCATCTCCGAGTCCGCGCGCCATTCGCTGTTCCGCCCCTTCACCCAGATCGACAGCTCCGCGGGACGCCGCCACGGCGGCACCGGGCTGGGCCTGAGCATCAGCAAGAAGCTGGTCGAGGGCATGGGCGGCGAGATCGGAGTGGAGAGCACACCGGGCAAGGGCTCGGTGTTCCGCTTCGGCCTGCCGCTTCAGGAGGCGGACTCCGAGGCCGGGCTCCCGCCCGAGGCGGCACCGGCGGCGCGCCATGCGGTCAGCCTGGCGGGACTGCGGGTACTGGTGGCGGATGACAACGCCATCAATCTGGAACTGAGCCGCGCCATCCTCGAAACCCACGGCATGCGGCCCAGCCTGGCCGAAAACGGCGAACAGGCCGTGGAACTCGCCGGACGGCAGGCCTACGACCTGATCCTGATGGACGTGCACATGCCCAGCCTGAGCGGGCTGGAGGCCACCCGCCAGATCCGCGCCGGCCACGGCCCCAACACCAAGACCCCCATCATCGCCATCACCGCCGATGTCATGCCCAGGAACCAGCGCGCCATCTTCGAATCCGGCATGGACGAGATAATCTTCAAACCCCTGGACGAGGACAAGCTGATCCATGCCTTGGCCGCCTTCTTTCCGATCGAGGCCTCGCCTAAAGCCATACCGACCACCGTCCCAGCCTGCCCCAATGGCAATCAGGCGGCGGACCGGCCGCTGCCGGTGCGGGACAGCCGCGCGGCGCTGGCCAACGCGGCCGGCAACGCCGAGGTGGCCGAGCGCCTGTTCGATATGCTGGTCGACGGCCTGCAGGCCGAGGTGGACGGCATCCTGGACGCGCACCGCGCCGGCGACCGGGAGGCCCTGTGGCAGCGCACCCACAAGCTGCTGGGCGCCGCGGCCATCTGCGGCGTGCCCGCCCTGCACGCCGCCCTGTGCGCGCTGCAGGATGCCGCCGGCGCGGACGACCCGGAAGAAACGACACAATGGCTGGAAAAAATGACGTTCGAGGCCCGGCGCCTGCGCGAGACCGCCAAAACACAAGCGAGGTTGGGAAACAGCGCCGTCTGAACCGGAACCGGCCCGGGTCATCCCCTAGGGATTCATCCCAATTCCGCAGGCCGCCGGCGGAAAGGATAATTGTCAAGTCCCGTGTGGTTGTAAACTCTTTTCACAAAAATCTCAGGGCGTTTTTCCTGCCACTGTTTGAGTGCCTGAATCGGCGTGATGTGGCCGAGCGCTCTCTGAGGGATGTGGTGATTGTAAAC
>JALVTT010000100.1 GCA_027024025.1 Sedimenticola sp.
TGGCTGCCCCCCTCCTAACCTCCCCCCGCTTGCGGGGGGAGGTTAGGAGGGGGGCAGCCAGGTGGAGGTTAGGAGGGGGGCAGCCAGGTGGAGGTCAATGAAGGCGCATCAGCGTCGGGAGCGCCGGCGTCCCGCCGGCATTCCAATACACCTCACCCCAACAGCGGCTGCCTTCCGATGCTGTAATAGGCCAGCCCGGCCGCGTTTACCGCCTTGGGGTCGTAGATATTGCGCCCGTCGAAGACCACCCGGTCGGCCAGCGCCCCGGCCAGGTGGGCGAAGTCGGGGCTGCGAAACTCGATCCACTCGGTCACCACCGCCAGGGCGTCGGCGCCCTGCAGGGCCTGCTCGGCGGTCTCGCACAGCACCAGATCGTCGCGCTCGCCGTAGATGCGCTCGGCCTCGCCGCGCGCCACCGGGTCGAAGGCGCGCACCGTGGCGCCGGCGGCCCACAGGGCCTCCATCAGATCGCGGCTGGAGGCCTCGCGCATATCGTCGGTATTGGGCTTGAAGGCCAGGCCCCAGAGGGCGATGGTCTTGCCCCGCAGCTGGCCCTGGTAGTGGTCGCTGATCTTGCGGAACATCACCTGCTTCTGCCGCTGGTTGACATCCTCGACCGCCTCTAGCAACTGCGGGTGATAGCCCACCTGGCGGGCGGTGTTGCGCAGCGCCTTCACATCCTTGGGAAAGCAGGAGCCGCCATAGCCGCAGCCGGGGTAGATGAACTGGTAGCCGATGCGCGGGTCCGAGCCGATGCCCACGCGCACCGATTCGATGTCGGCGCCCAGGATCTCGGCCAGGTTGGACAGCTCGTTCATGAAACTGATCTTGGTCGCCAGCATGGCGTTGGCCGCGTACTTGGTCAGCTCGGCCGAGCGCACATCCATGAACAGCACCCGGTCGTGGTTGCGGTTGAAGGGCGCGTACAGCTCGCGCATGGCCTCCACCGAGCGGGGGTTGCGGGTGCCGACCAAGATGCGGTCGGGCTTCATGAAGTCGTCGATGGCCGCGCCTTCCTTGAGGAATTCCGGGTTGGAGACCACATCGAAGTCCAGATCGACGCCGCGCCCGGTCAGCACCTGGTTCATGCGCTCGCGCACCTTGTCGGCCGTGCCCACCGGCACCGTCGACTTGTCCACCACGATCTTGAAATCCTCCATGTGGCGGGCGATCGACTCGGCCACCGCCAGCACATACTGCAGATCGGCCGAACCATCCTCGTCCGGCGGCGTGCCCACCGCAATGAACTGGAACAGCCCGAAATCCACCCCCTCCTTGGCGTCAGTGGTGAAATGCAGGCGCCCGGCCGCCCGGTTGCGCGCGATCATGTCATCGAGGCCTGGCTCATAAATGGGCACGCCGCCGTTGTTGAGCAGGTCGATCTTGGCAGGATCCACGTCGACACACATCACATGATTGCCGACCTCGGCTAGACAGGCACCCGTGACCAGCCCGACATAGCCGCTGCCAAAGATCGTGACCTTCATTCTTCTAAAGACTCCTTGTTAGTTACTGTTCAATCATTGGTTGGGGGTTTTGCCCCCACCCCAACCC
>JALVTT010000101.1 GCA_027024025.1 Sedimenticola sp.
CCGCCCACCCCAAGCGAGGGCACCTGGGCATCGGTGCCGCCATAGCGCATCTGGTGGCAGCTGGCGCAGCTCACGGTGCCGTCCCTGGAGAGCCGCTTGTCGAAGAACAGCGCGCGCCCCAGGGCCACCCTGGCCGGATCGGCATCGGTCTGCCGGGGAATGGGCAGGATGGGCTCGTCCAGGCGCGGCGTGCCGGCCAGGACGCTCCCGGCGACCAGCCAGGCCAACACCAGGACCAGCGGGCCGTATGTGTGGCGACTCAGCGGCCCGCGCGGCGCCCGTCGCTTCGGTCTTTGTGACAAATCGCTCTCTCCGACGGCCGCTCCGCACCTCCCACCGGCCGACCGCCTGATTGACTGAAACCTTCCTGGCCTCCTTCCCTTGTAGCGGCCGGGCTGTGGGTTTATTTACCCTGAATGGTAAAGGCTTAAACCGGCCTGTCCACCCCGACGCGCTGCATGATCTCGATCGCCAGCTCCTCGATGGACAGATTGGTGCTGTCCACGAAGGGGATGCCGGTGGCGCGGAACAGGGCCTCGGCGGCGGTCACCTCGCGCCGGCACTGCGCCAGGCTGGCATAGCTGGAGCCGGGACGCCGCTCCTCGCGGATCTGGTGCAGCCGTTCCGGGCTGATGCTCAGGCCGAACAGTCGCGGGCGCAGGGGCCGCAGCGGGGCCGGCAGCCGGCCCTGCATGAAGTCGTCCTCGGTCAGGGGATAGTTGGCGGCCAGCACCTTGTACTGCATGGCCAGATACAGACAGGTGGGCGTCTTGCCGCTGCGCGAGACGCCCACCAGGATCAGGTCGGCCTCTTCCAGACCCTTGAGGCGGGCCCCGTCGTCGAAGGACAGGGCGAAGTTGACCGCCTCCACGCGCCGGTCGTAATCCACATAGTCGCCTATGCCGTGCGCGTGCCCCACCCGCTCGCGGCTGTGCAGGTGCAGGGTCTCGCTCATGGCCGGCAGAAACACATCGAAGATGTCGAACACCCGCCCGCGCGAGCGCTTCAGGCGCGCGCGCAGGTCCGGGTCCACGATGCTGCTGTAGACCAGCGGCGGGGCCATGTCGGTCTCGGCCGCGGCGTTGATCTCGGCCACCACCTGTTCCAGCTTGTCGGCATCGTCGCAGAAGGGCCGCACCACGCGCTCCGCCGGCACCGTGTCGAACTGGGTCAGCAGGGTCCGCACCAGCCCCTCGATGGTGATGCCGGTGCGGTCGGATACGAGAAAGATGGTGTGGTATTCGGGCATGTCGGCTCCGGTCGGGCATACGGGGAGGGACGCGCCGCGTTTTCCGGAATCCCCGGCCATCCAGCGGCCGGGCCCGGAAACACGGGTCTTGCTGTGGGTATCTTACCCCGCTTTCTGCGACAATCCCCGGCATGTCCGATAGCCCACGCGATACACGGCGGCGACACCTGGCCCGGCGGTTCCGGCAGGTGCTCGAGGCGGAATACGTGCTCACCCGCGAGTCCGAGCTGCGCCCCTACGAATGCGACGGCCTGCCGGCCTACCGTCACCTGCCGCTGATCGTGGTCCTGCCCGCCGACGCCGCCCAGGTGCAGGCGGTCATGCGCATCTGCCACGAGGAACAGGTGCCGGTGGTGGCGCGCGGCGCCGGCACCGGGCTGTCCGGCGGCGCCCTGCCGCTGGAGGACGGGGTGCTGCTGAGCCTGGCGCGGCTCAACCGCATTCTGGAGGTCGATCCAGACAATCTGTGCGCGCGGGTCCAGCCCGGGGTGCGCAATCTGGCCATCAGCGAGGCGGCGCGTCCGCACGGGCTCTACTACGCCCCCGACCCCTCCTCGCAGATCGCCTGCACCATCGGCGGCAACGTGGCCGAGAACGCCGGCGGCGTGCACTGCCTGAAATACGGCCTCACGGTCAACAACCTGCTGGCGCTGGAGCTGGTCACGGCCGAGGGCGAGCGCCTGCGCATCGGCAGCGGCGGCCTGGACGGTCCGGGCTACGACCTGTCGGCCCTGCTGACCGGCTCGGAGGGCATGCTCGGCATCGTGGTGGAGGTGACGGTGCGCCTGCTGCCCATCCCGGCCCGCGCCCAGGTCGCCCTGGCCGCCTTCGACGATATCGAAAAGGCCGGCCAGGCGGTGGCCGACATCATCGCCGAAGGCATATTGCCCGCGGGCCTGGAGATGATGGACCAGCCCTCGCTGCAGGCGGCCGAGGACTTCGTGCATGCCGGCTACCCCACCGACGCGGCGGCCATCCTGTTGTGCGAGGTGGATGGCGACAATGAAGAGGTCTCCGAGGAGATCGCGCGGGTGCGCCAGCGCCTGCTGGACTCCGGCGCCACCGAGGTGCGCACCGCGCAGGACGAGGCGGAGCGGGCGCGTTTCTGGGCCGGGCGCAAGGCGGCCTTCCCCGCGGTCGGCCGCATCTCGCCGGACTACTACTGCATGGACGGCACCATCCCGCGCAAGCACCTGCCCCGGGTGCTGCGCAAGATCGCGGCCATGTCGCAGGAATTCGGGCTGCGCGCGGCCAACGTCTTTCACGCCGGGGACGGCAATCTGCACCCGCTGATCCTCTACGACGGCAACGCGCCGGGCGAGCTGGAACGCGCCGAGGCCTTCGGCGGCAGGATCCTGGAGCTGTGCGTGGAGGTCGGCGGCACCATCACCGGCGAGCACGGCGTGGGCCTGGAGAAGATCGACCAGATGTGCGCCCAGTTCCCGCCCGAGGAGCTGCAGCTGTTCCATGCGATCAAGGCCGCCTTCGATCCGCGCGGCCTGCTCAACCCGGGCAAGGCCATCCCCACCCTCAACCGCTGCGCGGAGTTCGGCGCCATGCACGTCAAGGCGGGCGACCTGCGCTTCCCGCACCTGGAGCGCTTCTGATGGGCGACCGGACGGCGGAACTGCAGGAACGGCTGCGCGAGGCCTGCGCCGAAGGGCGGCCGCTGCGCCCGGTCGGCGGCGACAGCAAGGCCTTCCACGGCAACCCGGTGCAGGCCGAGCCCCTGCCCCTGGCCGGGCACGCCGGCATCGTCAACTATGCCCCCACCGAACTGGTGCTGAGCGCACGCGCCGGCACCCCGCTGGAAGAGGTACAGGCCGTTCTGGCCGGACAGGGCCAGCAACTGCCCTTCGACCCGCCGGTGTTCGGCCCGGGCGCCACCCTGGGCGGCGCGGTGGCCAGCGGCCTGGCCGGCCCTGGCCGCCCCTGGAGCGGCGCCCCGCGCGATGTGCTGCTGGGGGTGCGCATGCTCGATGGCCGGGGCCAGCTGCTGCGCTTCGGCGGAGAGGTCATGAAGAACGTGGCCGGCTACGATGTCTCGCGCCTGCAGGCTGGGGCCCTGGGCACCCTGGGCGTGCTGCTGGAGGTCTCGCTCAAGGTCCTGCCCCGCCCGGCCTGCGAGCAGACCCTGGTCCTGGAACTGGAGCGCGAACAGGCCCAGGCCCGCATGCGCGAGCTGTGCCGCCAGCCCGCGCCCCTGCGCGGGGCCTGCCACCACCACGGTCGGCTCTACCTGCGTCTGGCCGGCGCCGGGGCCAGCGTGCGCGCCTGGCGCGCGCGCATCGGCGGCGAGACCCTGGCCGAGCACAACAGCTTCTGGCAACGGCTGCGCGACCACCGGCTCGACTTCTTCCAGACCGAGCGGACCCTGTGGCGTCTGTCCCTCCCGCCCAACACCCCGCGCCTGGCCTGCGAACAGCACAGCCTGCCGGACTGGGCCGGCGCCCAGCGCTGGGTGATCAGCGACACGCCAGCCGAGCGCCTGCGCGCCGAGGTGACCAGGGCCGGCGGGCATGCCGAGGTGTTCCGTCGCGGCAGCGGCGAACAAGCGCCCTTCCAGGCGCTCGATCCCGGCCTGCTGGCCCTGCATCGCCGCCTCAAGGAACGCTTCGATCCGCGCGGCATACTCAACCCGGGGCGTCTGTTCCCGGTCTGATAGAATCCCGCCCATTCACCGAATACCCCTTGAACAGGAGTCCCCCGTGCAACAAGAACGTCAAGTGGATGTAGCCATCATCGGATGCGGCAGCGCCGGCCTGTACGCCCTCAGCAAGGTCCGTCCCAGCGGCAAGAGTGTGGTCATGATCGACGGCGGCGAACTGGGCACCACCTGCGCCCGCATCGGCTGCATGCCCTCCAAGGCGGCGATCCAGATCGCCGAGGACTTCCACCGGCGTCAGGTCTTTCCGCGCTACGGCCTGGAAGGCGGCGAACACCTCAAGCTCGACACCGCCGAGGCCATGGAGCACGTGCGCGACCTGCGGGACAACTTCGTCGACCGGGTGCTGTCGAACAGCTCCGACAACTTCCCCGAAGGCATGCTGATCGAGAGCTATGCCCACTTCGTCGAACCGGACCTGCTCGAGACCGACGACGGCCAGCGCATCCGCGCCAAGGCCATCGTCATCGCCACCGGCTCGCGCCCGGTGGTGCCCGCCGCCTGGGAGGCCTTCCGCGACGACATCATCACCACCGACGAGTTCTTCGAACTGGAGGCCCTGCCCATGTCCGCCGCGGTCATCGGCCTGGGCGTGATCGGCCTGGAGATCGGGCACACCATGGCGCGCATGGGCGTGGAAGTGACCGGCATCGACATGGCCGAGACCATCGGCGGCATCAGCGACCCCGAGGTGGCGAAACAGGCCATCGACATCGTGGGCAAGGAGATGCCGCTGTGGCTGGGCGCCGGGGCCGAACTGGAACGCGCCGAGGACGGGCGCATCCGCGTCCGCGCGGGCGAGCGCAGCGTGGTGGTGGACAAGGTGTTCGCCAGCCTGGGCCGCACCCCCAACCTGGAACGCCTGAACCTGGAGGCCGCCGGCGTGCCGCTGGATGAACGCGGCATGCCCGTGTTCGACCGCAACACCATGCAGATCGGCGACCTGCCCATCTACATCGCCGGCGACGCCGACGGAGAACGCCCCCTGCTGCACGAGGCCGGCGACGAAGGCCGCATCGCCGGCTACAACGCCGCCACCGGCGAAAACCGCGCCTTCCGCCGCAAGACCCCGCTCAACATCGTATTCTTCGACCCCAACATCGTGCAGACCGGGATGCGCTACGACGAACTGGACCCCGAGACCACCGCCATCGGCGAGATGCCGATCGCCCCCGTGGGCCGCGCCCTCATCATGGGCAAGAACCGCGGACTGATCCGCGTATACGCCGACAAGGCCAGCGGCCGCCTGCTCGGCGCGGAAATGATCGCCGTGCGCGGCGAACACCTGGGCCACCTGCTGGCCTGGTGCATCCAGAAAGGCATGACCGTGGGCGAACTGCTGCAGATGCCCTTCTACCACCCGGTCATGGAAGAGGCCCTGCAAGCCGCACTCAACAACCTATACGCCAAGGTGGACGCCAAGAACGAAGGGCCGATAACCGAGTTGCAGCCACTCTGACGCGCCTGGCGGACAGGGCCAGACGGCATGATGGTTGAAGGCGCGAGGGGATGCATGTCCATCACTCCGCCACATCCCTCGCCCGCACAGTTGGCTGGCGACTCAGGCTGACCGCAGCCACCTTGAAATCCTCGCTCTACGAGCGAACCTTTCTTGGCCCCTTGATCCTGGCCATTTTGCACCTTCCAGGGTTTGTTGGAGGCGTCAACTATTACGGGGGAGTTAGCGGTCTGAGTTAAGCGCCTTTTATAGATGATCCGTCCGCAGCCATTGAGCCTTTCTCCCAGACTTGGTGGCGGGACAGGCACCCGCCGGGGACGACTATTGAGCGCCAAGCGCCAGACGCTTACCAACATACCGTCGCCCCGGCAGGTGTCGCTGATTTCGACAACGAACACTCAGGGACCGCCTACCAAACGCTTCCTATAAAGCCTTTGCAGAAATCAGCCTGCCTATCCTCTTCCAACGTAAGCGCCAATGTATCCACCCCTTGACACTTGACCCCGAGAGACGACAAGGCCCCACCGGCATCCTTGCCAATGGGGCCTTACGGGAACCTGCGCGAACGCTCCTTATCCGCTGATGACATTCCCTGTCGGTGCCGACTCTACTCTGCTGTGGCAGATGACTCAACCCGCCTCGGCAACAGCGCCTCGAGCTGTTCTACCGTCTCGGCCGCACCGATGTGCCGCAGCACATGGCATAGGTAGGCAAACGGTTCCAGACCGTTGGCCTTCGCTGTCTCGATCAGGCTGTAGACGGTGGCGCTGGCCCTGGCGCCGCGCGGGGTGTCGGCGAACAACCAGTTTTTTCTGCCCACGGCAAAGGACCGGATGGCATTCTCGGCCAAGGCGTTGCTGATGCGCAGCCGCCCGTCGGCGAGGTAGCCGGTCAGCAGTTCCCGCTGGTTGAGGGTGTAGGCGATGGCCTTGTAGGTCAGACTGTCCTTCGGCACCCGGGTGAGGTTGTGATCCAGCCAGGCCTTGAGATCCTTGAGCACGGGACCGGCCAGGGCCTGGCGTTGCCGGGTCTTCTCTTCGGGCGGCAGCTGCTCGATGCGCTGCTCGATGGCGTACAGCTTGCGGATCTTGCCGATGGCCACGCTGGCCTTGCTCACCTTCTGGCCCTTCTTTTTAGCCAGCGCGGCGCGTTCGGCCTCGACGAACTTGCGTCGTGCATGGTCCCAGCAGCCGATACGGGCAACGCCCTGTTCCCGGCAGACTTTGTTGTAGCCGGCATGGCCGTCGGTCTGGAGCACCCCGCTGAAGCCTTCGAGCAGGCGTAGTGTCAACCCAATTCTGAAATGTCCCCTTTTCTCCCAAGCTGAAATGTCCCCTTCTGGGCGTCAGGTTGCAGGAGGAGAGGAGGCCATGCGCCGTTTCCAGGGATGGACAGGCGCGGGCTTGTGGGCCTGGCGGTTGAGTTGGATGGTCT
>JALVTT010000102.1 GCA_027024025.1 Sedimenticola sp.
GGCGCGCTGCCCGAATCGGCCTTCCGCGAGCTGGTCACCAAGGCCGGCGAGCTGGACATGGCCGAGGTTCACCGTCAGATCGCGGAGAGCCAGCAGGGCGGCGCCGAGCAGTCCTGAATGCGCCGGGGCGCCGGCCATCCCGGTCGGCGTCCTTGCGAGATCCATGCAGACTACCTGGCATCCTCAGCTGCTGGCGGCACTGGACACCCGGCCCAGCGTCGGGCGCCTGATGGCGCTGTGCGAGCAGAACTACAGCCTGCTGCTGCGCCTGGTGCCGGGGTTGCGGGCGATGCGCGGCGCGCACTGCGCCGCGGTGGCCGGGCACGCCGATCTGCACCTGGAGGTGCTGGAGCACGCCCGCTATACCAGTCTGCTGCATCTGACCTACTACTTTCCCCATGCGCAGGGCCGGCGTCCGGAGCCGGACGCGGTGCTGCGCGCCTATCACGATGCCCGTCAGCTGGAGGTGATCGAGCTGCGCCAGGCCGACACCGTGCTCTCAAGCGCCACCCTGTATGAACGCCCCGGCCTGGACAACAAATGGCGGCTCAACGACTTCGTGGGCAAGTGGCTGGCCTTCTGCCTCCTCACCGGCTACCGCTTCGCACCCCGCCAGGAGGCCCTGTTGAGCGAACAGGGCGCCTGATCACCTCAGGCAAAACATCAAGAGCCCACCGTAATATATTGGAATAATTTGGAAAACCGCCTCTGTGCCGTATTTACCCTGGCGCCGATGCGGGATAAAGCTTGACTGTTTTACTCGGTTACTATAGGATTCAGCCTACAAACAGGGCACTTCGGTGACCGCCCAGCTGTCTGAGTGGTTACCGAGGTAATGCCCAACAAGGCGCCGGGCCGGACCCGGACGCCCCTCAGTCATACGGAGGCTAAACTCATGAGACTTTCAACCAAAGGCCGTTACGCGGTCACCGCCATGCTGGATCTGGCGCTCAACGGGGGCGAGGGGCCGGTGACGCTGGCCGATATCTCCGAGAATCAGGGGATCTCGCTCTCCTACCTGGAACAGCTGTTCGCGGCCCTGCGCAACAAGGGCCTGGTGCGTGGCGTGCGTGGCCCGGGTGGCGGCTATTATCTGGGCCGTCCGGCGGACGAGATCTCGATTGCCGATGTGATCTGCGCGGTCGACGAGTGGGTGGAGTTCACCCGCTGCAACCCGCGCCCGGCCACGGCCGACTCGCAGCGCGGCATGACCCACGCCTTGTGGGAGGATCTGAGCCAGCAGATCTACCAGTTCCTGACCGATATCACCCTTGCCGACCTGGTCCGGCGCGGGCTGGAGCGCGGCGCCAAGGCGGGTGACGTCAAGGCGGCCAAGCTGCTCGAACTCGCCCATCGCGCCGCCTGAGCGGCCAGCAAACCGGGAGTAATGTCATGGCTTACAGCGACAAGGTTATCGATCACTACGAGAATCCACGCAATGTGGGCACCCTGGACAAGGATGCGGACAACGTGGGTACCGGGATGGTGGGCGCGCCGGCCTGTGGCGACGTGATGCGCCTGCAGATCCAGGTCAACGACCAGGG
>JALVTT010000103.1 GCA_027024025.1 Sedimenticola sp.
CACGACCTCGATGCCCACTTGAACGGTGGTATCCCCAACCGCGACATCGATGCCCTGCGGGACTACTGGCAGGTCTTCCCGACCCTGCGCCACACATTATTCTCCCCTCTCCCTCTGGGAGAGGGGCCGGGGGTGAGGGCGAAACCCCGGCCCGGCTACTCTTTCCCCGCCATCGAACCCACCCAGGTCAAACCCACCATCCTCGAACACCCCGAGTTCGCCACTTTCCGCGAGCGCATCCTCGAACGCTTCCGCGCCTGGCGCGACCCGCACCGGCCCGGCCTCATGGGCCTGATTGCCGCCACCGACCCCAAGGTGCTCATCCACGAACTCTCCGAGGCCCTGCTCGAACAGTTCAAGGGCGCGCCGCTCATCGACCCCTACGCCGTCTACCAGCACCTCATGGACTACTGGGCCGAGACCATGCAAGACGATGTCTACGCCATCGTCCAGGACGGCTGGAAGGCTGCTGCCAAGCCCCGCGAACTGGTGGCCGAGAAGGGCCAGAAGCACAAGGAGACCCCGGACCTCACCATCGGCCGGAAGAAATACAAGACCGACCTCATCCCCCCGGCGCTCATCGTCGCCCGCTACTTCGCCGACGAGCAGAAGCACATCGATCAGCTCCAGGCGGAGGCCGACGCCGCCGCGCAGGAACTGGAGCGTTTCATCGAAGAGCATTCCGGCGAGGAAGGCCTGCTGGAAGAGGCCAAAACCGACAAGGGCAAGATCACCAAGTCCAGCCTCAAGGCCCGCCTTGCGGAGATCAGGGGCAACCCTGAGTTCGACGACGAACGCCAGGCCCTGCAACAGTGCCAGAAGCTCATCGACGCCGAGGCCGCCGCCAACAAGAAGCTCAAAGACGCCATCAAGGCCCGCGACGAGGCGGTATTGAAGCACTACGCCAAACTCACCGAGGCCGAGATCAAGGAACTGGTGGTGGACGACAAATGGCTCGCCGCCCTCGAACAGGCCGTGCAGGGTGAGATCGAGCGTGTCACCCAGCAGCTCGCCACCCGCATCCGGGAACTGGAGGAACGCTACGCCGAGCCGCTGCCGGCAATCATGCAAGAGGTGGAGAGCCTGCAGGCGAAGGTGGACGAACACCTGCGCCGGATGGGGCTGGAATGGAGGGCCGAGGCGTGAGCAGCGAGGCGATGGAAGTCAGGGATGCGGCGGGAAGCTATGTGCTGAAGGTGGAGCAGGAGGTGCCGCCGGGGTACAAGCGGACCGAGGTGGGGGTGATTCCGAAGGATTGGGGGGTCTATCTTGTGGCAGAAATAGCCGACGTTAAAACTGGACCATTTGGCTCCGCCTTACATGAAAGCGATTATGTGCAAGACGGCACTCCGATTATTACCGTTGAACATTTAAACGATTTTGGTGTGGTACATGAAAACCTGCCAAAGGTCTCCGATGCTGACCGATTACGCCTTAGCAGGCTGTTGAAAAACCCCCAGATTTCCGCAAGATCAACCTGAACGTATCGATACGGTGATATTGGCGATGCGCGGTCCCGACATACAGCAAGACA
>JALVTT010000104.1 GCA_027024025.1 Sedimenticola sp.
AACATGCGCCGCACCTGGTGATAGCGTCCTTCGTGCAGGGTGACCCTGGCGGTGCGCGGCGCGCACCGCCCGGGTCACCCTGCACGAAGGACGCTATCACCAGGTGCGGCGCATGTTCGCCGCGCTGGGCAACCGGGTGCTGAGCCTGCATCGCGAGGCGGTGGGCGGACTGCGCCTGGATCCGGGGCTGGGGCCCGGTCAGTGGCGCGAGCTGAGTGCCGGGGAAAAGACCATGCTCGCCTGTCCGCCCGCGGCCGAGGGGCCGCGCCGTTTCATCCGCCATCCCAGCGGCGTGCCCCTGCGCTGCACGGTCCACCCGGGAGAGGCGCCGAGCCGCGAGCGGCTGCGCAACATCGGCTATGCCGGGCTGTGTTTCGAATCGGAGCGGCCCATGCAGCCCGGCCAGTCGGTGCGCCTGTCCATCCCGCTGCCGGAACGCGAGTTCGAGGTCGATGCCCGGGTGACCTGGTGCCGCGGCCTGCAATCGGGCTCGGGTTATGAGATCGGGGTCAGCTTCCAGGACGCGGATACCGGCTTCACCGTGCGCATGGTGGAGCAGCTGTGCCATATCGAGGCCTACCGGGAACAGGTACAGCGCGAGGAGGGACGTGAACTGAGCAGCGAGGAGGCGGCCGGCGAATGGATCTCGCGCTACGCCGGGGCCTTCCCGGGCGGCGACTGAGGATTTGACCTGTGCCGGCGGGGTTGCGATCCTGTGCCCCGACAGGCAGCAGGAGTAGGGGCATGCGGTCTTTGCTATCGGTGGTATTGATTGGCGTGATGGCCGCGGCCGGTTACTGGGGCGCGCGCTACTGGCAGTCGCGGCAGCAGGCGCATCCGCTCAACCCGGGCAGCCCCTGCGATCTGACCCTGCACGACTGCACCCATGCGCTGCCGGACGGCGGCCGGCTGGTGCTGGGCTTCGCCGCGCACCCGGTCCCGCCCATGAAGCCGATCCGCGTGCGCCTGCAGCTGCGCGGTTCCGCGGCGCGGCCCGAGGGCCTGCAGATGACCGGGGTGAACATGAACATGGGCGTGGTCCAGGTGCCGCTCAAGCGCACCGGGGAAGGGCGCTGGGGCGGGGAAACTATCATCCCCATCTGCAGTCGAAGGCAGATGCAGTGGCACGCGACCCTGGATCTGCGGCTCCGGGGAAAGCGCTACCGCGTGGTGGACACCTTTGTAATCAGGCACTGAGAAGACGCGACATGAAGCACACAATGTTTTTCCTGTCTCTGCTGGGGCTGGCGGCGCAACCCGCGCTGGCCGGCGACCCGGTGGCCGGCAAGGCCCGGTTCGTGGTGTGCGCGGGCTGCCACGGCCCGGACGGCCTGGGCAACGCGGCCCTGGGCTATCCCCAGCTCGCGGGCAAGGACGCGGCCTATATCGCCGAGCAGCTGCGGGCCTTCAAGTCCGGCAGGCGCCAGAGCGCCACCATGCAGGCCATGGTCTCGGGCCTGGACGAGATGGACATCGACAACGTGGCGGCCTACGTGGCCACCCTCAAATAGCCGCCTTCCAGACAATAATCCAAGTTAAAACAATAAGCTGCGCCAGGCTCAGGAAAGTTTTGGCAGCTTGATCAGAGTTTCCTTATAATTGGCCCCTGAATTTTGGACTTTAGGCTTTTTGGATCAACACCATGAAAAAAGTACTGCTTGCTGTTTCATTGATTTCTTCGGTTGCCGCCCTGCCGGCCATGGCGGGTGACGCGGCCGCGGGCAAGGCGCGCGCGGCGGCCTGCGTGACCTGTCACGGCGCGGATGGCAACAGCGTGGCGCCCAACTTCCCCAAGCTGGCCGGCCAGCACGAGAGCTACCTGGTCAAGCAACTGATGGACTTCAAGAGCGGCAAGCGCAAGGACGCCACCATGACCGCCATGGCCGCCACCCTGGGTGACGCCGACGTGGCCAATGTCGCGGCCTATTTCGCCAGTCAGACCACCAAGCTGGGCGAGGCGGCGGCCGACAAGGTGGCCATGGGGCAGGCCCTGTACCGGGCCGGCAATGCCGCCAACGGCGTGGCCGCCTGCGCGGGCTGCCACGGCCCGACCGGCGCCGGCAATCCGCAGGCCAAGTTCCCGCGCCTGTCCGGCCAGCACGCTGCCTATGTGGTCAAGCAGCTCAAGGACTTCCGCGCCGGCAAGCGCAGCAACGATCCGGGCGACATGATGCGCGGCGTGGCCGCCAAGCTGAGCGACGCCGAGATCGAGGCCGTGGCCCAGTATGTGCAGGGCCTGCACTGAGGACGTCGTGACCCGGTGACGAATGAAAAAGGCGGCCTTGGCCGCCTTTTTCGGTTAATGCGCTGGCAAGACCGGGAAAGCTGTGCCAGCCTTGGAACCAGGAGGCATCCGGGCCAGTCTACTGACTACGCTTGAACAACAGACAACGGAGAAACGCAGTGAAACTGATTGGTAGTGTATTGGCGCTGGGCCTGCTGGTCGGCGCGGTCCAGGCGGGCGAGAGCCGCTTCGAGGAGGGCACGGCCTATGAGCTGATCCAGCCGCAGCCCGAGATGGGCAAGCCGGGCGACCCGATCGAGGTCAACGAATTCTTCATGTGGAGCTGTCCGCACTGCTACCACTTCGAGCCCTTCGTCAAGGAATGGCTGAAGCACAAGCCCGAGGATGTGAAGTTCGTGCGCGTGCCCGCCATGTTCGGCGGCAGCGCCAATATGCACGCCAAGGCCTTCTACGCGCTGCAGGCGATCGGCGAGCTGGACCGCGTCAGCGACGCCTTCTTCAACGAGATCCACGAGAAGCACAACCGCCTGCGCACCCGGGACGCGCTGGATGCCTTCCTGGCCGCCCAGGGGGTGGACATGGACAAGTTCCGCGCGGCCATGCAGTCCTTCGCGGTGGCGGCCAAGAGCAACCGCGCCGCTGCCCTGCTGCGCCGTTACGGCGTGCGCGGCGTGCCGGCCTTGGTGATCGACGGGCGCTACAAGAGCAAGCGGGTGGCCAATTTTAAAGAAATGACCGAGCTGGCCGATTTCCTGGTGGAGCGCGTTCGCGAGGCGCGCAGGAAAAACGCCAACTGACCAGGGGACAGGCATGACAGAGCAAGCGCGGCTCAGAGCGGATGACACGACAGCCGGGAAGGGAACCCCGCGGGGGCTGCGCCTGCTCAGTTACAACATCCAGGCCGGTATCGACACCAATCAGTATCGGGACTATCTGACCAAGGGCTGGCGCCATGTCCTGCCCAGCCGCCAGCGCATCCACAATCTGGATCTGATCGCGCGCATGCTGCGCGGTTACGACCTGGTGGCCCTGCAGGAGGTGGACTCTGGCAGCCTGCGCAGCGGCTTTCTGGACATGACCGAGTACCTGGCCAACCGGGCCGGCTATCCCTACTGGTACCGCCAGGTCAATCGTGACATCGGCATGATCGCGCAGAACAGCAACGGCGTGCTCAGCCGCGTGGAACCCGGCTGGGTGGGGCGCTACCGCCTGCCTCCGGGCAACGGCCGCGGGGCCATGGTGCTGAAGTTCGGCCAGGGCCCGGACGCCCTGTATGTCTGTACCCTGCATCTGGCCCTCAGCCGGCGCATGCGCCGGCGCCAGTTCGACTTCATCACCGATCTGTTCTCCGACGCCCGTCATGTGGTGATCATGGGCGATATGAACACCAGTTGCGACGCGCGCGAGTTCCGTCATTTCGTCGACCACAACGGTCTCAAGGAACCGGCCTGCAGCAAGCCGACCTTCCCCAGCTGGCGGCCGGTGCGTCGTATCGACCACATCCTGGTCTCGAACGACCTGCAGGTGCGCAACGCGCGGGTCCTGGACTATCCGCTGAGCGACCATCTGCCGGTGAGTGTCGAACTGCTCTTGCCCGAACGGATCGATCTCGCAGCCTGAGGCGGCCATGAGCACGCAACCCAGGGACTGGAGAGACCGCTACCTGCGCATCGCCGAGCAGATGGACGCGCAGGAGGCCCGCTACCAGGAGGCCGAGCGCGCGCTGTTGCGCCTGATCTCGCGCCTGTGCGTGGCCACCACCGGCCTGGACGCCCTGCTCGATCCGCACCTCAAGCGCCTGCGCAAGGCCGCCCGCGAGGGCTCGGCCGGCAAGCTGATCGAGCAGGCCGATGCGCTGGGCGACGCCCTGATCAAGGCCCAGGAGGACCGGGCCCGGGGCGATCTGCTCAACAGCCTGCTGGAACGCTCCCGGCTCTCGGGAAGCCAGCTCAAGGCCGCGCTCAAGCTGTGGCGCCGCCTGGCCGAGGCCCCCGACCGCGCCACCGACGCCCAGCTCGACGAGCTGGCGGACCTGCTGTTCGGCGCCGCCGGACACAAGGGCGCCGAGGGCGGTCGCGGCGGCGGGCTGCTGGGGCGTCTGCTGCACCGCCCCGAGGCCGGGCATCCCAACGAGATCCTGCGCGAGGTGATCGCCTCCATCCAGTGGCCGGCGGATCTGCGCCCGCGCGCCGAGGCGCTGCGCGACAAACTGCAGCCCGAGGCCCCGCAGGACGCCTGGGTGGAGGTGGTGCGCCAGATCGGCGACATGGCCGCCACGGCCCTGACCCGGGCCCATCAGGACGCCGAGGCCTCCAGCAGCTTCCTGGCCCAGCTGACCGAGCGCCTGGAGGCCATCGACAGCTATATGCAGGGCGACAGCGAACGCCGGCGGGCCTCGCGCGAGAGCGGCGTGCGCCTGGGCCGCGCGGTCAGCGACGAGGTCGGCGGCCTGTCACGGCGCATGCAGGGCGAGCAGGATCTGCAACAGCTGCGCGACCAGGTCCTGGGCGTGCTCGACAGCATCCAGCGGCATGTCAGCACCCACCTCAAGAGCGAGGCCGAACGCAGCATCCAGACCGAGCAGCAGGCGGGCCTGCTGCAGAAGCAGCTCAGGGCGCTGGAGCAGGAGACCTTCGAGCTGCGCCGCCAGGTGGAGGAGAGCCGTCAGGCGGCCCTGCGCGATCCCCTGACCCAGCTGCCCAACCGGCGCGCCCTGGAGGCCCGCGCCGCGGAGGAGCTGGCGCGTCAGCGCCGTTTCGGCACCCCGCTGGCGCTGGCGGTGTTCGATATCGACGACTTCAAGCAGATCAACGATGTGTTCGGCCACAAGGCCGGTGACCGGGCCCTGAGCCTGATCGGCAAGATCCTGGCCGAGAGCCTGCGCGAGACCGATTTCATCGCCCGCTACGGCGGCGAGGAGTTCGTGGCCCTGCTGCCCGGGGCGGACGCCGAATCAGCGCTCAAGGTGGCCGAGCTGATGCGCCGCCAGGTCGAGAACGCCGGCATGCACTCGCACAACAAGCCGGTACGCATCACCTTTTCCGCGGGTGTGGCGTTGGCGCGCAAGGGCGAGGATTTCGAACAGTTGTTCGAGCGCGCCGATCAGGCCATGTATCAGGCCAAGCAGCGGGGCAAGAACCGCTGCGTGCTGGCCGAATCCTGATCCGGGTTCAGGGCTCGGGGCTCATGCCCGCCCAGGCGTGGCTCCATGCCATCCCGGTCTGCTCCTGCAGGCGGCTCAGCAGCTGGTCGCTGGGCGAGGCCTCGCCGGGGAACACATTGCGCAGTTCCACGAAGACCCGCCCGCGCGCCGCGTGCTGACGCCAGTCCCATGCCCAGTCGTCCACCTCCCGGCCACAGGCGGGGCAGGGCAGACGCGCCGCGTGCAGCGCCTGCTGCCAGTCGGGCAGACGGCCGCGGCAGTGCGGGCAGCGCGGCCGCACGGTGTTTTCCCCGGTCAGCAATCTGGGTGTCTCGTAGGGCCCCAGGAGTGCCAGGTGGCAGAAATCGCGGTCGTGCGGCCCTTCGGGCTCGAAGCGCAGATAGGGCGAGCAGCCGGCATAGACCACGTGCCGGGCAAAGCCCTCGCCGGCGCTGAACACCTGTTTGCGCGGCGCCTCCGAAAGCAGGGTGCCCGGCAGGCGCAGTTCGGCCAGGGCCGCCAGCACGGCCCGGGTGTCGGGGGCCTGCAGCGGGTCGCCGGGAAAGAGGTAGAGGCTGCCGTTCATCATTGTATTCTAGTGGCTGCTCGCGCCCCGTCCCAGTCCGAACCGGGCGATGCGATGGCGGAATTGGCGGTAGAATGGGCGCATGAAACGTTTTCTGATCGCCCTGGTGCGGGGCTACCAGCTCCTGATCAGTCCCTTCCTGGGGCACAACTGTCGCTATTATCCCAGCTGCTCCGCCTACACTATCGAGGCGATGGAGAAGTGGGGGCCGTTGCGCGGCGTCTGGATGGGTATCCGGCGGGTCTCGCGCTGCCACCCCTGGCACGAGGGCGGGGTGGATCCGGTGCCGGAGCCGCCGGGGCGGACGCAGCGACATGACTGAACTGCCGGCGCTGTACCGCGACGAGGCCGTCCTGCGCCAGACCTTCGCCGAGGGTCTGGAGCGGATGCTGGCGCATCATCCGGGGCTGGGGGTGTTCATCCTGGTTCTGGCCAATGCCAATCACGACGCCCGGCCCTACCCCCTGCTGAGCGAGGCCCTGGCGGCGCGTTTCGCCCGGTTGGCGCAGGCGATGCGCGAGACCCTGGCCGCGGGCCGTCAGCCGGCGGACGCCCCGGATGATGTCCTGGTGTTTCTCAAGCTCATGGCGCTGGGCCTGGACGCCCTGCCGCCGACGGCATCCCGCGACAGCGGTGATTTCCGGCTCCAGTTCAATCTGCTGCGGGCGCTGCGTCCGCCGCGCATGGCCGATGCCCGGGTGGAACGTCTGTTCCAGCCCTTCGATCCCGACGGTTTCCATTTCAACCGCCCCTTTCT
>JALVTT010000105.1 GCA_027024025.1 Sedimenticola sp.
GCATCGTGCTGTATCCGGACGACGGCAGCGATGTGGAGGAACTGCTCAAGCGCGCCGATATCGCGCTCTACAAGGCCAAGGAGGCCGGGCGCAACCAGACCTGCTTCTTCTCGCCGGAGCTGCAGGAGATCGCCGAATCGCGCCTGACCATACAGCGCGAGCTGCGCGTGGCGCTGGGCGAGGACCAGCTGCGCCTGTACGTGCAGCCACGCGTGGACCGGGACGGCCACTGGGTCGGCGGCGAGGTGCTGGTGCGCTGGCAGCATCCGCAGCGCGGCCTGCTGCTGCCGGGCAACTTCATCCCGGTGGCCGAGACCTCCGGCCTGATCGACGATATCGACCAGTGGGTGATCGCGCACACCATCCAGGGTCTGGCCGCGCAGCAGCGTGCCTCGGGCGACCCCCTGCCCCAGCTTTCGCTCAACATCACCGCCGATCTGCTGCTCAACCCGCGCTTCTCCTCCGAGCTGCAGCACCGCTGCATGGAGCACGCCATCGCCCCGGAACTGCTGGAGCTGGAGATCACCGAGCGGGTGCTGCTGGAGGATTACAACCAGGCCACTGCGGTGATCGAGGAACTGCGCCGCCTGGGCGTGCAATTCTCCATCGACGACTTCGGCACCGGCTATTCCTCGCTGCGCTATCTGCAGCGCCTGCCGCTGCACACGCTCAAGATCGACAAGTCCTTCGTCGACCGCCTGCCGGCCCACGCCGGCGACGCGCGCATCGTCACCACCATCATCGACATGGCCGGTCACCTGGCGCTGGACGTGATCGCCGAGGGGGTGGAGACGCGCGAGCAGGCGGACTTCCTGGTCGCCCAGGGCTGCACCAGTTTTCAGGGATTCCTGTTCGCCCGTCCCATGCCCTGGGACGAGTTCTTCGCCCGGCTGCCGGAACGGCGCACCGGGCGCGCGCTCAGCTGATGAACTGGGCCCCGGGCAGCAGGCCCTCGTCGAAGGCCTCGGGCAGATCCCTGAGCACGGCCACGGCCTGCTCCCAGGGCAGGTTCAGGCGCAGCATGCCCTGCCCCTCGGGATACAGCAGTTCGAGGAACACCGAGGATTCGTCGTCGTCCAGATAGAGCTGCAGCACCAGCTCGTTGGCGTCCACCACACCGATGAAGTTGTCCGCGTGCTGCAGCACGGTCTCGGCCAGCGGCGCGATGCGCTCGGCCGCCAGCGACTCGGGCCTGGCCGAGGAGATGGACACATCGTTGACATAGTCGCGATAGAAGACCCGAAACACCGGTTTCGGCGCGTCTGTCCCGCTCATGCCCTCACCCCCGGCGCCAGGTGGTGCCCTGCGGGCCGTCCTCGAGGACGACGCCGGCGTCCTGCAACTGATCGCGGATGCGGTCGGCCTCGGCCCAGTTCCTGTCCGCCTTGGCCTGGGCGCGCTGCGCGATCAGGGCCTCGATCTCGGCGTCGGACAGCCCGTCCGCCTGGGCGCCGCCGCGCAGATAGGCCTCCGGCGCCTGCTGCAGAATGCCCAGCACCGCGCCCATCCGGCGCAACGCCGCGCCCAGCCCGGCGGCCGCCTGGATGTCGCCAGGGCGCACGCGGTTGAGTTCGCGCACCAGATCGAACATCACCGCCAGCGCGCCCGGGGTATTGAAGTCGTCCTGCATGGCGGCGTGGAAACGCGCCTCGAAATCCTCCGCCCCGGCCGGCTCGCTCTCCGGCAGATCGCGCAGCGCGGTGTAGAAACGGGTCAGGGCCGCGCGCGCATTGTCCAGGTGCTCGTCGTCGTAGTTGAGCGGGCTGCGGTAATGGCTGGTGAGGATGAAGTAACGCACCTCCTCCGGCTGGTAGCGCCCGAGGATCTCGCGGATGGTGAAGAAATTGCCCAGGGACTTGGACATCTTCTCGTCATTGATGCGCACGAAACCGTTGTGCATCCAGTATTTGACGAAGGGATGGCCGGTCGCGCCCTCGGACTGGGCGATCTCGTTCTCGTGGTGCGGGAAGGTCAGGTCCGCGCCACCGCCGTGGATGTCGAAGGTGTCGCCCAGGGCCTGGGTGGACATGGCCGAGCATTCGATGTGCCAGCCGGGGCGGCCGCGCCCCCAGGGCGAGTCCCAGGCCGGCTCGCCCGGCTTGGCCGCCTTCCACAGGGCGAAGTCCAGGGGGTCGCGCTTGGCCTCGCCGGGCGCCACCCGCGCGCCCGCCTCCAGGTCGTCGATGGACTTGCCCGAGAGCCGCCCGTAGTCGGGGAAGCTGCGCACGTCGTAATACACGTCGCCATTGTCCGCCACATAGGCATGGCCGCGCGCGATCAGGCGTTCGATCATGTCGATGATCTCCGGCAGGTGCTCGGTGGCGCGCGGTTCCAGGTCGGGCGGCAGCACCCCCAGCGCCCCCGCGTCCTCGTGCATGGCCGCGATGTAGCGCTCGGTCAGGGCGTGGAAGGGCTCGCCGCGCTCGTTGGCGCGGGCGATGATCTTGTCGTCGATGTCGGTGATGTTGCGCACATAGGTCACATCGAAGCCCAGGGCCTTGAGGTAGCGGTAGACCACGTCGAACACCACCATCACCCGCCCGTGGCCGAGGTGGCAGAGGTCGTACACCGTCATGCCGCAGACATACATGCGCACCCGCCCCGCTTCCAGGGGCTCGAAGGGTTCCTTGCTGCCGGTGAGGTCGTTGTGGATCGAGAGCATCTTGGGTCTTCCGCACGGGGCAAAGATCGGGATTTTACCGGATTCCCGCAATGCTCACCGGCTTTCTACGCGGCGCCGCAGCCGGTACACTGCCAGCCACAACGAAACCACCACCTCACGACAAGGAACCGCCATGCCGAAGAAGCTGCTCGCCCTGTGCCTGCTGGTCATGCTGACCGGCCTCGCCCATGCCGCCCCCGTCAAGATCCTGATGAAGACCAGCATGGGCGACATCACCCTGGCCCTGGACCCGGACAAGGCCCCCAGGACGGTGGCCAACTTCCTGCGTTACGTGGACGAGGGCTTCTACGACGGCACCGTGTTTCACCGGGTGATCCGCAACTTCATGATCCAGGGCGGCGGCCTGACCCCCGACCTGCAGAAGAAAGCGACCCACGAGCCGGTCGAGAACGAGGCCAAGAACGGCCTCAAGAACGTGCGCGGCAGCATCGCCATGGCGCGCACCCGCGACCCCCATTCGGCCACCGCGCAGTTCTTCATCAACCACCGCGACAACCCGAATCTCGACTACCCGAGCTTCGACGGCTGGGGCTATGCCGTGTTCGGCAAGGTCATCGACGGCATGGACGTGGTCGACGCCATCGCCTCGGTCAAGACCACCTACAAGAACGGCCGCTCCGACGTGCCGGTGAAGCCCGTCATCATCCAATCCATTACCCGAATCGAGGAAAAACCATGATCACCCTGAAGACCAGCCTTGGCGATATCGTGCTCGAACTGGACCACCAGGCCGCCCCCAAGACCTGCGAGAACTTCGAGCAGTACGTGCGCGACGGCCATTACGACGGCACCATCTTCCACCGGGTGATCGGCAATTTCATGATCCAGGGCGGCGGCTTCATGCCCGACATGATGCAGAAGGCCACCCGCGAGCCGATCGAGAACGAGGCCAACAACGGCCTGAGCAACGCGCCCGGCACCATTGCCATGGCGCGCACCATGCAACCGCACTCGGCGACCGCCCAGTTCTTCATCAACGTCGCCGACAACAAGTTCCTGGACTACCCCGGGCAGGACGGTTGGGGCTATTGCGTGTTCGGCCGGGTGGTCGAGGGCATGGACGTGGTCAACCGCATCAAGGATGTCGAGACCACCAACCGCGCCGGGCATTCCGACGTGCCGGTGGAGCCGATCGTGATCGAATCGGCGACCCTGGACGAGTAGGCAGCCGGCGCAACCGATGGAGGACACCGCCATGAAACTGAAACAGACAGGCCTGATTCTGCTGGTTACGGCGCTGTTCTCCGGGCCGGCGGCGGCCAAGAGCGTCCTCTCGCCCTGGGGCATGATGAACGAGTTCGGCCCCTGGGACGCCGAGGACGTGTGGCGCCAGCAGTATCTGGAGCACCAGCCCCACTACCCCACCCGGCCCCGGCGCACCCTGCGCCAGCGCCTGAGGTTCAGCCAGCCCGTCAACCATGCCAGCGTCGACATCGACGCCCACATGGACAAGGTGCCCCTGTTCTACAAACCGGCCAAACGGGTACGGCCGTACGACATCCAGGTCAGGGTGCTGACCCCGGAATATCCGGCGATGCGGGTCACAGGCAGCCCATCCCGGCCCAAGGACGCGCCGGCGCCGCGCAACGGCCGCCTCGACCTGACCTGCGAGATCGAGAGCATCCGCCGCTGGGACCGCGACCGCATGCACGGCTGGGACGTGCGTATCGCCGCCACCTTCAACGACCGGGGCACCGTCGAGCGGCTGGAGAAGGCCCGCACGGTGTTGATGGCCCACGGGGTCTGCTACTCGGCCTCGGACGCCCCCGGGCTGCTGCTCGCCAGGGGCATCTATGAATACCACATGGCCTTCGTGTCGCGCTTCGACGACTCGGACAAGGCCGCGGTGATGATGGAGATCGGCACCGGCATGCACTTCAACACCGCCGGCAACGGCTATTTCGAGCGCCCGCGCGTGGAGATCGCCTTTACCCACATCGACGATCGCAAGCGGATCAGGATCCGGTATCGCTGAGGCGGGGCGCGCCCCTGGATGTTGGACCGCCCCACGGCCTGGGCCTTCCCGTAATGGCGCCAAGGACTGTGGGGTTTATTGCGGACGGCGTCATTGGCCGGGGATGACGCGGCGGGGTATAATTCCCAGCAATCCACTCAACTTTGACGCCACAGGCCAGCCAGGAGGCGGCATCCCCGCCGGACATCATGACCGCAGCTTCCAAGCCCGTTAATCCCGCCGAGATCGAAGACGTACAGTCCTCGGTCGACACCCGTCACATCGCCATCAACAAGGTGGGGATCAAGGACATCCGCCATCCGGTGCGCGTCAGCGACCGCACCGAGGGCGAGCAGCACACCATCGCGAACTTCAACATGTACGTGTACCTGCCGCACAACTTCAAGGGCACGCACATGTCGCGCTTCGTGGAGATCCTCAACGCCCACGAGCGCGAGATCTCGGTCGACACCTTCAAGCAGATGCTGGTCGAGATGGCCGATCGCCTGGAGTCCGAGCAGGGCCACATCGAGATGAGCTTCCCGTATTTCATCAACAAGACCGCGCCGGTATCGGGGGTCAAAAGCCTGATGGACTACGAGGTGAGCCTGATCGGCGAGATCAAGGACGGCAAGCCGAGCATGTACATCAAGGTCGTGGTGCCGGTGACCAGCCTGTGCCCCTGCTCCAAGTCCATCTCCGACTACGGCGCGCACAACCAGCGTTCGCACGTCACGGTCACGGTGCGCACCTGCAAGTTCATCTGGATCGAGGAGATCATCGAGATGGTGGAGCAGGAGGCCTCCTGCGAGCTGTTCGGCCTGCTCAAGCGCCCGGACGAGAAACACGTCACCGAACGCGCCTACGACAATCCCAAGTTCGTCGAGGACATGGTGCGCGACGTGGCCGCGCGCCTCAATGCCGACGACCGGGTCTGCGCCTACGTGGTGGAGTCGGAGAACTTCGAGTCCATCCACAACCACTCGGCCTACGCCCTGATCGAGCGCGACAAGGAAGCGGAACAGGCCTGAGCCGCGCCCTGCCTACTTGGCCCGCAGGATCATCAGATTGCTGCGGTGATCGATGTCGAAACGGCTGAGCACGTTCATGCCCAGCAGCACATGCTGGGGGCTGTCGCCCTCGATCACCAGGGCCTGCACGTCATGGAAGTCCTGCCCGTTCAGACGCACTGAATCCAGGGTCACCGCATAGGCGCGCGAGGTCCCCGAGGCGGTGTGCGCCAGCGCCGGCCGGCCCCGCTGCTTGTAGGGCACGCCCAGGGTCCGGGCATGCCGCTCGCTCATCGCCACCGTGGTCGCGCCGGTATCCACCAGCATGTGCACCGGCCGGCCGTTGATCAGACCGTCCGCGAAAAAACCGTCTCCGCTGCGCAGCAGGCGCATCTCGCGGTGCACGGCGCGCACATAGTGGGTGCCCACCGCCCCGCCCGGGCGCAGCCATTCCGTGCGCCCGTCCATGCGCACGCGCGCCCGGCGCGGATTGGCCTCCAGCAGCTCGACACCATGAAAACGCTGTCCCGCGCCCAGCACCTTGCGCTGGCCGTCCACCTCCAGCATGGCCTTGCCGGGGAACAGCGCCAGCACCCGCACCTGGGCGGCCGGGGCGGCGCCCGTCAGGCCCAGCAGACAGGCGCACAGCAGAAGTCCTCGAAGCGGCGTGCAAGTCGTTTTCATGCCCCGTTTATAGCTCAGGCCGCGGAGAAAAACCATGACAGCCCCTGCAGACAGGCCAGCGCCGCCAGGCCCGCCAGGATGTCGTCCAGCATGATCCCCAGGCCGCCGCCGAGACGGCGGTCCAGCCAGCCGATGGGCCAGGGCTTGAGGATGTCGAACAGGCGGAACAGCACGAAGCCGGCCACCACCCAGAACGCCCCGGCCGGCGCCCAGGCCATGGTCACCAGGTAACCGGCGATCTCGTCCCAGACGATGCCGGGGTGATCGTGCACCCCGAGCTGGCGCGACGACCAGCCGCAGATGCCGATACCGGCGAGCGCCACCAGCAGGGTGACGCCCCAATAGGCCGCCGGCGGCCTATTGGGG
>JALVTT010000106.1 GCA_027024025.1 Sedimenticola sp.
CGCGCGGAGGCGCTGGACCCGCCGCCCCTGGACGCCGAACAGGATCTGGCGGCCATCCTCTACACCTCCGGCACCACCGGGCGGCCCAAGGGCGCCATGCTGAGCCACCACAACCTGGTCACCAACACCCGCAGCGTGTGCCAGGCCCTGGCGCTGCGCCCGGGCGAGGATCGCCTGCTGGTGGTGCTGCCCATGTTTCACGCCTTCGCCGCCACCGTGGGCATGCTGACCCCGGCCCTGAACGGCCTGAGCCTGGTGCCGGTGCCGCGCTTCGAGCCGGGCCTGGTCAGCGAGTACATCGCGGCCAGCGGCGCGACCGTGTTCCTGGGCGTGCCCTCGATGTACAACCTGATCTCGCGCCTGCCGGACGCCCAGGCTGCGCAGTGGGCCACGGTGCGCCTGGGCGTGGCCGGCGGCGCGGCCATGCCGGTGGAACTGCTGGAGCGTTTCGAGGCCCGTTTCGGCTTTCCGGTGCTGGAGGGCGACGGGCCGACCGAATGCTCGCCGGTGACCTGCGTCAACCCGCCGCGGGGGCCGCGCAAGCCCGGCTCGGTGGGGCTGCCGGTGCCGGGGGTGGAGATGCGCATCATGGACGGGCAGGGCCGGCCCCTGCCCGACGGCGAGATGGGCGAGATCTGCGTGCGCGGACCGAGCGTGATGCGCGGCTACTGGCGCCTGCCCGAGGCCACCGCCGAGAGCTTCTTCGGCGACTGGTTCCGCACCGGCGACCTGGGCTATCGCGACAGCGACGGTTATTTCTTCATGGTCGACCGGATCAAGGACATGATCATCGTCAACGGCATGAACGTCTATCCGCGTATGGTCGAGGAGGTGCTCTACCAGCACCCGGACGTGATCGAGGCCGCAGTGGTGGGCGAGCCGCATCCCAGCCACGGCGAGATCGTGGTGGCCCATTTGGTGCCGCGCCCCGACAGCGGGCTGGATGGCGCCGCCCTGCGCGCCTGGTGCCGCGAGCGCCTGGGCCCGCACCAGGTGCCGCGCCGCTTCATCCTGCGCGAGGCCCTGCCGAAGAACGCCACCGGCAAGATCCTCAAGCGTGAACTCCGCCGCCAGGGCGAGATCGAGCGCGGCGTGGATCAGCCCTGAGCCCCGCCTGCCTCACCGCGCCGGGACGGCACCGGGCCGGTCGATGGGGCGGTTCCCGCGTCACCGTACCCTGCGGGAATGGGGGTGGGGTGCGGTGAGGCACGAACCGCACCGTCCGGCGGGGGACGTTTCAGCCAATAGCCGATACTGAATAGCGCGATCACGAACGCCGCCAGCCAGCCGGTAATGTTGTCGTAATCGCCGATCAGACCGATCCAGGGCGAGCTGTGGTTGATATGGGTTGTGTGCTTTAACAAGCGGATCATTAATATCCAACCGGCATGTGTGCCAACCGCCATGGCCAGCGAGCCGGTACGCTCGCGCAACATACTGAGAAAGACTCCGGCCGCCACCAAGGCGAAAAAACTGTCGGCAAACAGCGGAAATTCGCGCAGATGCGCCAAGCCGCCGATAAACATCCCCAGGCTGTGGCGGATATCAAGAATGGGGCCTTGAAGTGGTGTCGGACGGACAAAATGCACCATGGCGTAGAATAAGCCGATCAGCAGCGCGCTGGGCCAGAAGGGCAGGCTGCGGCGCATGCCGCCCTGCAACGGTCCGCGAAAGAAGAACTCCTCTAGCAATCCCGCAGCGATACCTGAGACAAAGCCGCCAGTAAGCGCTGAAAAGATACGCCCTAAGCTCAGGTCCGTGGACTGTGGCTGGCGGACCCCACCCAGCAGCAGTATAACGGTCACCAGCGCCAGCATGGCCACCCCCAGCCCTAGGCCGCGCAGCAGGTCGACGCGGACTCCGCTGGGCGGGGGCTGCCAGCCCATGAGTGGGCGCGAGTTCAACCCCAGGCGGCGTAGAAACAGGGGCAAGCCGAGCGCCGCGAGCAGCATGCCGAAGCGGTAGAGGCTACGATCCGGCGGGGTCCCAAGCCAGTCAGCAATAAGCGGTTGAAGCCAGGGCAGCACCAGGGCCGAGATCAACATGCAGATCAATAAATATAAGAAAAATGCGAAGAAAATACGCATGGAGATGGCCGTATTGGGAGGAGGTTGGGCAATGGAAGGACTTGGTCGTTGTATTGTACAATATCCGATTGCTGTAGGCGAAAGTGGCGGAATTGGTAGACGCGCTGGATTTAGGTTCCAGTGGGGCAACCCGTGAGAGTTCGAGTCTCTCCTTTCGCACCAGAATTTTGGATTCCGGCGGCGCGCCGCCGGGGAGTTGAACCGATAGGGCAGCGGCGCTGCCGGAGAGAGATTGATGCAAGTTTCTGTTGAGTCTGGCGAAGGCCTGGAAAGACGTCTTTTGGTCGACCTGCCCGCGGAGCGGGTCCAGGGCGAGGTGGACAAGAAGCTCGCCGAGCTGGCCAAGACCATACGCCTCGACGGCTTTCGTCCGGGCAAGGTGCCGCCGCGCGTGGTCAGGCAGCGTTTCGGCGAGCAGGTGCGCCAGGAGGTCTATGGCGACCTGATCCAGGCCACCTTCTACGAGGCGGCCAGCGAGTCCAAGCTGGTGCCGGTGGGCGATCCCAGCATCGAGCTGCGTGACGCGGCGGAGGAGGGCGGCCTGGGCTATACCGCCACCTTCCAGGTCATGCCCGAGGTGGAGCTGGCCTCGCTGGAAGGCAAGGAGGTCAGCAAGCCGGTGGCCGAGGTCAGCGATGCCGATGTGGACGAGATGATCGACAAGCTGCGCAAGCAGCGCACCACCTGGGAGGACGTGGACCGCGCCGCCCAGGACGGCGATACCTTGTACATCGATTTCAAGGGCTTCGTCGATGGCGAGGCCTTCGAGGGCGGCAGCGCCGAGAACGTGCCCCTGGTGCTGGGCTCCGGCTCCATGATCGAGGGCTTCGAGTCCGGCCTGCTGGGCGCCAAGGCGGGCGAGGAGCGCACCCTGGAGCTGAGCTTCCCCGAGGACTACCGGGCCGACCACCTGGCCGGCAAGGCGGCGACCTTCGAGGTCAAGGTGCAGCGCGTGGCCGAGCCGCGCCTGCCCGAGGTCGACGAGGCCTTCGTCAAGGAGTTCGGCGTCGACGAGGGCACCGAGGAGGCCCTGCGCGCCGAGGTGCGCAAGAACATGGAGGCCGAGCTGGAGCAGCGCCTCGGCAGCATGCTCAAGGACAATGTCATGACCCTGCTGCGCGAGTCCAACCCGCTGGAGGTGCCGGACGCCATGGTCCAGCAGGAGGCCGAGCGTATGAAGCAGCAGGCCGTGCAGGAGATGCAGGCGCGCGGTCAGCAGACCGCCATGGACCTGCCGGCGAGCATCTTCGAGGATCAGGCCAGGGTGCGGGTGCACCTGGGGCTGCTGGTCGGCCAGATCATCGACGATCACAAGCTGGAGGCCGGCGAGGACGAGCTGCGCCAGACCATCGAGAAGCTGGCCCAGTCCTACGAGGATCCGCAGGAGGTGGTCGACTACTATATGAACAACCCGCAGCAGCGCTCCAGCATCGAGAACCTTGTACTTGAAAACAAGGTGGTTGACTGGGTCCTGGATCAGGTTAAGGTGAACGAGGACAGGCGCACCTTCTCCGAGGTGATGAACCCGGGCGAGTGAGCCGGGTCAAAATTTTTCTCAAGGAATCTTCCCTATGATCGATACTAAGGGCATGGACCCGTTGCAACCCGTAAATCTGGGGCTGGTGCCGATGGTGGTCGAACAGACCGCCCGGGGTGAGCGTGCCTTCGACATCTACTCGCGCCTGCTCAAGGAGCGCGTGATCTTCTGCGTGGGCCCGATCGAGGACCACATGGCCAATCTGATCGTGGCGCAGCTGTTGTTCCTGGAGTCCGAGAACCCGGACAAGGACGTGCACTTGTACATCAACTCGCCCGGCGGTTCGGTGACCGCGGGCCTGGCGATCTACGACACCATGCAGTTCATCAAGCCGCATGTGACCACCATGTGCATCGGTCAGGCGGCCAGCATGGGCGCGGTGCTGCTGGCGGCGGGTGAGCGGGGCAAGCGTTACGCGCTGCCCAATTCGCGGGTCATGATCCATCAGCCGCTGGGCGGTTTTCAGGGTCAGGCCACCGACATCGAGATTCACGCCAAGGAGATCCTGCTGGTGCGCGAGCGCCTGAACAAGATCCTGGCGGAACACACCGGCCGCTCGCTGGAGGACATCGGTCGCGACACCGACCGCGACAACTTCATGAGCGCCGAGGAATCAAGGGATTATGGCCTGATCGACGAGGTGGTCGAACGGCGTGCCAAGGAAGCGTGAGCCCTGCCGACGGCTCCGGATTAACAGGCAAAGGCAGCGGGATTTCCCGGTTTGTCAACGGAACGGATTCCGATATGATGGAGCTGCAGGCCGTTTGCGGGCGCAATATTTTTCGCCCCCGGACGGTACAACCAGAACAGGGTGCACGGTATGAGTGACGACAAGAACGGCAAGAACGACGACGGCAAGCTGCTTTACTGCTCTTTCTGCGGAAAGAGTCAGCACGAGGTGCGCAAGCTGATCGCCGGGCCGTCCGTGTTCATCTGCGATGAATGCGTCGAGTTGTGCAACGACATCATCCGCGAGGAGATGCAGGAGAGCGCGCCCGACGCCTCGCGCAGCCTGCCCAAGCCGCACGAGATCAACGAGACCCTCAACGAGTATGTGATCGGCCAGACGCGCGCCAAGAAGGTGCTCTCGGTGGCGGTGTACAACCACTACAAGCGCCTGGAGATGAGCAACCGCAAGGACGAGGTCGAGATCTCCAAGAGCAACATCCTGCTGATCGGTCCCACCGGCTCGGGCAAGACCCTGCTGGCCGAGACCCTGGCGCGCCTGCTCAACGTGCCCTTCACCATTGCTGACGCGACCACGCTGACCGAGGCGGGCTATGTCGGCGAGGACGTGGAGAATATCATCCAGAAGCTGCTGCAGAAGTGCGACTACGATGTGGAGAAGGCCCAGACGGGCATCGTCTATATCGACGAGATCGACAAGATCTCGCGCAAGTCGGACAACCCCTCCATCACCCGCGACGTCTCGGGCGAGGGCGTGCAGCAGGCCCTGCTCAAGCTGATCGAGGGCACCGTGGCCTCGGTGCCGCCGCAGGGTGGGCGCAAGCATCCGCAGCAGGAGTTCCTGCAGGTGGATACTTCCAACATCCTGTTCATCGTCGGCGGCGCCTTCGCCGGCCTGGACAAGGTCATCCGCGACCGTTCCGAGAAGGGCGGCATCGGCTTCTCCGCCGAGGTGCGCAGCAAGGACGACACCCGCAAGCTGGGCGAGATCCTGCACGACGTGGAGCCCGAGGATCTGATCTCCTACGGCCTGATCCCCGAGTTCGTCGGCCGTCTGCCGGTGGTCGCCACCCTCGAGGAGCTGGACGAGGACGCCCTGGTCAAGATCCTGACCGAGCCCAAGAACGCCCTGGTCAAGCAGTACCAGCGCCTGTTCGAGATGGAGGGCGCCGAGCTGGAGCTGCGCGAGGACGCGCTGCGCGCCATCGCGCGCAAGGCCATGGAGCGCAAGACCGGCGCGCGCGGCCTGCGCACCATACTGGAATACATCCTGCTCGACACCATGTACGACCTGCCCTCGCTGGAGAACGTCAGCAAGGTGGTGGTCGACGAATCGGTGGTCGTCGGCGAGTCGGATCCCATCATCATGTTCGAGAGTGCCGAGGCGCAGCTTGCGGTATCCGACTGATCCCAGTGCCCGGTTCGCCGGGCATTTTTGTGGATGTCTTGAATTCTCGGCGCGCGCCCCCATTTCCGGGGGCAGTATCCCCCATTTCCGCCGGCCCCCTCGTGGGCGCCCGGCTGACACATTCCGGCGGCCGTCCCCGGCGGTCGCTTTCTGAGGAGCAATTTCATGGGACAAGAAACACAAGGGAATCAACCGCTCGTGGTACCGGTGCTGCCGCTGCGCGACGTGGTGGTCTATCCCTATATGGTGATCCCGCTGTTCGTGGGCCGCGACAAGTCCATCCGCGCACTGGACGCGGCCATGTCGGACAACAAGCAGATCCTGCTGGTGGCGCAGCGCAGCGCCGACATCGACGACCCCAAGCCCTCCGACCTGTATGAGGTCGGCACCCTGGCCAACATCCTGCAGCTGCTCAAGCTGCCCGATGGCACCGTCAAGGTGCTGGTCGAGGGCAGCCAGCGCGCCACCCTGGAGCGCTTCGTCGAGGGCGACGGCTTCCTCGGCGCCGAGATCCAGCCCGGCGAGGACGTGGTCGATCTGCCCGAGCGCGAGATGGAGGTGCTGATGCGCTCGGCCACCGACCTGTTCGATCAGTACGTCAAGCTGAACAAGAAGGTGCCGCCGGAGGTGCTGACCTCGCTGGCCAGCATCGACGAGCCCTCGCGCCTGGCCGACACCATGGCCGCGCACATGGCGCTCAAGCTGGACGAGAAGCAGCATGTGCTGGAGATGAGCAGCGTGCGCGAGCGCCTGGAGCATCTGATGGCGCTGATGGAGGGCGAGAACGACATCCTGCAGATGGAGAAGCGCATCCGCGGGCGGGTCAAGCGCCAGATGGAGAAGAACCAGCGCGAGTACTATCTGAACGAACAGATGAAGGCCATCCAGAAGGAGCTGGGCGAGCTGGACGACGCCCCCAACGAGCTGGAGGACCTGGCCGAGAAGATCGAAAAGGCCGGCATGACCAAGGAGGCCAAGGCCAAGGCCACCGCCGAGCTGAACAAGCTCAAGCTGATGTCGCCCATGTCGGCCGAGGCCACGGTGGTGCGCAACTACATCGATGCCCTGGTCAGCGTGCCGTGGAAGAAGCGTACCAAGGTACGCAACGACATCGGCAAGGCGCAGGAGGTGCTGGACGCCGATCACTACGGGCTGGAGAAGGTCAAGGAGCGCATCCTCGAATACCTGGCGGTGCAGCAGCGCGTGCGCAAGCTCAAGGGCCCCATTCTGTGCCTGGTCGGCCCGCCCGGGGTGGGCAAGACCTCGCTGGGTCAGTCCATCGCGCGCGCCACCAACCGCAAGTTCGTGCGCATGGCCCTCGGCGGCGTGCGTGACGAGGCCGAGATCCGCGGCCACCGGCGCACCTACATCGGCGCCATGCCCGGCAAGATCATCCAGAACCTGACCAAGGTCGGCACCCGCAACCCGCTGTTCCTGCTCGACGAGATCGACAAGATGGCGATGGACTTCCGTGGCGATCCGGCCTCGGCCCTGCTCGAGGTGCTCGATCCGGAGCAGAACCACACCTTCCAGGATCACTATCTGGAGGTCGATTTCGATCTGTCCGAGGTGATGTTCGTGGCCACCGCCAACAGCATGAACATCCCGCCGGCGCTGCTCGACCGCATGGAGGTCATCCGTCTCTCGGGCTACACCGAGGACGAGAAGGTGGCGATCGCCGAGAACTACCTGATCCCCAAGCAGATGAAGAACAACGGCCTCAAGGACGACGAGCTGGTGATCCGCGAGGCGGCGGTGCGCGATATCGTGCGCTATTACACCCGCGAGGCCGGGGTGCGCAATCTGGAGCGCGAGATCTCCAAGATCTGCCGCAAGGTGGTCAAGGACCTGCTGCTCAAGGGCAACAACGGCAAGCGCGTGACCATCACGCCCAAGTCGCTGGAAAAATACCTGGGCGTGCAGCGTTTCCGCTACGGCCTGGCCGAGGAGCACGACCAGGTCGGCCAGGTGACCGGCCTGGCCTGGACCGAGGTGGGCGGCGAGCTGCTGCGCATCGAGGCCGCGCTGACCCCCGGCAAGGGGCGCCTGACCCACACCGGCCAGCTCGGTGACGTGATGAAGGAATCCATCCAGGCGGCCATGACCGTGGTGCGTTCGCGCGCCGCCGCGCTGGGCCTGGACGAGGACTTCTACCAGAAGCTGGATGTGCACATCCACGTGCCCGAGGGCGCCACGCCCAAGGACGGCCCCAGCGCCGGCATCGGCATGTGCACCGCCCTGGTCTCGGCCCTGACCGGCATCCCGGTGCGCGCCGATGTCGCCATGACCGGCGAGATCACCCTGCGCGGCGAGGTGCTGCCCATCGGCGGGCTCAAGGAAAAACTGCTGGCCGCGCACCGGGGCGGGATCAAGACCGTGATCATCCCCAAGGACAACGAGCGCGACCTGGTCGAGATGCCCAAGAACATCAAACAGAATCTGGACATCCGTCCGGTGCAGTGGATCGACGAGGTACTGGGCATCGCCCTGGCGGGCACGCCCACGCCGCGCAAGGAGGCCAAGGGCGGCAAGTCGAAATCGTCCGCAAAAAACGCCGCCAGCGACAAAGAGACGCTACGTCACCATTGATTATTGGGGCGATCGCTGGTAGAAATAGCGCCCACGTGAGGCGGCCACCCGCGGGTGGCCGTTTCCACTTGACCACTTCTCGGGGCGGCTGCTATAAAGCCGCTCTTTTCGCGGCACCGCCGCTTAATCGACGAATGGTATTACCGGTCCCGAGGATCATGAGACCGGAGTACTCAAAGGGGGCATTCCTGGAATGAACAAATCTGAGCTCATCGAAGCCATGGCTGACGCAGCCGACATCTCCAAGGCCGCTGCAGGCCGCGCACTCGACGGTATGGTGGCAGCCATCACCGAGGCCATCAAGAAAGGCGATACCGTCTCTGTCATCGGCTTCGGTACCTTCTCCCTGCGCGAGCGCGCAGCCCGTTCTGGCCGCAATCCCAAGACCGGCGAAACCATCCAGATCGCCGCGTCCAAATCGCCCGCATTTAAGGCTGGCAAAGCATTCAAAGATGCTGTAAATTAGCGCGCCTCGAACGGGGTGCTTAGCTCAGTTGGGAGAGCATCGCCCTTACAAGGCGAGGGTCGCAGGTTCGAACCCTGCAGCACCCACCACGGTTAAAGGAGTGGTAGTTCAGTTGGTTAGAATACCGGCCTGTCACGCCGGGGGTCGCGGGTTCGAATCCCGTCCACTCCGCCAACTATGAAGCTGAACGGGGTATCATTGCGATACCCCGTTTTCTTTTTCAGAACCTCAAACAAAAGCCAGAACAAGACATGCTCCAGGCAATCAGAGAAAAGGCCCAGGGTTGGATCGCCTGGGCGATCGTGATCCTCATCAGTATCCCCTTCGCCCTGTTCGGCATCCAGCAGTACCTGGGGGTGGACGCCAACCCGCCGGTGGCCAAGGTGAACGGTGACAAGATCACCCAGCAGCAGCTCGAGCGCCGGGTGCGCGATTTCCGCGAGAACATGCGCCGCGTCCTGGGCAAGGCCTTCGTGGCCGACCTGTTCACCGACGCCGCGCTCAAGCCCAAGGTGCTGCAGCGCATGATCGACGAGACCCTGCTCAAGCAGGCCGCCGAGGACTGGAACATGCGTATCAGCGACGCCCAGGTGGCGGCCTATATCCGCTCTCTGCCCAGCCTGCAGAACAACGGCCGTTTCGACCCGGGGCTGTATGAGGCCACGGTGCGCAACCAGGGCCTCACCAAGGCCGGCTTCGAGGCGCTGGTACGCTCGGACATGCTGTCCCAGCAGCAGCGCGGCGGCATCACCGGCAGCGCTCTGGTCACCGCCACCGAGCTGGCCGAGAAGGTGCGCCTGGACGAGCAGAAGCGCGCCATCGCCTATCTGCGCATCCCGGCCAAGCAGTTCGAGACCGAGACCGTCAGCGAGGACGAGGCGCGCGCCTATTACCAGTCGCACCAGAACCAGTACAAGGTGCCGGAGCGGGTCAAGCTGGCCTATGTCCGCCTCGCCGCCAGGGATCTGGCCGGCCAGGTCGAGGTCAGCGAGGACAAGCTGCGTGAATACTTCGACACCCACCGCGACGAGTTCGTGGCCACCCAGGAGCGCAAGGTCCAGCACATCCTGATCGAGGCCAACGACAAGAACGATGCCGAGAAGAAGGCCCTGGCCGAGAAGCTGCTCAAGCAACTGCGCGAGGGTGCCGATTTTGCCGAGCTGGCGAAGAAGTATTCCGATGATCCCGGTTCCGCCGAGGATGGCGGCGATCTGGGCTGGGTCAACCGGGGCGTGATGGTCAAGCCCTTCGAGGACGCGGTGTTCGCAGCCAAGCCGGGCGAGCTGGTGGGCCCGGTCAAGACCCAGTACGGCTATCACATCATCCTGGTGAGCAAGGTGCGCGGCGGCGAGGAACAGAAGTTCGAACAGGTGCGGGCCAAGGTCGAGAAACGCTATCGTCAGGAGCAGGCCGAGGAGCTGTACTACGACAATGCCGAGCGTCTGGCCGACCTGGCCTATGAGACGCCGGACAGCCTGGTGCCGGTGGCCGAGGCCCTGGGCCTGGAGGTACAGCACAGCGACTGGGTCAGCCGCGGCCATCCCCCGGCCGGGCTGAATTCGCCCAAGGTCATGAACGCGGCCTTCTCCGAGGACGTGCTGGCCCAGGGCAACAACAGCGATGTGATCGAGCTGGGCCCGACCGAGTCGCTGGTGCTGCGGGTCGAGGAACACCAGGAAGAGACGGTCAAACCCTTCGAGCAGGTGAAGGCGGAGGTCATGCGGGCCGCGGCCAGGGCGCGGGCCTCGGAGCGCGCGCGCGCCGAGGGCGAGAAGCTGCTGGCGGCCCTGCGCAAGGGCGGGACCGATCTGAAGCAGGCGGCCGGCGAGAAGGGCTGGACCCTCGAGCAGGCCGAGGTCACGCACCGCTCCGCCGAGGTGCCGGCCGAGCTGGTGCAGGCGGTGTTCGCGGTGCCCGCGCTCAAGCAGGGCCAGCCCGGCTATACCGGCGTGGTGTCGGCCGAGGGCGATTATCTGCTGGCCCGGGTCGACAAGGTGACCGACGGCGATATCAGCGGCTACAAGCCGGAGCAGCGCAAGGCCCTGCAGGCCTCGATGCAGCGTCAGCTGGGCAACGCCGAGTTCCGCGGGCTGCTGCAGGCCCTGCGCGCACGCGCCGATATCGAGGTCCTGCTGAAGAAGTAACGGGCCGCATGCCGCCGCGCCAGGGCGTGGCGGCATCCCCCGTGGCTTTTATGCGGCCATAGGCACAGCTTGGGCAGCGCCGCCCGGGCCCGGCGATAGAATGACCCTCCCAAGTCCAGATCGCCGCATCCGATGAAGATCCAAGTCAGCGAACTCATGGTCCGGTTCATGCAACGCCTGGGGGTGGAGTACGCCTTCGGCATGCCCGGGGCGCACATCCTGCCGGTCTATGACGCGCTGTACCAGTCGCCGGTGCGTACCGTGCTGGCCAAGCACGAGCAGGGCGCGGCCTTCATGGCGGGGGGATACGCGCGGGTCTCGGGCAAGGTCAGCTGCTGCATCACCACCGCCGGGCCCGGCGCCACCAATACCGTGACAGGCATCGCCAACGCCTATGTGGACCGGCAGCCGGTGCTGCTGATCACCGGCGAGACCTCCACCCATATCTTCGGCAAGGGCGGGCTGCAGGAAAGCTCGGGCGAGGGCGGGGCGGTGGACCAGGTGGCCCTGTTCTCCAGCATCACCCGCTACAGCCGCCTGATCGAACGCACCGACTACTTGCCCAATGTGCTCAACCAGGCCGCGCGCATCCTGCTCTCGGACACCCCGGGGCCGGTGCTGCTGAGCCTGCCCTTCAATGTGCAGAAGGAATGGGTGGACGCCTCGGTGCTGGATCAGGTGAGCACCCGCCGCCCGCTCAACGGCATCAGTATCCGTCACGAGGAGATCGGCGCCCTGACCGACCTGCTGCTGGCCGCGCGCAACCCGGTGATCGTGGCGGGCTATGGCTGCATCCGCGCCCGGGGCGAGTCCCTGGTGGACGAGCTGAGCCGTTCGCTCAACATCCCGGTGACCACCACGCTCAAGGCCAAGGGGGTGATCAACGAGACCTCCAGCCGCTCCCTGGGCAGCCTGGGGGTGACCTCCACCGGGCACGCCTACCGCTACATCGTCGATCACGCCGACATGGTGCTGTTCCTCGGCGCGGGCTTCAACGAACGCACCAGCTATCTGTGGGACGAGGCGCTGCTGCGCGGCAAGCGCATCGCCCAGGTGGACAACGACCCGGAGCAGATCAACAAAGTGTTCCAGGCCGATGTGGCGGTCAGCGGCGATGTGCGCGCGGTGCTCAGCGGCATGCTGTCGGCGATCGAGCAGCGCGGCATCCGCTTCGAACAGGCGCGCAAGACCCCCGTGCCCGGCGACTCGGCCGAGATCCGTGACGCGGGCAACAGTGAGATCTTCCGCTCCGGCTTCGCATTGGTCGAGAGCTTCTTCCGCCGCCTGCAGGCGGACATGCCGCGGGGCCTGATGGTGTTCGACGACAACATCATCTTCGCCCAGAATTTTCTCAACGTGCGCGAGGGCGTGCGCTTCTATCCCAACTCCGGCGTGTCCTCGCTGGGTCATGCCATCCCGGCGGCGATCGGCGCGCGCCTGGCCAACGGCCGCCCGGTGATGGCCATCCTGGGCGACGGCGGCTTCCAGATGTGCTGCATGGAGCTGATGACCGCGGTCAACTACGAGCTGCCCATCACGGTGGTGATGTTCAACAACAGCACCATGGGCCTGATCCGCAAGAACCAGTACCAGAACTACGGCGAACGCTATATCGACTGCGATTTCGTCAATCCCGATTACCGGCGGCTGGCGGAGTCCTTCGGCTTCAGCTACCGGCGCATCGCGCACGAGGACGAGGTGGCGGCCGCCCTGGACAGCATCGACCTGGCCGGCGGGCGTAATCTGATCGAGATCATGCTCGCGCGCGACGCCTTTCCCAACTACAGCTCGCGACGCCACTGAAGCCGGGCCATGTCGGTATTCCAGGAGGCACTGGCCCTGCTCGGTGAGGCGCCAACCGCGTCGCCGCATCCCGCCTTCGATGATTATGAACGCCTGCTGCCCCGGCTGGAGGCGGCCATGTGGGCCGCGCCGGACACGCGCCGGGTGCATCTCTTCCAGGCCTTCTGCCGCGAGATGGAGGCACGCGTGCCGCCGGAGATCGCGGCCCGCCGGCACCGTATCGTGGTGGTGGTGCCGGTGGCCGACCGCCCGCGCCAGCTGGCCGCCTGCATCGACAGCCTGGTGGCCTGCCAGGCGGCCTTCGCTTATCGCGGCGGGGTGAGCCTGGTGGTGGCCGAGGACTCGGCCGGCGCCGAACACTGCGCGGCCCACCGCCGCCTGCTGGAGGGTCTGGAGGGGGTGGACGCCCACTACCTGGGCCTGGAGACGCAGAAGCAGCTGCTGGAGGCCTTGTCCGAACGCGCGCCCGCCGCGCTGCGGGCCTTCGTCGGCGAACAATGGCGCGCCCGGATGGGGCACAAGGGGGCCTCGGTGACGCGCAACATCGCCATGCTGTGGCTGGCGCGTCAGGACTTCGGCCGTGCCCTGTATCACTTCATCGACAGTGACCAGGCCTTTCATGTGGACCTGGGCGCGGCCCGCCCGCGCTACATGCTCAACTATTTCTATCACCTCGACCGCCTGTTCCGCGCGCACGACATCTCGGCCCTGACCGGCAAGGTGGTGGGCGATCCGCCGGTCTCGCCCGCGGTCATGGCCGGCACCCTGCTGGACGATGTGCTGCGGGTGGCCGAAACGGTGCTGGCCGCGCCCGGGCGGGCCTGTGATTTTCACGCGGGCGGCGCCGGACCGGCGCATGGCGCCTACCATGACATGGCGGCCCTGTTCGGCCTGGACAACCGCGCCGACGACTGGCGCTACGCCTGTCCACTGCAGGGGCCGCACAGCCAGGCCGAGGCCCTGGCGGAGCTGGCCGGGCGCCTGCTGCGGTTTTTCGACGGCGAGCATCCGACCCGGGTCACGCCCTTCGCATACCAGCCGGTGGAACCGGGCCTGGCCCCGGCGCGCACCGTCTATACCGGCAACTATGTCATCGACCGACGCGCGCTGGCCTATGGCATCCCCTTCGCGCCCATGAAGCTGCGCATGGCCGGTCCGACCCTGGGGCGGCTGCTGCAGGCGGACCTGGGCGCGGGCTTCGCGCAGGCCGGGCTGCCGCTGCTGCATCAGCGCACCGAGGCGGCGAGCGGGCGCGCCGAGTTCCGCCCCGGGGTGGCGCACCAGGCGGGGCGGGTGGATCTGTCCGGCGAATACCAGCGCCAGTTCATCGGTGACTGGATGCTGTTCGGCATGGTCGAGCTGGTCGGCCGGGGCTATCCCGAGCAGGCCGACGCGGCGCTGATCGACACGGCCCTGGCCGGGGTGGAGCGGCGCCTGCTGGATGAATACGCGGCCACCCGCGCGCGCGTGATGCAGCGTCTGGCCCGTCTGGAGGCCTTGCTGGACGACCCCTCCCGGCCCTGGCAGGCGGACGGGACAATGCGCCGGGCGCAGCGGGATCTGGGCCGGTTCGCGCGCTCGGTGCGCGACAACTACAGCGAACGAAGCCCGGCGGTGGCACGGATCGACGAGGCCGCCTTTCGCGCCGAATGGCGGGCCCGGCTGCGCCAGGCCCTGCTGGCCTATCCCGCCCAGGCGCGCGACTGGGCGGCGCTGATGCGGACGCTGCGGCAGGACTGAGCGACCGGCGGCGGGCCGATCTCAGCCCGGGCGGCCGTCCACGCGCGGGCTGGCGAGCATGGGCAGGTAGAGCTGGGCGAAGCGACCAAAGGCGCCGATCCAGGCCAGCTGAGAGAGCGCGATCCACCACAGGTAGTAACCAGGCTCCAGCAGCGGCATCAGGATCCGCAGCACCATGCCCAGGGCGAACAGGGCGAACACCCCGGACAGGGCCGCGGGCGGCGCGAACACATTGCGCCCGGTGTGCCCCAGCGAGACGCGCGCCATCATGCCCAGGGTCATCATGCCGATGCCGCCATAGACGAAGGCGTGCAGCGCGATCAGCGGCGGCACCGAGGCCCAGACCGAGAGCGCGCGCAGGCCGAAGCCCAGCACGATGGATCCGTAGCCCAGATACAGCGACCACAGCAGCGGCTTGTGCCAGATGCCGCGGGTGTGCCAGTCGTACAGGCGGATCGTGTGCAGCACGAACAGCACCAGGGCCAGCAGCGCGATGACCTGGCGCTGTTCGGTGAACACCTCCAGCACCGACCAGACCAGGACCAGGCCCACGCTGCTCACATCCAGCCAGCGCCGGTTGCGCGCCTGGAAGTCTTCGTCCACCCCGCGCTCGATGAAGAAGGGCATCACCCGGCGGGCCATCATCAGCACCAGCGACAGCACCAGATAGACCCCGCCGTACAGGCCCCAGTGCAGCCCCTGGGGCAACAGACCCAGGGCGCCCGCGTAGAACAGGGACGAGGTGATCATCAGCAGCACCAGCTTGGACAGGATGCCGATCTGCTTCCACTGCCGGACCTTGACGATGGGCCGCGCCACCCCGATCAGCAGGCCGAGCAGGAACAGCAGGTCGGCAACCGCCGCGATCGCGATGCCGGGGCCGGGCAGGTAGATGGCCAGGCGGGCCACCAGCCAGCACAGGAGCAGCAGTGCCAGCGGGGTGCCGGTGAGGCTGGTCACGCCGGTCCAGTTGCCGACCGCGGTCAGCAGAAAGCCCGCCACCACCGCCAGGGCATAGCCGTACAGCATGGCGTGCCCGTGCCAGAGGGTCGGGGGCAGGGGCGCCGGGTTGATCGGCGCGCCGAACACGTACTCCAGCATCCACAGGCCCACGGCGAGGATGCCGAACAGCGCCGCGGCCGAGAAGAACGGACGGAAACCGAGTTGGAACAGGGCGAAGCGCGGCGCGTCTTGTGGGGTGTTGATCTGCAGCATGGGTGATCGTCCGGAATGGTTGACCGGGCGTCAGGATACACGCAATAAGGTCGCGGGGGATTGATGACTGAGCTTTTTCAAGTCGTGGGGAGGTGGTAGCATGCCCGGTTCACGCCGTCCGGCACCTTACTGTTCCCGGTATTCCGCATGACGCTCTGCCCGCGCGCACTGCTGCTCGACATGGACGGGGTTCTCTACCACGGCGAGCGCGTGCTGCCACATGCCCCGGCCTTTCTGCGCGCCGTGGCCCATCTGCCGCATGTCTTTGTCACCAACAACCCGATCGCCACGCCGGCCGAGGTGGCCGCGCGCCTGGCGCGCATGGGGCTGGGCGCGCCGGCGCCGGAGCAGATCCTGACCAGCGGCCTGGCCACGGCGCGCTATCTGGCCCGCCAGCGGCCCGGCTTCCGCTATTTTGCGGTGGGCGCGCCGGGTCTGGACGCGGTACTGTCCCGCTATGGCACCGCCGACGCGGAACGGGCCGACTATGTGGTCGTGGGCGAGGGGCCGGGGCTGGACTATCAAAGCCTGACCCGGGGCATCGGCCTGATCCTGGAGCAGGGCGCGCGGCTGATCTCGACCAACCCCGACAGCACGGTGGACGCCTGGCGCGACGGACGCCGCCTGGCCCTGCCCGGGGGCGGGGCCCTGGTCGCGCCCTTCGAGGTCGCCACCGGGCAGCGGGCCCTGACCATCGGCAAGCCCGAGCCGCTGCTCTACCGCATGGCCCTGGATCTTCTGGGGTTCGAGGCGCGGCAGTGTCTGATGATCGGCGACCGGGTGGATACCGATATCGCCGGCGCCGCGGCCCTGGGCCTGCAGACCGCGCTGGTGCGCAGCGGCCGTTTCGGCCCCGGCGAGCCCTGGCCGGCGGGAGCGCCGCGCGCCGATTGGGACGTGCCCGATCTGGCGGCCTTGTACCGCGCCTGGCGGGCCAAATGGCCGGATTGCTTTGACGCCGCCGATGGCTTGAACGGATAATACGCGCGCCTCGAGCAACAAGTCCTTGCGAGGCGCGAGCCCTGTATGCGACGGGCTGTGACCTGGTTCCCGGTCGGCTGGAATCTCAGCCCGTCGATCCGTGAGCCGGTTCACGCCGGAATATCGAGAGTCCTATAGACTACGCATAGGGAAAATTTCCCACGCTGGCCGCGGCCGGTGATTTTCTGCCTTCAATAACGAAAGATTTATGAAACTAGGCGTACCCAAAGAGACATTGAACGGTGAGGCGCGTGTCGCGATCACCCCGGAAGTGGCCAAGTCGCTGATCGGCAAGGGCCTGCAGGTGCAGGTCGAGCAGGGTGCCGGCGAGGCCGCGCACTATCACGACTGGGCCTACGAGGAGGCCGGCGCCGAGCTGGTGGACCGCGCCACGGCCCTGGGCTGTGACCTGGTGGCCAAGGTGCGGCGGCCGAGCCCCGAGGACGTGGCCGCGATGCGCGAGGGCGCGGTCTTCATCGGCATGATGGAGACCTGCGGCGAGGACGAGGTGGCCAGCGCGCTGCATGCCCGCGACATCACGGTGCTGGCGCTGGAGCGCATCCCGCGCATCTCGCGCGCCCAGTCCATGGACGTGCTGTCCTCACAGGCCAATATCGCCGGCTACCGCGCGGTGATCGAGGCCACCGCCCACTACGGCCGCTTCGTGCCGCTGATGATGACCGCCGCGGGCTCCGCCAAGCCGGCGCGGGTCGTGGTCCTGGGCGTGGGCGTGGCCGGGCTGCAGGCGATCGCCACCGCGCGGCGCCTGGGCGGCGAGGTCTATGCCTACGACATCCGCCCCGAGACACGCGAGCAGATCGAGTCCCTGGGCGCCAAGCCCATCGATCTGGACATCGGCGAGGACGGCTCGGGCGAGGGCGGTTACGCCAAGGAACTGTCGGACGAGGCCAAGGCCCGTCAGCAACAGTTGCTGGCCGACGAGCTGGCCAAGGCGCACATCATCATCACCACCGCCCAGATCCCGTGTCGGCCGGCCCCGCAGCTGGTGGCGCCGGAGGTGGTCGAGCGCATGCGCGAGGGCTCGGTGATCGTGGACATGGCGGCCGGCTCCGGCGGCAACTGCCCGCTGTCGCGGCCCGACGAGGTGGTCACCGAGCACGGCGTGCTGATCGTGGGCCACACCAACTACCCCTCCATGATGGCCACCGATGCGAGCGCCTTCTTCGCGCGCAACATCGCCAATCTGCTGGGCATCATGCTCGACAAGGGCGAGGACGGTGCGCCGGTACTCAAGGATCTCGACGAGGACGAGATCACCGCGGCGGCGCAGTTCAAGCCACAAACGGACGACTGACGAGAGATCTATCATGCCTGACACACTGGTATCACTGTACGTCTTCGTACTTGCCTGCTTCATCGGCTACTTCGTGATCTGGGGGGTCACCCCCTCGCTGCACACCCCGCTGGTGGCCCTGACCAACGCCATCTCCGGCATCGTCATCATCGGCGCCCTGCTGGTGACCGGTCTGGAGGAGGCCGGCACGACGGCCGAGATCATGGGCTTTTTCGCCGTGCTGCTGGCATCCATCAACGTCTTTGGCGGTTTTCTGGTGACCAACCGGATGCTCGCCATGTTCAAGAAGAAAAAGAAGTAAGAGGTGGGCATGGAAATCTCAGCCAATACCCAGGCACTGGCCTATCTGGTCGCCGCGATCCTGTTCATCCTGTCGCTCAAGGGGCTGACCCATCCGGCCTCGGCGCGCAGGGGCAACTTCCTCGGCATGATCGGCATGGCCATCGCCATCGCCGCGACCCTGGCAGGACACGAGGTGCAGTCCTACGGCTTCATCATCGCCGGCGTGGTCGCGGGCGCGGTCATCGGCGGCGTGCTGGCCGCGCGGGTGCAGATGACCGCCATGCCGCAACTGGTCGCGGCCCTGCACAGCTTCGTCGGCATGGCCGCGGTGCTGGTGGCCATCGGCACCTTCCTCAACCACAGCGCCGCCGGCACCCTCAACCCGGTGCTGATGGGCGAACTGTCGGCCGGCATCGTGATCGGCGCGATCACCTTCTCCGGCTCGGTCATCGCCTTCGGCAAGCTGCAGGGCCTGATCTCCGGCGCGCCGGTGCGCTTTACCGGACAGCACATGCTCAACGCCGCCCTGGGCGTGGTCACCATCGCCCTGGCGGTCCACTTCGCGGCCACCGGCTCCATGGCCTCGCTGGTGATCATGACCCTGCTCTCGTTTGTCATCGGCTTTACGTTGATCATCCCCATCGGTGGGGCCGACATGCCGGTCATCATCTCCATGCTCAACAGCTACTCCGGCTGGGCGGCGGCGGCCACCGGCTTCACCCTGCACAACAACCTGCTCATCATCGTGGGCGCGCTGGTGGGCTTCTCGGGCGCCATCCTCTCCACCATCATGTGCCGCGCCATGAACCGCTCCATCCTCAACGTGGTGTTCGGCGGCTTCGGCAGCGAGTCCGGCGGCGGCGGGGCCAGCGCCGGCGCGGTGGCCGCCGACAAGGGCGTCAAGTCCGCCTCGGTCGAGGACGCCATCTACTGGATGGAAGACGCCAACCGCGTGATCGTGGTGCCCGGCTACGGCATGGCCGTGGCCCAGGCCCAGCACGCCCTCAAGGAGATGATGGAACTGCTCGAAGAGAACGGCGTCGAGGTCAAGTTCGCCATCCACCCCGTGGCCGGGCGCATGCCGGGACACATGAACGTGCTCCTGGCCGAGGCAGACATCCCCTACGACCACGTCTTCGAGATGGACGAGATCAACCCCGAGTTCGCCTCCACCGACGTGGTCCTGGTGGTCGGCGCCAACGACGTGGTCAACCCCGCCGCGCGCACCGACCAGTCCAGCCCCATCTACGGCATGCCCATCCTCGAGGCGGGCAAGGCGCAACACGTCTACTTCCTCAAGCGTTCCATGCGCCCGGGCTACTCCGGCGTGGACAACCTGCTGTTCTACCAGGACAACGTCTCGCTCATCTTCGGCGACGCCAAGGACACCATCGAAGGTATGGTCACCACCCTCAAAGGCGGCGGACATTAACAGAGGGTTGAAAAACATCGTTTCTCAACCCTCTGTGTGGGGCACAAGGATGTGCCACCATTTTCGATGGCTGTAAGGCATCGAAAATGGAGGAAGCGGGAAACCAGGTTTTCCGCTTCTGTCGTTGATAAAGTCCATGGAAGGACTTTTCAACATTCTGTTAAGCACCTTTCCCCTCCCCGCCAGCGGGAGGGCAGGCGCGTGGCCGCATCTTTCGAGCCGGCAGACGGTCGCACAAGCGGCCTGGCGGTCTCTGGGAGCGCCGGCGTCCCGCCGGCCGGGCCGCCAGGATGGCGGCGCTCCCAAGGCTCTTGGCTCGTTCCCCGGGGTTATTCTATGATCTGTTGAGGGGGTTTATGGAACACAACGGGCAGCAGTTTGAGCGATCGAGGCATATCGCATTTCGCCTGTTTGGCGTTGTGGGGTACGTGCTGCTGGGCTGTTTCGTGTTGTTGTTGATTTGGCCGGTGGAGATGCAGTTGCTTCTGTTCCTGGTGGGGCTGGCCTATCTCCTGATCGTGATGTTTCTGGTCGTTCTGATCTTGGAGGCGTACTTCATCATCCGGCTCGGTGGAGACAGGTGGTTGTCACCGATATCACCTGATGCCGTTGTCCGGCCGTGCCGGGCGTATCCCCGGTCCTTGAATTTGCTTCACCCATTCCCATCTGACCGGTAGCAGAGAGGTTCAACCGGTTTTGAGGAGGGATGCGATGAGCATTCAGGTGCAGAACAAGTGCATTGAAACCGATGAGGAGGGTTTTCTGCGGGATCCCAATGCCTGGAACGAGTGCGTGGCCGAGGCGATCGCCGAGCGCGAGGGCATCGAGCTGACGGATATGCATTGGGCCATGATCAACTACTTCCGCACCTTTTACGAGGACCACATGCGTCATCCCAGCATGCATGACTGGGTGAGGACGCTGGGCCGTTTTCATGGCAAGCCGTGGAAGGAGGCCAAGGCCTATCGGGACTTTCTCTACCAGCTGTTCCCCAGTGGCCCGGTTCAGATGTTGAGCAAGCTGGCCGGGCTGCCCAAGCCGGTGCAGGAGGTGGAGGAATAGCGGCCGCGGGGCGGGGTGTGCCCCGGGCTTCGTGTTAAGATCCGCCGCGGTTTTTGCCTTTGTGCCGGGCTGCCCGGTTCCGTCGCCTTGTCCCGATCCCCTGCCTTCGATGACTGCCTGATCCGTGATCGTCATGCGCTGCGGCGCATGGCGGCGGCCTGTGAGCGCGATCCGGATTCGGCTGAGTTGCGCCTGCGCTATGAGCAGCGCCTGGCGCGTTCACGCGAGGCCTTGGCGCGGCGCAAGGCGACCGTGCCGAAGGTGGATTTCCCGGCGGAGCTGCCGATCGTCGAGCGCCTGGAGGAGGTGCGTGATGCGATCGCCCGTCATCAGGTGGTGATCCTGTGCGGCGAGACGGGTTCGGGCAAGTCCACGCAGTTGCCCAAGATCTGCCTGTCGCTGGGCCGCGGCGTGGCCGGGCGGATCGGTCATACCCAGCCGCGCAGGATCGCGGCCCGCTCCCTGGCGCGGCGCATCGCCGAGGAGCTGGGCCAGGAGGTCGGGCAGAGCGTGGGCTACAAGGTGCGCTTCGCCGACCGGGTGGGGGAGGCGAGCCATGTCAAGCTGCTCACCGACGGCATGCTGCTGGCCGAGATCCAGCGCGACCGCTTTCTGAACGAGTACGACACCCTGATCATCGACGAGGCGCACGAGCGCAGCCTCAATATCGACTTTCTGCTGGGCTATTTGAAGCAATTGTTGCCGAAGCGGCCCGATTTCAAGGTGATCGTGACCTCGGCGACCATCGATCCGCAGCGGTTTTCGCGGCATTTCGACGGCGCGCCGGTGATCGAGGTCTCGGGCCGCACCTATCCGGTGGAGGTGCGTTACCGTCCGCCGCCGGAGAACGAGGAGAGCGGCGGCGTCGATCTGCAGCAGGGGATCGTGGACGCGGTGGACGAGCTGGCCGCCGAGCCGCGTGGCGATGTCCTGATCTTCTTTTCCGGCGAGCGCGAGATCCGCGAGGCGGCCGAGACCCTGCGCAAGCATCATCCGCCCTCGACCGAGATCCTGCCGCTGTACGCGCGCCAGAGCCCGGCCGAGCAGGCGCGTATCTTCCACCCGGGCGGGGCGCGGCGCATCGTGCTGGCCACCAATGTGGCCGAGACCTCGCTGACGGTGCCGGGCATCCGTTATGTGATTGACACCGGGCTGGTGCGCATCAGCCGCTATAGCGCGCGTTCCAAGATCCAGCGGCTGCCGGTGGAGCCGGTTTCGCAGGCCAGCGCCGATCAGCGCAAGGGGCGTTGCGGCCGGGTCGCGGCCGGGGTCTGTATCCGCCTGTACGCCGAGGAGGACTTCGCCACCCGGCCGGCCTTCACCGAACCCGAGATCCAGCGCACCAATCTGGCGGCGGTGATCCTGCAGATGAAGCTGCTGGGCTTTGGCGAGATCGAGCGTTTCCCCTTCGTCGATCCGCCGGATACGCGTCTGGTGAAGGACGGCTACCGGGTTTTGCACGAGATCGACGCGGTGGACGGCCTGCGCAAGATCACCCAGTTGGGGCGCAAGCTGGCGCGCCTGCCCATCGACCCGCGCATCGGGCGCATGCTGCTAGAGGCCGCGCATACCGGCTGCCTGCGCGAGCTGCTGGTGATCGCCGCCGGGCTGTCGGTGCAGGATCCGCGCGAGCGTCCCATGGAGCGCCGCCAGCAGGCCGATGAGGCGCACGCCCTGTTTGCCGACGAGCGGTCCGATTTCCTGTCCATGCTCAAGCTGTGGGACTTTCTTCAGGAGAGGCGGCGGCATCTGACCCGGCGCAAGTTCGAGCGCCTGTGCCGCGAGCATTTCGTCTCGCCCCTGCGGCTGCGCGAATGGGAGGACGTGTGGCGGCAGTTGCGCGAGCAGATGCACGAGATGGGCTACCGGGACAACGCTTCGCCCGCGCCCTACGAGAGCGTCCACCAGGCGATCCTCTCGGGCCTGCTCAGCCATGTGGGCCACCTCGCCCAGGGCAAGGGGGGCGAGTACCTGGGCGCGCGCAACAGCCGCTTTTACATCTTTCCCGGTTCGGGACAGTTCAGCGCGCGGCCGCGCTGGCTGGTGGCCGCCGAACTGGTCGAGACGACAAAGCTGTATGCGCGCGTGGTGGCGCAGATCCAGCCCGAATGGATCGAGCGTCTGGCCGGCCATCTGGTCAAGCGCCATTACTCCGAGCCGCACTGGCAGGCGCGGCGCGGGCAGGTGGGCGCCTATGAGAAGGTCACGCTGTACGGCCTGCCGGTGGTGCCGCGGCGTCGGGTCAATTACGGTCCCATCGATCCCGGGGTGTCGCGCGAGATCTTCATCCGCTTCGGTCTGGTGGAAGGCGAGATCCGTACCCGGGCGCCTTTCTGGCGGCACAACCAGGCGCTGATCGAGGCGCTGCACGAAGAGGAGGCGCGCGCCCGGCGGCGCGACATCCTGGTGGACGAGGAGGCGATCTACGCCTTTTACGATCAACGCATCCCCGAGGGGATCTACAGCACCGCGCAGCTCGAGCGCTGGTTGCGCCGGCACAAGGACCGGCGGGCCCTGTTCATGGACGAGTCGGACGTGCGGCGGCAGCCGACCGGGCTGGATGGCGCGCAGTTTCCCGATCATCTGGAATTGCACGGCGCGCGTCTGCCGCTGAGCTATCACTTCGAGCCCGGCAGCGAGGCCGACGGGGTGACCCTGCATCTGCCGCTGCCCCTGCTCAATCGGCTCAGCGGGGGCCGGGGGGACGGGCTGGTGCCCGGCATGCTGGAGGACAGGCTGGTGGCCATGATCAAGGCCCTGCCCAAGTCGCTGCGGCGCCAGTTCGTGCCCGCGCCCGATTATGCGCGGCGCGCGCTGGCCCTGATGCAACCGGGCGAGCAGCCCCTGCGCCAGGCCCTGGGCGCGGCCCTGCGCCGGCTGACCGGGACGCAGGTGCCCGAGGATCAATGGGCCGAGCAGCGCCTGGACGATTATCTGCGCATGCGCATCCGCCTGCTGAGCGCAGACGGCATGGAGACCCTGGCGGAATCGCGCGACCTGCTGGCCCTGCAGCGCGACTATGGCGATCTGGCGCGGCAGGGCGGGGGCGCGGTGGCGGTGGCCAATCCCATCGAGCGCGAGGGCCTGCGCGACTGGGATCTCGATGAACTGCCCGAACGCTACGAGACCGAAAGCAACGGCCTGCGCCTGACCCTGTGGCCGGCCCTGGTGGACGAGGGCGACAGCGTGGCGGTGCGCTGCCTGGACGCCGAGGCCCGTGCCCGGCAGTCGCATCATGCCGGGGTGCGGCGCCTGCTGATGTTGCGCATGGCCTCGACCGTGCGCGATCTGAAAAAGCGGATTCCCGATATCCAGGCCCTGCGCCTGCAGTATGCCAAGGCCCCGATGCCGCCCGGCGGGCGGTCCGGTGATCAGGCGCCGCCGCTGGAAGAGCAGATCCTGGCGCTGGACTTCGATCGGGCCTTTCTCGCCGGGCATCCCGCCGAACGGATCCGCGACCGGGCCGCCTTCGAGGCCTGTTATGACGCGGGCCGGGCCGGGCTGGTCGAGGTACACGAACAGACCGTGGCCCTGGTGGCGGACATCCTCGGCCAGTACCAGGGCATCCGCAAGGCGCTGGCCGGCATGAACGCCCTGAACTGGATCAAATCGGTCCAGGACATGCAGCAACAGCTCGACGGCCTGGTGTACCAGGGTTTTCTGCGCGAGGTACCGGCCGGGTACCTGGCCCGATATCCGCGTTATCTGAAGGGGCTGGCGCTGCGTATCGACAAGCTGCGCAGCGGCGGTCAGGCGCGCGACGCCCAGCGCATGGCCGAGATGGCCGGCATCGACCGGCAGTGGCGTGAGCGCGACCGGGCCGCGCGCGAAAAGGGTCTGGTCGATCCCCGTCTGCAGGCGATCCGCTGGGAACTGGAGGAGCTGCGCATCTCCCTGTTCGCCCAGGAGGTGCGCACCCTGCATCCAGTCTCGGTCAAGCGCATCGAGCGGCAGTGGCGGGAGCTGGGGCTCTAAGTTGTTGGATTAGCAATAGAGTTCGGGTGTTGTGAGGGCAGCCTTGCGTGAATTTTGCCCACAACAAAATAAGGGTCTAATATCTGACATTGAACCGATGCCCATCTGATACCGACTCCTGAATCAAGCGGCTTTCCTGGAAATCGATATCAGCAGCTGCTTTGAGCATTCATGAATGGAGCCTGGCGTCCCGCCGGGCAGATTAGGAGGAGGAGTCGTCATGCAAGCCCGTTTTACCTGCGCGCTCGTTCTGGGCGTGTCGCTTTTTGCTGTCGCGCAATCGTCTTCGGCTGATGTGACGGTCAAGTACCAGATGGATTCGCCCGAGGGCTCGGCGGTCGAGACAATCCGGTTTCACGATCCTGAACACGTCCGGTTGGAGATGCGCGATGTGGCGCATGGCCGGGTGGCGGTCATGATCCGGCGCGGCGGGAAGGTCTATGCGGTGGCTCCGAATGGAGAGGTCATCGAGATGACCGGTGGCATGGCCAGCGCCTTGGGTGGACTGTTCGGCGGCACCCGGCATTCCGGGCCGGCGAGTGGCGCACGCTTCGAGGATACCGGCCGCACCGAGCGGGTCGCCGGCTATACCGGCAGGGTGTATCGCTATACCGGTCGTGGGGGGCAACATGAGGTCGTCCTTACGCAGGACCGGGAGCTGGCGGCGGTGTTGCAGGCCTGGACCGACATGAACAAGTTGATGACCCACCAATCCGGATCCAGCCAGGATCTGACGGCCATCCGGGAGAACGGGCCGGGGCGGCATACCGGCTTCCTGCGATTCGATCACAGCATGCGCCTGCTCTACGTCGATCATGGGCCCGTGGGTAGGGCGGCATTCGAACTGCCGGGCAGGCCGATGGAGACCCGGGGTTACGCCGCCTCCCGTACGTCCTCCGGCAGTCTGCTGGAGCAGGACTCCAGGGACATCGCCAATCACACCGCCAATACGGCCCACCAGTCGGTCAAGCAGGGGATTCAGGGCGGTATCGATCAACAGATCCAGAAAAGCGTCAACGGACTGATCCAGGGATTGTTCAACCATTGACGGAACCGGCACGGAGGTGCCGTCATGAATGCCGAGCAGAAAGGGTTTCTGATCCGCGTGCTCCTGGCGCTTGGTCTGCCGCTTGCGGGGGCGCTCATCCTACGGATGGCGGATGGGCGGATGGATGTCCTGGCGGGCGGCGGTGCCGGAGCCATGGCCTGGACTATGCCTCTGGGTGGCCTGTTGATGCTCGTGGGGGGTGTGATCTCGATCATGGCCCTGCGCTACGGGGGCGCACATCAATCCGCCATCCGGCAGAGTCGCGGCTTTGCCGGGCTGCTGCTGCTCTATCGGTTGTATTTCTGGCTGTCAGTTGCCGCTTCTGTGCTCAGCATCCTGATCCTTTTCTGGCTCGTCGCCCACCTGGGGCCGGTGCGGTGAGGCATCCAGATTCCCGTGTCCACTTTGAACCCTCGGCGCGGGTTGTCCGACTTCCATATGCATGTCTTTCGAACACAGGGGTCAAGGGATGAAACCGAAAATTCAGTTACTGGTGTTGGCAGCGTTGCTGGGCGGGGGGATCCCGCAAGCCTATGCGGAGCCGCCCATCCAGATCTCGCCCCTTGTCCGGGATCTGCTCAAGGGCGGGCTTGTCGTGGGCGGTGCCATTGGTAAGGCGGCCCAGAACGCGGCGCCGACCTGCAGCGAAGAAATGGAACAGTGCTGGGAACACCAGGGCATGAATTCGAGAAACGTCGAGCAGATCATGGATGCCTGTTGGCATGCGTCGACGCATTGCTCCGAGGATTGCAAGGCGGGTTATTTCCATCTGAGGGCCTCTGGTATGAGCGCGCCAAAGGCGGACGACAGCATGATGTATGGCGAGATGTCGTGCGGTTCACATTGAAGTGCATGGTGACCGCGGGAGACTCGAAATGATCGGAGAGGGGCGACGCGGCTGATTACGGTATGAAGATGAACAGGAGGCGGAGATGAGGATGAAAGGGTTTAATTGGATAGTTGCGGCGTGCCTGGTGCTGGCGTTGAGCAGCGGTCTGGCGCGAGCGGAAAGGATTACCAGCGTCACGCCGTCGCATGTTCACCCGGGGCAGGTGGTGACGCTCCACGGGCAGTTCACCGTAGCCAATTTTCGCAGCAGGCAGTACCGGGTGTTTCTCGCAAAAGAGTTTGCACCCCGGCCGCAGGGGGCGATCAATGGCGTGGTTGAGTCATTTCGGGAGACGCCTTCCAGCGTGATGGTGCGCATTCCCAGGACATGGCATGGCAAGCCGGTAACGCCTGGCGAATATGTCGTGTACCTCAGGGATTCGATATCGAACAGATTTATCCGAACAGGCACAAATGCCCCGCTCATTCTTATTACTTCATCGGCCAGAACCGCGCAGGAAGCGGTCCGTAACACCATAGGCAGCCAGATTCACGGGCGTCAGCAGAAACGGCTGGGCGGCAATATCGGCCGTGCAGCAAGTCCTGGCACGCCCTTCGGACGCGGGACGCTTGGCGCGGGGATTGCCAGCGGCGCGCCGCAGATGAAGTTGGAGGTGCCCAGTCTCAAGGTCAATGGCCGGGAGGTGCGGGGCAATGGCGTCAGCATTGGGGACAACGTGGCTGCTACCTTTTCCATTCAGAATCTGGGGACGGCGCCGGGGCAGGTGAGGGTGGGTTATATGTCCAGCGGCCTGACCAATGCGTCTGTCACGCGTTTCAGTCGGGCTGTCACCGTGGCGCCCGGGCAGACAGTCTCAGTATCCATGGATGTCCGGATCAAGCCGCGTGGCCGCAATAACATGAATGTCCACCACCATGCATGGGCGCCCGTATTCCGACTGTTGAATACCGGCAACCAGCCCTACCGGGACAGTTACATGGCGGATAACGCCGTCGCTATTGCAACCGGGAGTATTCCCCTGAAGGCCAAGATCGATCTGGCGGTGGTTTCGATCGAGGGTGTGAGGCTGGCCGAAACATGGCATGGGCCCAGCGAGATCCTGGGTGTGATGCATCCGGTGTCGCTTGAATTTGTGGTCAAGGTGCGAAACAACGGCATCCAAACCAGTCGGCCGACCCGCATGGCGGTCGCAGTAAGGGGTGTTCGCCCAGCCGATACACCGATGCTGCATGAACCAGGTAGGGATTTGCGTACCGGAAACTCAGGTCAGCGAATGGAGAAAGATGTTTATATCGCAGCCATTCCAGCCGGCCAGACAGGGAGCTTCCGAGTTCAATTCACCAATATTCCATATCTCATTGTTAGTTCAAAACATCATCCTGGCCGGGTGGCCGTGGGACAGTATATCTGTCATCGGCCGGGCAATCATGTATCAGGGAGCACGGCGTCGATTACTGCGCATCTGATGCAGGCGGATGTGGATGAAGCGCCATCCTTCCGCGCCAACAATTATCTGAAGTTGACTGGTGATTTTGGATATGGAGATACCTGCGGAATGTCGCAGTACAGCAGAACTTCCAGAGACAGGAGTCGATAATGAATAAGTTTATTGTGTCGGGAATGATATGCGTTTTCATGCTCCTGGAGGTGGAAAGCGGTCATGCGGGGTTATTCGCCAGGGGTGGCGGCGAGTCTCGAACCATTACTGCCATCTCGCCGCAGAAGATCATCAATAGCGTCAGGCAGTCATTGGTTATTAGCGGTCACTTCTCTTCGAAGCAGGGTCGGAAAAGGCGTGTGGTGTTTTATCTCAGAAGGGTTCCCAGGCCGGTTCCGGCTCATGTAAGTCATTGGGGGAGCAAAAGGATAACGGTCACACTGCCCGCACATCTGACTCCCGGTGCATATGTTATCTATCTCGAACGCGATTTTGGCCATAATGGTCAGCATCAGTGGCATGCAATATCGAACAAGCAATCATTTCTCATTGATGCGGCACCCGTTGCGGGTCAGATCAGAGGACATTACATGGACTCGGTTTGCAATGGCAGATGGCAAAGGCTCCAAATCATCGGTGGACCGTTTGATAGAGGAACCACCATCAGGCCGGAAATCCGGGCGCACAATCCGGTGAGTGGTTCCCGACCCACTGTAAGTGTGGTGTCGAATACCGAACTTGAGGTAAAGGTGCCTCCATGCCTTGCTATAAAAAATGGCGTTCAGCTTCGATTGGCGTTTCCGAACGGCACGAAGAGCAACTGGATATCCATAGAACAACCGTGGGCGCGTTAGAAGCAATCTCCTTGCAGGGGGGCGAGGGCGGAAAGGGAAAGGGTTGGCGGATTGAACCATTTGGTCCCCGAATTCAACCCCCGAATTCAACCAATAACCGCAATCTCCCACCGATGTGGCGTTCTGCCGGTGTAGTCTTTCACAGAACACCTCGAGAAGAGTTGATCAAGAACTACTGAAGCGGGAAAGGCGTTCGGCTTCATCAAAACGGGTTTGAACCGCTTGGATGTATCCAACGACTCATGGGGGAATCCGGCATGTCGCCGGGACTTGAGACAAGGAGGAAAACGATGAAGAAGCTGAATTGGAAAGGGGCCGTGCTGCCGCTGCTTGGATTGATGTCGCTTGGTCTCGGGTTTGCCGGGACGGGGGATGCCGCGCCATTCTTTCCGAAGCCGGCTTTCCCTGTGACCGGCGGGCAGCATCCCACGATGGGAGGCTGTCGGGACCTGCAGGTCCGCGTGTGGGTCGATCCACACAGTGTTCGTCAGAATCGCGACCATACCTATAACTTCGTCATTCAAGGCCAAGTGAAGAACATCGGGGGTGCCGATTATGTGTCGAGGCGCAATCAGCAGTCGCTGTATCTGCATACTCTCGGAAGCCCGCGGCGTATCACCGAGTGGCATTTTTCCCGCATGAACCGTGGGCAGGTGATGAACGTGCATGTGCCGGTCAGGCATGCAACTGGTGGGGAGTTCACGCCATCGTACGAACTGGCCCTGGACTTCGATCCGGACATCCTGATCGATGGGAACCCGGCCAATGATGATTGCAATATCCGGAACAATCAGGCAACGCTCAGCAATACGACGCTCAACCACGCCTTCGCGCGCGCCTCTGGCCTAGTCAGGCATCTTCCGCATATGTACGATCTGGGGCCTCGCCTGCCGCGTGGGATTCCAAGGTGGGGTTTGGGTGGAAGGCGTTGATCGCCACGGCCTCGCGATTGTGCGGGTGTGGATTGACAAGATGTGGGTATCCGGGTTGATGCGGGAGGAAAGGTACTGGAAAAAAGTTTCTGCTTCCGTGACCCGGATGCCTATGGTCAGTCGCAAGGCGAGGTTTTATACGATACTAGATCCTGAATCCGTGATTCCAGACCCCAGGAAACCGCATTGTGCCACGCCGATCGGGTAGCGGCCGTTATCAGCGGCATACGATCGGGTTTTTATGTGGGAAGGTGGGGAAATCTGTGCTGTAGAAG
>JALVTT010000107.1 GCA_027024025.1 Sedimenticola sp.
GTGTCCGGTCTGGCAGAAATGCACCGCCCCGCCCTCGGGCACGCCGGCATAGGCAAACAGCTTTTTCACCGCCCCGGCGTCACGGATGCGGCCGGTCTCGTCCACCAGCCAGTCGAAGGGCAGATGATGCGCGCCGGGGATAGTGCCGCGGCGGTCTCCGACCCCACCGATCAGCCCGACATACTCGGCCTCGGAGCGGGCATCCAGCAGCGGCTGATCCACGCCCTGGCGAAGCTGCGCGGCGGTGGCCAGCAGCGCCTTTTGCGGCCTGGGCTCATAGGTGACCGGCTTGCGCGTCGCGGCCTTGCCGCTCTCATAGCGCCCGTGATACGCGTTGACATAGCTCACCAGGCCACCGTTGAGCACCGCCATCTGCGCGTGCCCCAGCACCGCCAGGCTCCAGTACACGCGCGTCGCCCCGGCCATGTCGCCGGCGCCGGCACCCATGCTGACGATGACCAGCGGCGTGTCGCGGGCGATGCCCAGGCGGGCCGCCAGCTTGTCCAGCGGCGGCAGCGACACCGGCGGCCGGGCCGTGGGCGGCGTGCGCCAGTAGGCGAAGGGCAGATTCACCGCGCCCGGGATATGGTGCTGCTGGAAGTTGCGCCGGTCCTGGATATCCAGGATCACCAGGCCGGGATCGTCCTTGTGCCGCGCCAGCCAGGCGCCATCGACCAGGGGGCCGGGCAACGACGCCGCTCCGGCGAGCGAATACAGAAACAGCAGGCCCAGCAGAACAGACAGTCTTTTCATCACGGCATCCTCCAACGCTCAGCCCCCGCCCCGCACACGGGGTGGGTCGGTCAGTCCGATTCTGCGCCCGCCCGCGCGGGCCGTCCAGCATCCACCGGCGGCAGCGCCAGCGACAGCAGCAGCGCCAAGGCCACGAAGCCGGCCGACCACCACAGGCAGCCCTCCAGGCCCTGGGTCTGATAGGCCCAGCCGGAGAGCACGGTGCCGGTCAGGCGGCCACCGGCGTTGGCCATGTAGTAGAACCCGACGTTCATCGCCACCCGGTCATGGTCCGAATAGGCCAGCACCAGATAGGAATGCACCGCGGAATTGATCGCGAACACGACACCGAATATCACCAGCCCCAGGACCAGCACCCGGCCCGGGTCGAGCCCCAGGTGCAGGCCCAGGGCGATGCCGGCGGGGGCCGCGAGCAGCAGCAGGGCGGTCAGGCGCGCGGTGCCGCCGCCCGGCCCCCGGCCATGGTGGCTGCGCCGCAACAGGCGCGGCGCGGCCGCCTGCACCAGGCCGTAGCCGATCACCCACAGGGCGAGAAAGCCCCCGACCCACATGAAGTCCCAGTGCAGCGATTCGTACAGGAACACCGGCAGGGCCACCACGAACCAGACATCGCGCGAGCCAAACAGAAAGAAACGCGCCGCCGACAGCCAGTTGATCGCCGGGGTGTTGGAGAACACCTGGCGAAACTTCGGCTTTGACTTCATGCGCCCGACATCGCGCGGCAGCAGCCACAGGGTGGCCAGCATCACCAGCGCCAGGGCGCCGGCCAGCACATACAGCGCGCCGCGAAAGCCCAGCCATTCCAGCAGGGCGGCGCCGACGAAGAAGCCCCCGCCCTTGAGGGCGTTCTTGGAGCCGGTCAGCACCGCCACCCACTTGAACAACGCGGCCTCCCGCCCCTCTCCGGCGATGGCCTTGACGCTGGCCTTGGCCGACATCTTGTTCAGATCCTTGGCGATGCCGGACAGGGCCTGCGCGGCCATGACATAGGGCACCGACAGCCAGGCATCGGGCACGGTGAGCATGAGCAGCGCCGCCACCTGCATGCCCATGCCGATGTGCATGGTCCGGTTGAGACCGATGCGCGCCCCCAGCCAGCCGCCGACCAGATTGGTCACGATGCCGAAGAACTCGTAGAACAGAAACAGCATCGCCACCTCGAAAGGCGAATAGCCCAGCAGGTGGAAGTACAGGACCACCAGCATGCGGATGGCGCCGTCGGTGATAGTGAAGCCCCAGTAACCGGCGGTGATGACCAGGTAGTTTTTCAATGCCTCATTCACGTTCCGTCCATCCCACAGCGCGACCTCAGGGCAGGGACGCCAAACGCAGCGCCCCGGCCATGGAAACGGAAGCGGAATATAGCGTAACGGCGGCGCGGCCTGTATAACCGTTTTGTGACGGGCGGCTCAGGCGAGGCCGACGACCATCTGCTCGTCGATCCAGGTCCGCAGCAGGGTCACGGCCTGCACCGGCACCTCTTGTTCGGCATGGTGGGCCAGCAGGGCCTCGCACAGGGCGCTGAAGTCGCCGCCGTCACGGGCCACGGCCAGGGCGTCGGCCTCGTCGGGCGGCAGGCTGCGGTACAGGCTGACCAGATCCTTGCGCCAGACCACCCAGGTGGAAGGCTCATGCGCCACCTCCGGCGGCACCTCGTCGCGGGACAGCGCGCGCCAGATGGGGAAGCTGTTGAACGCGCAGTCCAGCACGCTCAGCGAGGCATGCAGTTCCAGGCGCATGCCCGGCCAGGCCTCGGGCGGCAACGATTCCAGGCAGGCGGGATCGAGGGGCGCGGCGTCCGCCGCGTCGAAGCTGTGATTGAAGGCGCGCTCGATGCGCTCCAGTTCGCGCAGCACGGGGATGCCGCTGAACGGCAGGGTCTCGCGCAGCAGCACATCCATGTGTCGGCTGTAGTCGCGCAGGCTGGTGGCATGCGAGGGAAAGCGGTCGATATAGGCGTCCATCAGCTGATCGAACAGATCATCGCCCAGATAGGCGTGCAGCCGCTCGTAATCGGTCTCCAGGGCCTCCTTGAGGCGCAGCCGGTAGCCGCTGGCATAGATGCCGAGACGCTGCGCCGCGCTGGCCTCCGGGGTGGACTGAATGTAGTCCACAGCGTCGCTCGGCCGCCCCAGCAGGTGCCCCAGAAAGGACTGCTGCATGCGGCGCAGGGCCTGCATCAGGCCACCCCCCGCATGCGTCCGGCGCGTGTCTCGAGTTGCTCCGGCGCCAGGGTGTCGGCGGCGATGCGCTCGGCGATCGCCAGCTCGGCGCGCAGCTCGGGAAAGGCGGGGATGTTGTCGTCGCGCTCGATCATGGTGCTGACCGCGCCGAAGCGCCGCAGGGCCTTTTCGTACAGCGCCCACACCGGGTCGCAGATCGGGTGGTCGTGGGTGTCGATGATCATCTGGCCGCTGTAGCTGTGCCCGGCCAGATGGAACTGCATCACCCGCTCCACGGACACGCCCTCGATGTAATCCATGGGGTCGAAATGATGATTGTGCGCGCTGACGAAGATGTTGTTGATGTCCAGCAGGATCAGGCAATCGGCGCGGCGGGCGATCTCGTCGAGGAATTCCCACTCGCTCATCTCCGACTCGTGATAGGTGACATAGCTGGACAGGTTTTCGATCAGGATCCGCCGCCCCAGGAGGTCCTGCACCTGGCGGATGCGCGCCGCGATGTGCGCGATGGTCGCCTCGTTGTACGGCAGCGGCAGCAGATCGTGGCTGTTGGTGTGGTCCACGCTGGTCCAGCACAGATGGTCGGAGATCCATTCCGGCTCCACCCGTTCGGCCAGGGCCTTGAGCGCGGCCAGGTAATCGGTGTTGAGGGGATCGGTGCTGCCGATCGACAGCGACACCCCGTGCATCACCATGGGGTAGTCGGCGCGGATGCGGTCGAGATGGGCCAGCGGCTTGCCGCCGGGCACCATGTAGTTCTCCGACAGGATCTCGAACCAGTCCACATCCGGACGGTGGGTCTCCACGTAGTCGTAATGATCGGTGCGCAGACCGAGGCCGAAGCCCAGAAAGGGTCGTGTCATCACCAGCCTCCCCTGGCAGGGCCCCCTCCGCGGCGGGAGGGGGCGTCACGGGACTCAGTCGTCGTCGGTCTTGCCGCCGATGGCCTCGCAGGCATGCTTGGACATGGCCACGAAGCCCTGTCCCTTGCACGAGGCCATGCCCTTGCAGGCATTGCTGGCGCTCTTGCAGTCGTTATGGCCCTTGCATTTGTTCACGCCATAACAGTGCACCTTGCCGCTTTCGGCGGCCACGGCATTGCCGGTCACCGCCGTCATGCCGGCCGCGGCCATGGCCAGCGCGGCACCCATGCCAAGACTGGCTGCTTTCTTCGATACTTTCATCTCATCTCTCCTCTGGTTGAAAAACGGCGGTCATCAGCCTGCGTGACCACCCACTTCGGAACAGGCATGGGCCGACATGCTGACGAAACCCTGCCCCTTGCACGAAGCCATTCCCTTGCAGGCGTTGCTGGCGCTCTTGCAATCGTTGAAGCCCTTGCACTTGTTCACACCATAGCAGTGAACCGTATCGCCTACCGAAGCCACGTCGGAACGGCTGGCATTTCCATAACAGCCCCCCAACAGGCCGGCGGCCGCGACAGCCAGTGCCACGCCCGCGGTTTTCTTGGCTACATTCATCGAGTTATTCCTCCGTTTGATGGTGTCAGACGGTTCTGACAGCAGGGAGACCGGCAGGCCGGGGCAAATATTGCACGGCCACGGGGCTTGACTCCGTACCGGGGTACGGGGTCCAGACTGGGTGACAGATCCACCAACAGAGGAGAAAAGGTGTGAGAATCACCAGCCTGTTCGACAAGACCGGGAGCATCGGCGCCATCGTGGCCGCCATGAGCTGCGCCTCCTGCTTTCCCGCCGTGGCCGCGCTCGGGGCCTCGCTGGGGCTGGGCTTTCTGTCCGAATACGAGGGCCTGGCGCTCAACACCCTGCTGCCCCTGTTCGCCGGCATCGCCCTGGCGGCCAACCTGATATCCGGCCTGATCCACCGCCACTGGTGGCGCATGCTGGCCGGCATCGCCGGCCCCGCCATGGTCCTGGGCACCCTGTATCCCTTCTGGGCCTATGACTGGAGCACCGATATGTTCTACGCCGGACTGGTCATCATGTTCGTCGTCTCGGTCTGGGACATCGTCTCGCCGCCCGGCGGCCGCCGCTGCGCCAGCTGCGAGACCAACGGAGCGAAACCGACATGAGCGACACACACGACTGCTGCGCGGGCGGGCAGTGCGAGACCCCGCTGCACATCGCCATCATCGGCAGCGGCTCGGCCGCCTTCGCCGCCGCCACCCGCGCGGTGGAGAACGGCGCGCGCGTGACCCTGATCGAGGGCGCCGCACGCATCGGCGGCACCTGCGTGAACATCGGCTGCGTGCCCTCCAAGATCATGATCCGCGCCGCCGAACTGGCCCACCAGCAGGCCCATCCGCCGTTTCACGGCCTCGCGCCCCAGACCCCGCGCATCGACCGCCGCGCCCTGCTCGAACAACAGCAGGCGCGGGTCGCCGAGCTGCGCCAGGCCAAATACCAGCATGTGCTCGACAGCCATCCGCGGATCACCCTGCTGCAGGGCTGGGCCCGGTTTGCCGACGCCCGTACCCTGGCGGTCACCCGGCCCGATGGCAGCGAGCAGCGACTGAGCGCCGACCGCATCCTGATCGCCACTGGCGCCCGCCCGGCCATACCCGACATCGAAGGCCTGGCCCAGACCCCCTACTGGACCTCCACCGAGGCCCTGGAGGTCGAGGAGATCCCCGAACACCTGGTGGTGATCGGCGCCTCGGTGGTGGCGCTGGAACTGGCCCAGGCCTGGCTGCGCCTGGGCGCGCGCGTGACCCTGCTGGCGCGCAGCACCCTGCTCTCGCGCGAAGACCCGGTCCTGGGCGAGGGCCTGGCCCGCGTCCTGCGGCGCGAGGGCATGAACATCCGCCTGCACACCGTGCCGCGCAAGGTGCGCCACGACGGCCACTTCTTCCACCTGTCCCTGGACGACGGCCTGCTGGTCGCCGACCGCCTGCTCGTGGCCACCGGCCGCCAGGCCAACACCGAAGACCTGGACCTGGCGCGGGCCGGCATCCAGCCGAACGCCAACGGCGCCATACCGGTCGATGCCCAACTGCGCACCCCGGTCCCGCCCATCTACGCCGCGGGCGACTGCAGCGCCCTGCCGCAGTATGTCTATGTGGCGGCCGCCGCCGGCACCCGCGCCGCGATCAACATGACCGGCGGCGAGGCGCGCCTCGACCTCTCGGTGCTGCCCACCGTGGTCTTCACCGACCCGCAGATCGCCAGCGTCGGTGACACCGAGGACAGCGCCCGCGCGCGCGGCCTGACGCCCGAATCCCGCACCCTGACACTCGACAACGTGCCCCGCGCCCTGGCCAACTTCGAGACCGAGGGCTTCATCAAACTGGTGATCGAGCGCGACAGCCGGCGCCTGATCGGCGCCCAAATCCTGGCTCCCGGCGCCGGCGAGATCATCCAGAGCGCGGCCCTGGCCATCCGCGCCGGGATGACGATCGAGGCCCTGGCCGGCGAACTCTTCCCCTACCTGACCATGGTCGAAGGCCTCAAACTGTGCGCCCAGACCTTCGAGCGCGATGTGAGCCAACTGTCCTGCTGCGCGGGATGAGCCAATGATCTATGGTTGGGAGCATGAGCGATCTGACCATCGGACAACTGGCGCGCGCGGCCGGGGTGAACGTCGAGACCATCCGCTACTACCAGCGGATCGGGCTGATCGAAGAACCGCCCCGCCCGGCCCAGGGCTACCGCCGCTACCCCCGGGCGACGGTTGAACGCATCCACTTCATCAAACGCGCCCAGGAACTGGGCTTCACCCTCAACGAGGCCGCCGAACTCATGCGCCTGGACATCATGG
>JALVTT010000108.1 GCA_027024025.1 Sedimenticola sp.
TATCCGCCCCATTATTCGACACCTGATCCGCACCGCTGCGCGGTTGGTCCGCAGCGCCCGGCAATGGCGGCTGGACTTCTCCAAGACGGCCTTTCGGCTCGACTGGCTCTATCACGCTGCCTGCCAGCTGGAGTAATTGCTCAGCATTCTCGTATCGGGGAAACGGGGCGCTCCGCCCAGGGCGTCTTGCGCCCTGACGGCGGCACCTCATCGACAAGAAGCCCCAACAACACACCAATCCGGCCTTCTTACGCCCCAATTTGGCCCCGCCGGACGCTCAAGCTTCCTGACCCAGCCATCACTGAGGACCGACCGGCCTTGTGGTAGGGCTTATCCGGGAATCAGGGGGAATTTTTCAGAGGCTCGCTACAGGCATCCAGGATGCTGGATGTTATCGTTGGTCTTGTATAGCAAGCTGGGGTAGGGTGTCATTTTTCTGCCTTGAGGGATATGGTCGCTGAAGGCTGGTTGTAGATAGACGCACTGTCGTTATTGCCACGCCGATCCTGCATGCGCCGGTCCTGGATCTGACGGCGTTCCGGGCCCACCCAGTCGATCTGTTGCCGGCGGCGATCGGGGTTGCTGCGCCGGTCGCGGCTGCGGCGGCGGCAGATGGACCGTTTGAGAAAGCGCATCAGCTTCCATGAGCGCATGATCATCTGGTAGTAGGCCGCAAACACGCCCAGGAACAGGGCCAGCATGAGGTATTCGGGGATGCCGTAGTGCTGCCCGGCGGTGCCCACGGCGGCCAGGGTGATGGATACCCCGAGGATCAGGAACACGGCCTCGCGCGGGTTGAAGCCGGCGTATTGCAGCACATGGTGGAAGTGCTCGCGGTCGGCCGAAAAGGGCGAGCGGCCCTTGCGGATGCGGCGCGCCATCATGACGATGGTGTCGATCAGGGGCACGGCCATCAGCCACAGGGCGGTGGTCGGGGTCATGGCCCGGTGCGGGCCCTGGCTGAGCTTGATCAGGAACCAAGTCAGGGTAAAGCCCAGCAGCAGGCTGCCGGCATCGCCCAGGAACATCAGCGGCGGGCGGTTCAGTTTGAACCGCCAGTTGAAGCTCAAAAAGGCCAGCACGGCGCTGCCGATCAGCAGCAGCATCTCGGTGTCGGCGGTGTCGCCATTGAACCAGGCCAGCAGGGCCATGCCCAGCAGGGCGTTCATGACCACCGAGCCGGCCAGGCCGTCCACCCCATCGATCATGTTCAGCGCATTGATCACGCCCACCGTGGCAAATACGGTAAAGGGTACGCACACCCAGGCGAGCTGCAAGGGTTCGTCACTGCCCGGGATCAGGTGTCCCAGGTCCTTCAGTTCCACGCCCCCCCAATAGACCATGATCAGCGCGGCCAGGCCCTGGGCGATGAAGCGCGCCTTGGGCGAGAGGTCGTGCAGGTCGTCGAGCACGCCGACCAGCACCAGGATCATGCCGCCGGCGAACAGGCCCCGGTAGGCGCCCAGGGGGATGTCCAGCAACAGGCAGGTGAGGGCAAAGCCGGCAAAGATGCCGAGACCGCCGACCAGCGGAACGGCGCCCTGGTGCTGCTTGCGGGCGTCCGGGCGATCGAGCAGGTCGATGCGAAAGGCGATTTTGCGCAAGATCAGGAGCAGGGCGGCGGTAATGCCGAATCCCAGTGCCAGGTCAGACAGCAGTTCCGTTGGTTCCATGTCGCGTTGCTTCCCGTTCCGGGGTTCCGCCCGGGTCCGTTGCCCTCTCCCAGCCTCCCCCGCAAGCGGGGAAGGGGTGGCCTGGGGGCGGGCGTGTTGGGTGCCTGGCCGGAAGGAAGGGGTATGTCTTTCCTTGTTCCCCTAAGACCCAATGCTAGATTGCGCCAACATTTCCAGGAAAGCAAATCATAACAAGCCTGAACTGGCGGTGTTGTAAGAATTTTCTGCTCCCGAATTCAACCCCCGAATTCAGGCTGATTGTCGCGAATGCTTGGACGGGGACGCGCTGAATTCTGGTTTCTCCTTACATCTGGCTGCGCCAGTTATTTCAAGCAGGTTATTTTCTTTCCATCGGGCAGGAGCCGGCTGAAGCGGATGCGGCCGGTGCCGTAGAGGATGATGGCGCGGTTGGCCTCCGGTGTTCCGGGCAGGCACAGGCGCAGGGTGAGGTTGCTGCCCCAGGCGCTGCCGTCCGGTGAATAGCGGATGCTGCGGCGTCCCCGGCTGCTTTGGATGACGACTCGTGGCGGTATTCCCTGGATGACCCGGAGCAGGGGTTCGTCGCGGTCGCGTCGGCGGTTGGCGTTGCTGTCCTCGAACAGGATGATGCCCTGGTGCCAGGCCTTGTAGTTTCGGCTGCAGTGTTGCAGGTCGTTGCTGGGGCACAGCGTCAGGGGTCGGATGCGGGTCACCGCGCCCTGGCGCGCAAGCTGGATGCTTCCGGCGACCAGATTGCGGGTGCTGCTGACCGAGGCGTGGTCCATCATCTGGCGCCAGGTCGGGATGCCGATGCCGGTGAGCAGCAGGAGCACCACGAGGGTGATCATCATGCCGATGACGGTGAATCCGCGCGCATGCGCGGCTGTTGCCGTAACGTCCATGTCGTCTCCTCCCTGATGTCGTGGGCGACCCTGTCCGTGGGTGGCCGGCCGGAGGCTGTTGGATCAGCCGATGGCGGCCTCGATGCGGTCCAGGGCCTGTTGCAGGTTCTCCATGCTGGTGGCGATGGAGATCCGTATATGACCGCCCAGGCCGAAGGCGGTGCCGGGCACCACGGCCACACCGGCCTGTTCGATCAGGTATTCCGCCAGTTCCAGGTCGTTTTTCACCCCGTCGATGGCCTCGATCATGCCCTCCACGGAAGGGAAGACATAGAAGGTGCCATCGGTCGCCAGGCATTCCACGCCGGGCATGCGGTTGAGGCGTTCGACCACATAATCGTGCCGTTCCTTGAAGTGGACCAGCATCTCGCCGATGCAGTCTTGGGGGCCGTTCAGCGCGGCCTCCGCGGCGGCCTGTGAGATGGAGGCCGGATTCGAGGTGCTCTGCGACTGGATCTTCTTCATGGCCTTGATGATGTTGGCCGGGCCGGCGGCATAGCCGATGCGCCAGCCGGTCATGGAATAGGCCTTGGAGACCCCGTTCAGCACCATCACCCGGTCGTACAGATCCGGGCAGGCGTTCAGAATGTTGATGAAGCTGCCCTGTTCCCAGACGATGTGCTCGTACATGTCGTCGGTGGCGATCAGGACGCGCGGGTGCTCGCGCAGCACCTCGCCCAGGGCCTCCAGCTCCTCGCGGCTGTAGGCCATGCCGGTGGGGTTGGAGGGGCTGTTGATCACCACCAGGCGGGTCTGCTCGGTGATGGCGCCGCGCAGCTGGGCCTCGGTCATCTTGAACTGCTGATCGGCCCCGGCATGCACCAGCACCGGCTGGCCGTTGGCCAGCAGCACCATGTCGGGATAGGACACCCAGTAGGGCGCGGGGATGATGACCTCGTCGCCCGGGTCGATCACCGCCTGGGCCAGGTTGTAGAAGCTCTGTTTGCCACCGCACGAGACCAGGATCTGGTCCGCGGCGTACTCGAAGCCGTTGTCGCGCTGGAACTTGTCGATGATGGCCTGTTTCAGCGAAGGCGTGCCGTCCACCGGGGTGTATTTGGTCTGGCCGGCGCGGATGGCGGCGATGGCCGCCTCCTTGATGTGTTCAGGCGTGTCGAAATCCGGTTCGCCGGCACCCAGGCCGATCACATCCTTGCCCTCGGCGCGCAGGGCGGCGGCGCGCGCGGTGATGGCCAGGGTGGGGGAGGGCTTGACCGCCTGAACGCGGCTCGAAAGTCTGATACTCATTGGGCTCAATCCAGTGGCTCGGGTGCAGCGATACGACACTGGTATCATAGCGGAGGAAATCCCTCTCTGGCACCATCCCATGGCAAAAAAATTTCAACTGGAAGGCCGCTTCGAGCCGGCCGGCGACCAGCCGGAGGCGATCGCGCGCCTGGTCGAGGGACTGGCCGACGGCGAGGCCGGCATGACCCTGCTGGGGGTGACCGGCTCGGGCAAGACCTTCACCATCGCCAACGTCATCGAGCGGGTGCAGCGGCCGACCCTGATCCTGGCGCCCAACAAGACCCTGGCGGCGCAGCTCTACGGCGAGTTCAAGGAGTTCTTCCCGCACAACGCGGTGGAGTACTTCGTCTCCTATTATGATTACTACCAGCCCGAGGCCTATGTGCCCTCGACCGACACCTTCATCGAGAAGGACGCCTCGCTCAACGAGCATGTGCAGCAGATGCGTCTGTCGGCCACTAAGGCGTTGCTGGAGCGGCCGGACAGCATCATCGTCGCCACCGTCTCTTCCATCTATGGCCTGGGCGATCCGCGCCAGTACCTGAGCATGGTGCTGCACCTGAGCCGCGGCGAGCAGATGGATCAGCGCCAGATCCTGCGCCGCCTGGCGGACATGCAGTACACCCGCAACGACCTGGAGCTGGCGCGCGGCACCTACCGGGTGCGCGGCGAGGTGATCGACATCTATCCCGCCGAATCGGACGACGAGGCGGTGCGCATCGAGCTGTTCGACGACGAGATCGAGGGCATCTCCCTGTTCGACCCGCTCACCGGCGAGGTGCTGCAGAAGGTGCCGCGCTATACCGTCTATCCCAAGACCCACTATGTTACCCCGCGCGAGATCATTCTCAACGCGGTGGACCAGATCAAGGCCGAACTCAAGGAGCGCCTGGCCTTCCTGCGCGCCAACGACAAGCTGCTGGAGGCGCAGCGCCTGGAGCAGCGCACTACCTTCGACATCGAGATGATGCTGGAGCTGGGCTATTGCTCGGGCATCGAGAACTACTCGCGCTACCTGTCCGGGCGCGACCCCGGCGAGGGGCCGCCGACCCTGTTTGACTATCTGCCCTCCAACGCCCTGCTGGTGGTGGACGAATCGCACGTCACCATCCCCCAGCTCGGCGGCATGTACCGCGGCGACCGCTCGCGCAAGGAGACCCTGGTCGAATACGGCTTCCGCCTGCCCTCGGCGCTGGACAACCGGCCCCTGCGTTTCGAAGAGTTCGAGGCCCGCGCGCCCCAGACCATCTATGTCTCGGCCACCCCGCGCGAGTACGAGATCGAACACTCCGGCGCGGTGGTGGAGCAGGTGGTGCGGCCCACCGGCCTGGTCGATCCCGAGGTGGAGGTGCGCCCCGCCAGCACCCAGGTGGACGACGTGATGTCCGAGATCAACGCCCGGGTGGCGATGGGCGACCGGGTGTTGGTGACCACGCTCACCAAGCGCATGGCCGAGGACCTGACCGACTACCTGATGGAGCACGACATCCGGGTGCGCTACCTGCATTCGGACATCGACACCGTGGAGCGGGTGGAGATCATCCGCGACCTGCGCCTGGGCGAGTTCGACGTGCTGGTGGGCATCAACCTGCTGCGCGAGGGGCTGGACATGCCCGAGGTGTCCCTGGTGGCCATCCTGGACGCCGACAAGGAGGGCTTCCTGCGCTCCGAAGGCTCGCTGATCCAGACCATCGGCCGGGCCGCGCGCAACGCCCGCGGCAAGGCCATCCTCTACGCCGACCAGATCACCGGCTCGATGCAGCGCGCCATCGACGAGACCGAGCGCCGCCGGCGCAAGCAGATCGCCTTCAACAAGGCGCATGGCATCACGCCCAAGACCGTGGAGAAGAGCGTCGCCGACATCATGGAGACGGCGGTGCCGGGCGGCGGGGCCATCGCCCACAAGTACCGCAAGGTGGCCGAGGCCGCGGGCGACTACCAGGCGCCGCTGGACCCGCTGGCCGCGGCGCGCGAGATCAAGCGCCTGGAGAAGGAGATGTACGCCCTGGCGCGGGATCTCAAGTTCGAGGAGGCGGCGCAGGTGCGCGACCAGCTGCGCGCGCTGCAGGGCAAGAGCTTCGTGGCCTGAGTGGACAGGCCCGAACTTCCCCGCCGTTTTCCGGTCAACCGGATAGCGCCCCAGCATGCCGCCGGCCCCGCCGGTTCCGGCGCGGGGCCGGAGTAGCGTTCCATGACGGAGTCCCCCATGCCCAATGACAAGACCCGGGAGGCGCTGGCGCGCCTGCAGACCCATATCGAGCAACGCATCGTCGGCCAGCAACACCTGATCCAGCGGCTGCTGGTGGCGCTGCTGTGCGATGGCCATCTGCTGCTGGAGGGCGCGCCGGGCCTGGCCAAGACCCGCGCCATCAAGACCCTGGCCGGCGGGCTGGAGGCCGATTTCCACCGCATCCAGTTCACCCCCGATCTGCTGCCCGCGGACCTGACCGGCAGCGATGTCTACCGCCCCGAGGACGGCAGTTTCCACTTCCAGCGCGGTCCCGTCTTTCACAACCTGGTGCTGGCCGACGAGATCAACCGGGCCCCGGCCAAGGTACAGTCGGCCCTGCTGGAGGCCATGGAGGAACGCCAGGTCACCGTTGGCGCCGCCAGCTATCCGCTGCCCGCGCTGTTCCTGGTGATGGCGACCCAGAACCCGATCGAGCAGGAGGGCACCTATCCGCTGCCCGAGGCCCAGCTCGACCGCTTCATGCTGCACGTGCGGGTGGACTATCCCGACCGCGAACAGAGCCGGCGCATCCTGACGCTGGCGCGCCAGGAAGTGCTGGCCGAAATGACCGGGGAGGGCGGCGCGCCTCGAAGACCACCTCCTGAGC
>JALVTT010000109.1 GCA_027024025.1 Sedimenticola sp.
ACGACATCGAGATCTACGAAGATGAATCCCGCAGCGAGGTGCGCATGGTGCTGCACAATCTGCGCAAGCAGGCGCGCCAGCCCGAGGGCAAGTACAACGAATGCCTGGCCGACTATGTGGCGCCCAGGGAGAGCGGCATCCCCGACTGGATCGGCGGCTTCGCCGCCACCGCCGGGATCGGCATCGACGACAAGCTGGCGGAGTTCGAGGCGGACCACGACGACTATCACGCCATCATGCTCAAGGCCCTGGCCGACCGCCTCGCCGAGGCGCTCACCGAGTGGCTGCACCAGAAGGTGCGCACCGAGCTGTGGGGCTACGCGCCCGACGAGAACCTGGACAACGAGGCCCTGATCGCCGAGCAGTACCAGGGCATCCGCCCGGCCATGGGCTATCCGGCCTCGCCCGACCACACCGAGAAGGACCTGCTCTGGGAGCTGCTGGACGCCGAGGCCAATACCGGCATCTGGCTCACCGAGTCCAAGGCCATGGTGCCCACCGCGGCGGTGTCCGGGCTGTATTTCGCGCATCCGGCGGCGCGCTACTTCGCGGTGGGCAGGATCGCCCGCGACCAGATCGAGGACTATGCCCGGCGCAAGGGCATGCCGGTGGCGGAAATCGAAAAGTGGCTGGGGCAGAACCTCGCCTATGACAACTGAGCGGGGATGAGCGATGGCAGGCAGGGATTTTCTCTATCGGCTGGATTGCCGTTACAGCGGCGAGGACAACGCCATCGAGGCGCTGGAACTGCGGCGCGACATCGAGGGTGAATGGCGCGAGGTCGGTCTGTCGGTGCGCTCGCCCGGCTTCGAGCTGTTCTGCAGCGCCCTGATGAGCTGTCAGCACACCTACTTCCGCATGAACTGTGCCGAGAACGGCCTGCTCCTGGCGCATGCGCGCGGCGAGCTGCATATCACCACCGACGAGGACTGGCATATCCGCCACCTGCTGGTGTCCTTCTCCGGCCACCTGCGCTCCGGGCGCCCAAATGCCGGGCTGGTGGACTACATCATCGAGCGCATGCAGCACTGCCCGGTGTCCAGCAATCTGCGTCCCGTGCCCGACAGCCAGGTCCTGCTGGCCTTCACCGGCGTCGATTGAGCCCGGCTCAGGGGCGGCGCCGGCCCAGCCGCGTGGCGCTGGCGGCCAGCGGGTCCTCCGGCCAGTGGTGCTTGGGGTAGCGTCCGCGCATCTCCTTGCGTACCTCGGCATAGGCGTTGGCCCAGAAGTGGGCCAGGTCGCGGGTGATCTGCAGCGGGCGCATGGCCGGTGAGAGCAGGTGCAGCAGCACGGGGATGCGGCCCCCGGCCAGCCTGGGGCTCTCGCGCTCGCCCAGCATCTCCTGCAGCGGCACCCGCAGCACCGGCTCGCCGTCCCCGGGATACTCGATGGGACGCCGGGTCCCGGCCGGGGTCTGGTAGTGGGTCGGCAGCAGCTGTTCCAGGCGCTGCCAGCGTTCCCAGCCCAGGTGCGCCTGCAGCGCCGCCAGGATGTCCACCCGGCGCAGCCGCGCCAGGCTGGTGACGCCGTCCAGCCAGGGCGCGAGCCAGGTCTCCAGCGACTGCAGCAGGGTCTGGTCGTCGATCGCGGGCCAGTCGTCGACCAGGCCGTGGCGGCGCAGCAGGGCGACCCGCCCCTGCTGCTGACGCAATGCCCCGGCCTGCTCGAACAGCCCCAGGCCGTGGTGGCGGACCTGTTCCAGCAACAGGGGCAGGGCCTGTTGCGCCTCCACGGTGGTGTTGCGTTCGGAAAGCACCAGGGCGCCCAGGCGTCGCCGGTGCCAGCCGCGCGCGGCCTGGGCCTGGTCGTCCCAGGCGGTCTCGATGGTCTCCTCGATATGCGGCCCGAACAGGGCCTCGATCTCGTCGCCGCCGATGCGCGCGGCCAGCCAGATCCGGCCCTGCTCGCGTCCGGCGTCCAGCGCGGCCGCCACCAGGAAGGGGGTGCCGCGCAGTGGATCGTCCGGACGCAGGCTGGCCGCCCGGCCGTTGCGCAGCAGGTAGTCACCGCTGTCCGGCGCGCGCGCCTGGGCGACACGGTCGGGATAGGCCAGGGCCAGCAGGGCGCCGGGCGAGGGGGCGGGGCCATCCGGCGCGGGTCCGCGCAGCAGTCCCCGCAGCTGCCGAGAGACACGCTCGATGCGGCCCAGCGCGGCGCGCGGCATGCCGCCGGTATCGCGATCGCTGCGCAGGGCGTCCAGCGCGTCCAGGCGCGGCTGCAGATCGGCCCCGCTGCCGCGCGGGGCCGGATCCCGTTCGCTGAGCAGGGCCGCGATGTCGGCGGCCCGGGCCTGGCCCGCCGCCGGGGCCTGGCTGAGCATATGGGCCAGGCGCGGATGCAGCGGCAGCCCCAGCATGGCGCGCCCGCTGGGGGTGATGCGGCCCGCGCCGTCCACCGCGTCGAGCTGGGTCAGCAGGGCCCGGGCCTGGGCCCAGTGGGCCGCCGGGGGCGCGGTGACCCAGCACAGGTCCGCGGGGTCGGTGACCCCCCAGCCCGCCAGCTCCAGGACGCAGCCGGCCAGGTCGGCATCCAGGATCTCGGGGCGGATCCCGGCCTCCATGCGCTGCTCGCGGGCGCGGCTCCAGGCGCGATAGCAGTGTCCGGGCCCGAGACGGCCGGCGCGCCCCGCGCGTTGCAGGGCCGAGGCGCGCGAGATGAAGGCGGTCTCCAGGCGCTCCAGGCCGCTGGCCGGATCGAAACGCGGCCTGCGCTGCAGCCCCCCGTCGACGACCACCGTGATGCCCTCTATGGTCAGGCTGGTCTCGGCGATATCGGTGCTCAGGATGACCCGTCTCCCGTCCTCCCCGCCGCGGATGACGCGGTCCTGCTCGGCGGGCGGGATCTCGCCGTGCAGACGTTGCAGGCGGCAACCGGGGGGCAGCCGGTCCTCCAGCAGGCCGGCCAGGCGTTCGATCTCGCCGCGACCGGGCAGGAACACCAGCAGATCGCCGTCATGTTCGCGCAGGGCGCGGGTGCTCAGGCGCGCCAGCTCGCGCAGATGGTCTTCCGGCGCGGGGTCGCGCTCCAGATGATGGATCTCGACCGGATGGGCCCGGCCCTCGGCCTGCAGATGGGCGGCCTGCAGGCGCCGGGCCAGGGCCTCGCCCTCCAGAGAGGCGGACATCAGCAGCAGATGCAGGTCGTCGCGCAGGCCCGAGGCCGCGTCCAGGCACAGCGCCAGCGACAGGTCCGCCGTGAGGCTGCGCTCGTGGAACTCGTCGAAGATCACCAGCCCGACGCCGTCCAGCTCGGGATCGGCCTGCAGGCGCCGCAGCAGCAAGCCCTCGGTGAGCACCTCGATGCGGGTGCGCGGCCCGATCCGCCGCTCGAAACGCACCTGGTAGCCGACCGTCTCGCCGACCGCCTCGCCGAGCAGTTCGGCCATGCGGCGGGCCGCCATGCGCGCCGCCGGCCGGCGTGGCTCCAGCATGATGATCCTGCGCCCCGCCAGCCAGGGGGCGTCGAGCAGGGCCAGCGGCACCAGGGTGGTCTTGCCGGAGCCCGGCGGCGCGCCCAGCACCAGCCGGCCCTCGCCGAGAGACTCGGTGATGGCGGGCAGGGCGGGACTGATGGGCAGGCGGGGCAGCGGCATGCGGCGATGATAGAGGTGGTGGAGAAAATTGCCAGTATGGGTTAGGATGCGCGGCCTGAACATTCAGGGCGCGTAGCTCAGCGGGAGAGCACTGCCTTCACACGGCAGGGGTCACAGGTTCAATCCCTGTCGCGCCCACCAGATATCAGCTGCCGGTGGCCCGCGCCACCGGCGTCTCCGAACCGGCCACTGGCCGGTTTCGTCATTTTCGGGTCTCGTAGTCTGCCTGTATGCTCGAAGGCATGGATGCGCATCCCGCTATTGCCAATCTCCCGCGCCAGTGCCGCGTGCTGGCCGGCGAGCGCGCCTGGGCCTGGGCCCTGCTGGAGGACTGGCTGGCCGGCTGCCCCGGCCTGCCGGTGCTGTGGCTGGGACAGGCAGGCCCGCCCGGGCGCGAGGTGGTGCGGCCGCGGCATGCCGAGCACTACCTGGGCAGCGAGTGCGCGGTGCTGGTGTTCGATGCCCACGAGGGCCTGCATCCCGACCGGCTGGCGGCCGCGCTGGGGACCCTGCGCGGAGGGGGGCTGCTGTGCCTGCTGGTGCCCGGCGGCGCCGACTGGCCGGACCGGGTGCCGGGCCTGGAACGTCTCGCGCCCTGGCCGCTGGATGGCGGGGCCGTGGCGCGGCGTCTGCTTTGGCGCCTGCGCGACGGGCTGGTGGACCTGCCCGGTGCGCGCCTTTTGACCCCGGGGGCGGTCCCGGACTGGCCCCGGGTGACGCCGCCGTCCGGTGCCTGGCGGCTCAACCCGCAGCAGCAGGCGGCGGTGCAGGCGATCGGCGCGGTCGCGGAGGCCCCGTCCGCGGCCCTGGTGCTCACCGCCGACCGGGGGCGGGGCAAGAGCACGGCCATCGGCGAGGCCCTGGGCCGCCTGTTGAACGGGGGAAAGCGGGTGTGGCTGTGCGCCCCCTCGCGCGCCGCCGTGGCCTCGCTGTATGCCCGCCTGCATCAGGTCTGTCCGCGGGCCGCCGGCGAGGGCGACACCCTGCGCCTGGGCGGGGGCCGTCTGGAATTCCTGCCGCCGCAGGCCCTGCTGGCGCGGTCCCCTGATTGCGATCTGCTGGTGATCGACGAGGCCGCGGCCCTGGGCCTGGGGACACTCAAGACCCTGGTCCCGCGTCATCCCCGCCTGGTGTTCAGCACCACGGTGCATGGCTACGAGGGCAGCGGGCGCGGCTTTCTGGTGCGTTTTCTGGACTGGCTGGCGGCGCGCACGCCGGAGCTGCGGCGGCTGAGCCTGGATCGGCCGGTGCGCTGGGCGCCGGGCGATCCACTGGAGACCTGGCTGAACCGGGCCCTGCTCCTGGATGCCGAGCCGCGTCCGGCCGGGGCGGCGGACAGTCCGTGCCTGGAGTGGCTGAGGCAGGATGCGCTGGCCCGGGACGAGGCGCTGTTGCGCCAGGTGTTCGGGCTGCTGGTCAGCGCCCATTACCAGACCCGGCCCTCGGACCTGCAGCAACTGCTGGACGGGCCTGGGGTGCGCATCCTGGTGGCGCGCCAGGGGCCGGCCGTGTGCGGCGTGGCCCTGCTGGTGGAGGAGGGCGGCTTTCCGCGGGATCTGGCCGAGGCGGTACATGCCGGGCGCAGGCGACCGCGCGGTCACATGCTGCTGCAGTCGCTGTCGCAGCACGCCGGCTGGGGCCAGGCGCCCCGCCTGCGGGCCTGGCGGGTGATGCGCATCGCGGTCCAGGCCGGGCTGCGCCGGCGGGGCCTGGGCAGCGCCCTGTTGCGGGCGGTCGAGCGCCAGGCGCGGGCGCGCGGGCTGGATCTGCTGGGCACGGCCTTCGGCCTGGAGGCCGGGGTGCTGCGTTTCTGGCTGTCCCAGGGCTACCGCCCGGCGCGGCTCGGACAGCGTGTGGATCCGGCCAGCGGGGCCCATTCCGTGTTTCTGCTCAAGGGCCTGAGCCCGCAGGGGCGGGCCCTGCAGGCCGAGGCGCACGCCGCCTTTGCGCGGGATCTCTCGTCGCGCCCGGCGTCCGGCCTGCCGGGCCTGCCCCCGGACGCGCGCCGGATCCTGCTCCGCGGTTGACCCGCGCCGCTCCCGCCCCTACATTGCGACAAAAAGCAGGGAGATCCGCAAGGCCTCTCCCCCGGTCCACGGACGAGCCGCCATGGCATGCCCTGTCCGATCCTGGAGGGATCCGTTCAGGGCTTTCTGAAGTGAGGAAGCGAGAATGCTGAAGGTGGGAGACAGGGCGCCGGCGTTCGAACTGCCGGATGCCGACATGAATCTGGTGCGCTCGGCCGATCTGGCCGGCAGCAATTACGTCATCTATTTCTATCCCAAGGACGACACCCCGGGCTGCACCATGGAGGCGCAGGAGTTCACCGACATGCTGGCGGAGTTCGAGGCGCACAATACCCGCTTGATCGGCGTGAGTCGCGACACCTGCGTCAGCCACGCCAATTTCCGGGACAAGTACGGCCTGGACGTGACCCTGCTGGCGGACGTGGACGGGCAGCTGTGCGAGGCCTACGGCGTGTGGCAGGAGAAGGACCGCAACGGCGAAAAGAAGATGGGCATCGTGCGCTCGACCTTCGTGGTGGATGCCGACGGGATCGTGCGCTATGCCGAATACGGGGTCACGCCCAAGGGGCACGCGGAGCAGGTGTTCGAGGTGGTGCGCGGGTTCTGAGCGGCCCCGCTCACCAGCCGAAGGCGGCGAACAGGCGCTCCCATTCGGGCTCCGGCAGGGCCTCCAGGCACAGGCGCTCGCCGCTGACGGGATGGTCCAGGCACAGGCGCTGCGCGGTCAGCATCAGGCGGTGGATGCCGTAGCGCTCGCGGAAAAAGCGGTTGTGGCGGCCGTTGCCGTGGGTGGTGTCGCCGATCAGGTGGTGCGAGATGTGCTTGAAGTGGCGCCGGATCTGCTGCCGGTGGCCGGTCACCGGGCACACCTCCACCAGCGAATAACGGCTGCTGGGATAGCGGTCCACCGCATACGGCAGCTCCACCCGCGCCAGCCTGCGGTAGCGTGTCAGGGCCGGCTGCGGCGTGCCCCTGCCCGCATCGTCACTCACCGGATGATCGATCTCCCCGCTGGCGGCCACCCAGCCGCGCGCCAGGGCGCGGTAGCGCTTCTCCACCCTGTGGGACTCGAACTGGCCGGCCACCGCGCGCGCCATCTCGGGCGTGAGGCCGAAGGCCAGCACCCCGGAGGTGGCGCGGTCGAGGCGGTGGATGGGGTAGACGCGCCGCCCGATCTGGTCGCGCAGGGTCTGCAGCACGAACACCCGGTCGCGCGAGATGGGGCTGCGGTGCATCAGCAGCCCCGATGGCTTGTGGATCACCACCAGGTGTTCGTCCTGGTAGAGGATGGGCAGCGGCATGTCGGCCCCCGGTGTTTGCCTGCCTGCATTTTCGGGTTAATGTTGTCGCATGTCACTGCGTACCCGCATCCTGCTGTTCCTGTTCATCTTTGCGCTGGTGCCTCTGCTGATGGCGGTGGTCATCAATCTGCCACTGGTGCTGGAGCGGGTGGACGCCTTCTACCGCCAGACCACGCTGCGCGACCTGCGCCAGGACTTTCGCGATCTCGACCAGCATCTGGCCAGCCGCGACGCCAACGTGCGCCTGCTGGCCAAGCTGCCGGAGCCTTCGTTGCTGGCCTCGCGCGCGCGCAGCTCGCAGGCCCGGGTGGAGCTGGATCGGGCCCGCTACACCGAGTGGGTCAACCGCATCCTGCGCGAGGAACGCGACATCACCGAGATCCGCTTTCTCGACCAGCATGCCGAGGAGCGCTTCTGGCTGGCGCGCGAGTCGCAGACCCATGACTGGTACGCCCCGCCCGCGCCCTTGCCGCCGCTGCCGGCCAAGTCACTGGCGGCGATCCGCAGCGGCGAGCTGAAGGACGTGGCCTACAGTCCGGTCCAGGTGCGCCTGGAGGCGCGCGATCCGCAACGCATCATCACCCTGCAGATGATGGCGCCGATCCGCTTCAAGGGGCGTTATCGCGGCGCGGTGGTCATCACCATCGACATCAGCGACATGGTGCGGCGCGATCCCAACACCTTCTGGGTGCTGGACAACGGCAGCTACCTCAATCTCCCCGGCATGCCCGGGCGCAAGGGCAATGCCTTCGACCGCTACCCGGGGCTGCGCGCGGTGTTCGCCGGGCACAAGCCGGCGCTGTGGGAGCAGGGCGATGTGCGCATGATCTGGGTGCCCATGTTCATCACCGAGAGCGCGCGTCCGCTGTGGGTGGGGCGGCATGCCGACCTGTCGCAGCTGCTGGCCTTCCGCGACGAGCTGGTGCGCCGCGTGCTGGCCATCGTGTTCGGCCTGATCCTGCTGCTGCTGATCGCCGCGCGCATGATGGCCAAGCGGGTGGAACAGATCGGCAGCGAGCTGCTGCAGGGCATCCACCAGACCCTGGAGGGCAACCGGGCGGTGACCTTCTCCTGGTCGGACACCCGCGAGCTGAAGCAGCTCTCGGACGACCTGACCCACCTCTCGCGGCGGCACGCGGCGCAGGCGCGGCGTTTGCGCGAGCACACCCGCGAGCTGGAGGAGAGCAACCGCTACAAGTCCGAGTTTCTGGCCAATGTCAGCCATGAGCTGCGCACCCCGCTGAACTCCATACTGCTGCTGTCCAAGATGCTGGCGGACGCGCAGGCGGGCCTGCCGCCGGAGCAGCGCGAGCAGGCGCGGGTGATCCACAAGGCGGGCAATGATCTCAAGGCCCTGATCGACAACATCCTCGACCTGTCCAAGATCGAGGCCGGCCGCTTCGATGTGCACTGCGAGGATCTGGCCCTGCGCCCGCTGCTGGAGGACCTGCGCGAGCTGCTGCAGCCGCAGTTCGACGATCGCGGCCTGTCGCTGGCCCTGGAGATGGCCGACGGCCTGCCGACCGTGATCCGCAGCGATCCCGACAAGGTGCGGCAGATCCTCAAGAACTTTCTGGCCAACGCCCTCAAGTTCACCCACCAGGGCGGGGTGCGGATCCGCGTGGCGCCGGGCGACCCGCCTTACGCCGTGGCGCTGTCGGTCATCGACACCGGCATCGGCATCCCGCGCGACAAGCAGGCGCACATCTTCGAGGCCTTCCGCCAGGCCGACGGCTCGACCAGCCGGCGTTACGGCGGCACCGGCCTGGGGCTGACCATCAGCCGCCAGCTGGCGCGGCTGCTCGGGGGCGAGATCCGGCTGCACAGCGAGCCGGGCCAGGGCGCCACCTTCAGCCTGCTGCTGCCGCTGAGCTGCGAAGGGGATGCCGGTGCCCCGCCGACGCCGCCGGCGGTCCGGGAGCAGCCGGAGGTCGTGGCCGCCACCGGGTCCGAGCAGCCGGCACCGAACCTGCGGGGGCGCCGCGTGATGCTGCTCGAATCCGATGTCCGCACCCAGCTGGCGCTGAGCCAGCTGTTCAAGCAGTGGCAGGGCCAGCTGCTGCTGGCCTGCGATCCGGACGAGGCGCGCGAGACCCTGGACGAGGCCGGCGGCGTTGATATTCTGGTGTTCGATCCCCAGATTGTGGGCGAACGGCCCTGTGCTACGATCAGGCAGATGCTGGCCGGGCGCGGGGATCAGGCCCTGCTGCTGGGCCTGAGCGAGGCGCCGGAGGCCGCATGCGACCTGCCGGTGCGCTGGCTGAGGCGCGCCCCGCTGGACCGCGAGGCCCTGGCGCGGGCGGTGGGGGAATGGCTGACAAACGCGGATCAGGAGTCTGAATGAGCAAGCCGTACGAGGGGTTCAAGCTGCTGGCGGTGGACGACAACCCGGACAATCTGTTCACCCTGCGCAGCCTGCTGCAGCAGCACATGGGGGTGGAGATCCTGGAGGCCGGCGGCGGCGCCGAAGCCCTGGAGATCGCCCAGTCCACGCCGGACATCGACCTGATCATCCTCGACGTGCAGATGCCCGAGGTCGACGGCTTCGAGACCGCGCAGATGCTCAAGGCGCGCAAGAAGACCCGTGACATCCCCATCATCTTTCTCACCGCGGCCTTCAAGACCGAGGAATTCCAGCGCCGCGGCTACGAGGTGGGCGCCGCCGACTACCTGCTCAAGCCCATCGACGACAACCAGCTGATCAACAAGGTCAGCACCTATTTCCGCCTGATCGAAAAGGAGCGCGGCCTCAACCGCCTGCTCGAACAGAAGGTGGCCGAGCGCACCGCCGAACTCAGACAGGCGAACCAGCACCTGCGCAAGATTGTCGAAAACATGGGCGAGGCGCTGTTCGTGCTCTCGCCCGACGGGCGCATACGCGAGGCCAACCCGGCGGCCTGCCGCCTGCTGGGCTACAGCGCGGAGGAACTCAGCGGCATGTCCATCGGCGACGTGTTCGAGGAGGAGGGCGAGGAACAGGCGCATGCCTTCATGGGCACCTGGCTGGAGGCCCTGATCCGCAGCGGCGCGCTGCGCGACATCGAGGCCTCGCTGATCGACCGGCGGGGCGAGCGGGTGCCGATCCTGTTCTCGCGCACCGCCATCACCAACGAGGCCGGCGATATCGAGGAGATCCTCTGCATCGCCAAGAACATGCGGGGCTACCGCAAGATCGAGGCCAGCGGGTATCATGAAGGCGAGAGCCCGAGTGGCCAGGAGTAGTAGCAATGACAGACAAGGAACAACCCGGCGCATCCGTCCCCGTGGACGAGGATCCGACCATGACGGCCAACGCCCTCAAGGCCATGGCCCATCCCCTGCGCTGGAAGATTTTGTGCACCCTGGGCGACCAGGAGATGTCGGTGGGCGAGATCGTCTCGCACACGGGCACCTCGCAGAGCAACATCTCGCAGCACCTGGAACAGCTGCGCAACAAGAACATCCTGACCTCGCGCAAGGAGGCCAACCGGATCTACTACCGCATCCGCAACGGCAAGCTGCTGGAACTGGTGGGCACCATGCGCAGCGTGCTCTGCCCTGCCAACCTGGACGACCGCTACCAGGGCCCGGACGGCGGCTGAACCTCCGCCCGCTTTTGGGGCGGGTCTCTCAAGGGATGCCTTTCACCCTGTTCGCCTTCGGGTCCGGTAATGCCTCAGACCTGGTGTCACCGGCGTGCCTGATTCACATTCCCGGCCATCCGCAGAACCTTGGATGGTATTTACAGTGCCATAAATTGATATTATATTAATATTCGATTAAATGATTGATGAGGTCGGCATGAAACGGATGGCATGGGTTTTGGCATTACAGTGCCTGCTGGTGGCGCTGTGGGCACAGGCGGTTGCGGCCGCGGAACTGGCCACGGCGCCGGTGGCGCAGGTGGTGGTGCCGCGCATCTATCACCTGGACGGCCGGGTCGAGGCCAGCAGCGCCAGCACCATCTCGGCCCAGACCTCGGGCCAGGTGCGGCGCGTGATGTTCGACGTGGACGATCTGGTCCAGGCCGGTCAGGTCATCATCGAGATCGACGATACCCAGCAGAAGGCCGCGCTGGCGCGGGCCCAGGCCAATCTCAAGAGAGCGCGCGCGCGCCTGGCCAACGCCGAGAAGGAGTATCAGCGCATCCGCCGGGTGTTTGCCAGGAAGGCGGTCTCGAAATCGGCGATGGACAAGGCCACCAGTGAGCGCCGTTCCGCCCAGGCCGCGGCCGAGGCGGCCCGCGCCGCGCTGGTGCAGGCCCGTCAGCAGCTCGAATACACCCGGGTCAAGGCCCCCTATACCGGGATCGTCACGCGGCGCCTGATCGAGGTGGGCGAGGTGGTCGGCGTGGGCCAGCAGTTGATGAGCGGCATCTCCCTAGAAAAGCTGCGGGTGAATGTGGATGTGCCGCAGTCCCTGATCGAGGCGGTGCGCCGCGAACAGGATGCGGCCATGCTGCTCGACGGCAAGTGGCGCAAGGCGACCGGCCTGGTGGTGTTTCCGGTGGCCGATGCCGCCACCAGCACCTTCCGCGTGCGCCTGCAGGTGCCGTCCGATGTGAAGGATCTCTATCCCGGCATGTACGTCAAGACCGCGCTCAGCGTGGGCAAGCGGCATGTCCTGGCGGTGCCGGCGCAGGCGGTGGTGTACCGCTCCGAGGTGGTCGGGGTCTATGTGGTGGGCGCCGGCGGGCGCGTGCATCTGCGCCATATCCGCGTGGGCAACCGCCTGGCCGACGGCCGCCTGGCGGTGCTGTCCGGGCTGGAGCCGGGCGAGCGCGTGGCGCTGGACCCGCAGGCCGCGGTACGGGTGGCGGTGGCCCAGCGCCGGGAGCGTGAGCACCATGAAGACTAGGCTGGGTATCTCGGGCGGCGTCGCGCGGCGTTTCCAGGCCAGCCAGATCACCCCGCTGCTGGCCCTGGTGGGCCTGCTGATGGGGCTGTTCGCGGTGCTGGTGACCCCGCGCGAGGAAGAGCCGCAGATCAATGTCACCTTCGCCAATGTGTTCATCCCCTTCCCCGGGGCCGCGGCCCAGGAGGTGGAGAGCCTGGTGGCCTCGCCGGCCGAGCAGGTGCTGTCCGAGATCCAGGGGATCAAGCACGTCTATTCGACCTCGCTGCCCGGCATGGCGGTGCTTACCGTGCAGTACAAGGTCGGCGAGGACCGCACCGACGCCATCGTGCGCCTGTTCAGCAAGATCTTCTCCAAGCAGGACTGGCTGCCGCCAGGACTGGGGGTGGGTCAGCCCATCGTCAAGCCCAAGGGCATCGACGATGTGCCCATCGTCAGCCTGACCCTGTGGAGCGACCGGGCCGCGCAGGGCTCCTATCAGCTGGGGCAGGTGGCGCACGCCATCGAGTCGGAACTCAAGCGCGTGCCCGGAACGCGCGATATCTATACCATCGGCGATCCGGACCGGGTGGTGAAGGTGGTGCTGGACCCGCAGGCCCTGGCCGCGCACAACATGGACCCGCGCGATCTGCGTCTGGCCCTGCTGGCGGCCAACAGCACCCGCGACAATATGGACATCGTCACCGAGAACGGCGAGATGCTGGTGCAGGCGGGCGTGTTCCTCAGCCACGCCGGGGAGCTGGGCGAGCTGGTGGTGGGCGTGTTCAACGGCAAGCCGGTGTATCTGCGCGATGTGGCCCACATCAGCGAGGGGCCGGACACGCCGCGCAGCTATGTCTCCATCGGCGCCGGCCCGCACGCGGGCATGGCCCTGAAGCGGATCGGCGACGCCCCCGCGGTGACCATCGCGGTGGCCAAGAAACCGGGCACCAACGCGGTGGACATCGCGCGCGCGGTGATCGACCGCTTCGAGCAGCTGCGAGACATCTATGTGCCCGAGGGGGTGAATGTCGAGGTCACCCGCAACTATGGCGCCACCGCCGATGCCAAGGCCAGGAAGCTCATCAGCAAGCTGATCTTCGCCACCGTCTCGGTGGTGCTGCTGGTGCTGATCTCGCTGGGCTGGCGCGAGGCCGTCATCGTCGGCGCGGCGGTGATCGTGACCCTGCTGATCACCCTGTTCGCCTCCTGGGCCTGGGGCTTCACCCTCAACCGGGTGTCGCTGTTCGCCCTGATCTTCTCCATCGGCATCCTGGTGGACGACGCCATCGTGGTGGTGGAGAACATCCACCGTCACATGAGCATGGGCGACAAGACGCTGCTCGAGGCCATCCCCGTGGCCGTGGACGAGGTCGGCGGGCCGACCATACTCGCCACCTTCACCGTGATCGCGGCCCTGCTGCCCATGGCCTTCGTGAGCGGCCTGATGGGGCCCTATATGAGCCCGATCCCGATCAACGCCTCCATGGGCATGCTGATCTCGCTGGTGGTGGCCTTCGTGTTCACCCCCTGGCTGTCCAACCACCTGCTGGGGCCGGTGGCGCACCGCTTCGCCGAGCACGCCGAGCCGCCGGGCGACAACCGCATCAGCCGCTTTTTCCTGCGCGTCATGGGGCCCTTCCTGGAAGGCGCCCGCGGGCGGCGCAACCGCTGGCTGCTGCTGGCCGGGGTGCTGTTGCTGATCGCCGGCTCGATGGCCCTGGTGGTGAGCAAGACCGTGGTGATGAAGATGCTGCCCTTCGACAACAAGTCCGAGTTCCAGGTGGTGCTGGACATGCCCGAGGGCACGCCTCTGGAGCAGACCGACCGGGTGCTGCACGAGATCGGCGACTATCTGGCCACGGTGCCCGAGGTGCACGACTACCAGATCTACGCCGGGACCAGCGCGCCGATCAGCTTCAACGGCCTGGTGCGCCAGTACTATTTGCGCAAGGGCGGCAATCTGGGCGACATCCAGGTCAATCTGATCGACAAGCACGAACGCGCGCGCAAGAGCCACGAGATCGCGCTCTCGGTGCGTGACCGGGTGCAGGCCATCGCGCGCAGATACCGGGGCAACGCCAAGATCGTCGAGGTGCCGCCGGGGCCGCCGGTGCTGTCGCCGCTGGTGGCCGAGGTCTATGGCCTGGACTATGCCGGTCAGGTGCGGACCGCCAAGGCCATTCGCCATATCTTCGAGACCACCGCCGACATCGTGGACGTGGACGACTCCATCACCTTCCCCTCGACCAAGGGCGTGGTGCTGGTGGACCGCGCCAAGGCGGCCCTGCTGGGCGTGCCGCAGAGCAGCGTGGTGGACGCCCTGAGCATCGGCCTGGGCGGCGAGGACATGAGCTATATCCACGCGCCCAACCTCAAGTACGCGGTGCCGGTGCGGGTGCGCTTCAGCGAGGGCGACCGGGCCGATCTGGGCCAGGTGCTGTCGCTCAAGGTACGCAGCAACGACGGGCGCCTGGTGCCCCTGTCGGAGATCGTCAAGGTGGTGCCGGCGCGGCGCGAGCTGAGCATCTTCCACAAGGACCTGCTGCCGGTGGTGTATGTCACCGGCGATATGGCCGGACCCATCGACAGCCCGTTGTACGGCATGTTCGAGATCCGCAGCCGCATCGCCAGCGAGCTGGGCCTGGAGCAATGGCTGCTCAGCCAGCCCAAGAACCCCTATGACTACAGCGTGAAGTGGGATGGCGAATGGCAGGTGACCTACGAGACCTTCCGCGACATGGGCATCGCCTATTCGGTAGGCCTGGTGCTGATCTATCTGCTGGTGGTGGCGCAGTTCCGCTCCTATGTGGTGCCGCTGGTGATCATGGCGCCCATCCCCCTGACCGTGATCGGCATCCTGCCCGGGCACGCCCTGCTGGGGGCGCAGTTCACCGCCACCTCCATGATCGGGATGATCGCCCTGGCCGGCATCATCGTGCGTAACTCCATACTGCTGGTGGATTTCGTCAATCAGCAACTGGTCGAGGGCGTGGCCTTCGAGCGCGCGGTGGCGCAGGCGGCCGCGGTGCGCGCCAAGCCGATCGCCCTGACCGCGCTGGCGGCCATGGCCGGGGGTTTCTTCATCCTGGACGATCCCATCTTCTCCGGGCTGGCGGTGTCGCTGATCTTCGGCCTGCTGGTGTCCACCGTGCTCACCCTGGTCCTGATTCCGGTGGTGTATTACGGGGTGATGTGCAAGCGTCTGCCGGCGCTGCTGGAGCGCTGCCGCATCGGCTGAGCCGGTGAAAAAAGTACCCCGCCGGCTTGCGCCGGTCGGGGCGGGTGTGTCGAGAAACCGGCCTGCGCGGCGGCAGGCCAGCCGTTCAGCCCAGGGCCTGGTGATGACCGTCCGGGCCGGGGGTGCCGATCGTCAGCGATTCCACATCGACCTGCTGCCGAGACTCAATCCTGCCAGTACCGGCGGACCAGTGGTCGTTCATTACCAGCCACGCATTGGTGGCCAACAGTAACGCGCCGGCGACCAGGATCAGGGTCAGGCGCTTTTCCCAGGCAGTCATGCGTTCTCTCACGATCGACGGGCCGGTTGGATGACCGGCGTTCAACGGGATATCCCCGTGTAGTCACAAGCATAGCGACCGGGCCGGTCCTGTCGATCGGGGCGATTCCCTAGGGGTTATCCCGTGAGCCGGTCGAAGATGCGGAAGCCCGCCAGATAGGTGCCGGCCGCGGAGCCCAGGGTGCTGAACAGAAACACCAGCAGGGTGCGCGAGACCCGGTTGCGCCACCAGCCGCGCAGGCTGGTGGTGTCGTGGCGCAGGGCGCTGAAGTCGCGCACCTGCGGCTTGCGCAGAAACAGCTCGGCGGCGGCCGTGACCATGCCGGCGCCGATGGTGGGGTTGAGCGAGGTGATGGGCGCGGCGACGAAGGCGGTGACCACGGTCAGCGGATGGGCGGCGGCGATCAGGGCGCCGAGCGCCGACAGGCCGCCGTTGATCAGCACCCAGTCCGAGACCAGCTGCCAGCCGAGATCGCTGCTGCGGCTGAAGCCCAGGTAGAAGCCGAACAGCACCAGGCCCACGATGACCCAGGGGATGAGCCTGGGCCAGCGCGAGCGGGGCGGCAGCGCGTCGAGTTGCCGCAGTTCGGCGGCGGGGTCCTGGATGCGCTCCAGCTGCTCCGCGATCCCCTTCAGGTGGCCGGCGCCGACCACCGCCAGGATGTGACGGGGCGCCTTGTCACGCGCCTCCTGCAGCAGACGCGCGGCCATGTAGCGGTCGCGTTCGGTGATCAGCGGCTGGTACAGATCCTGACGGTCGTGGGCGAATTCGGCGAAGGCCGTCTCCAGCATGTCGCCTTCCTTGAGCTTTTCGATCTCCGCCTCGTCCACCTCCTCGTGCGAGACCAGGCTGACCAGCAGGCCGCTGAACAGGGTCCAGCGCTTCCACCAGCTCAGATTGGCCGCGGTGCGCCTGAGCGTGGTGCCGATCTCGCGGTCGATCAGCAGTAGCGGCAGCCCGTGCGCCCCGGCGCCCTGCATGGCGGCGCGCATCTCGGCCCCGGGCTCGATGCCGTACTGTTCGGCCAGGCGCTGCTGATAGGCGCCCATCGCCAGATTGGCCGCCACCATGGCCGCCTTACCCTGGCGAAACACCTGCAGCAGGTCCATCTGCGCCAGGGCCTCCGGCTCGCTGAGGGCGTGGTGGCGGCTGGGACACAGCTCCACCGCCACGGCATCGAAATCGCCGCTGTCGATCATGCGCTGTACCGTCTCGGCGCTGCGCCGCGAGACGTGCGCCGTCCCGAGCAGGGTGATGCGGGTCTCGCCGAGGCGGGTTTCGATGATGGGATCGTTGCTGGGGGTGGCCGGGCTGTCGGTCATGCGGGGTCCTGCGCTGGGCCGGGAACAGTCCCCCGGCGGGTATTGGCTGTGCCTGAATGGTAGGCGGAATCGGGTGTTTTGATAAGCCTTTCCGGGCGCGGGTGGCAATCCGGCGGCAGGCCGGTATGCTTGGGGAGAGGCATTCGATGGGGTGCATCATGGCGCAGAGATACGCAAGACTGGACGACAGACTGACCGATTTCATCAAGCGGCAGCGGCTGTTCTTCGTCGGCACCGCGGCAGCGGAGGGAAGGGTGAACATCTCGCCCAAGGGTATGGATACCCTGCGGGTCCTCGATCCGGAACGGGTGCTGTGGCTCAATCTGACCGGCAGCGGCAACGAGACCTCGGCCCATGTCCAGCAGAACCCCCGCATGACGCTTCTGTTTGCCGCGTTCGAGGGCGCGCCGCTGATCCTGCGTCTGTATGGCAGCGCCCGGGTGATCCATCGCAACGACCCGGACTGGGACGGCCTGTACCGCCTGTTCGAGCCGCGGCCCGGGGCGCGTCAGCTGTTCGATATGCGCATCGAGCTGGTGCAGACCTCCTGCGGCATGGCGGTGCCCCTGTTCGATTTTGTCGCCGACAGGACGCAGCTGAGCGACTGGGCGGAGAAGAAGGGCGAGCAGGGTATCCGCGCGTACTGGGCGCAGAACAACACCGAAAGCCTGGACGGCGTACCCACCCGTATCCTGGAGCTCAATACCCGGGGCGACGAGGAGATCTGAAAAACGCCGTGGATACGCCCCTGCCGCCGATGTTTTCGGATCCCCTTCCCGGCCCGCGCTGACAAACACTCGCGTCGCCCAGTGACGGGGCCCTGGCCCGACACCCGGGGCGGTGGATTTTTCCTCCGCTTCTGTGCGACCGTAGAGGGCCGGGACAATCATCGGGAGGCAGGATGAGACAGTTGTGGATGTGGGGCCGGCAGGGGCCCGGAAAGCGTAATGGTCCGGTCGGCCGGCGCCGCGCGGTGCTGGCGCTGTGTCTGGCCTTGTTGGGCGGCTGCATGGCGACCAACCCCTATGCGCCGGTGCCCAAGGAACTCGGCATCCAGGTGCGGGTGTTCGAGAGCGTGGTGCGCTGGGGGGATCTGCGCAAGATGTACCTGTTCGCCAAGCCCGGCACCGAGGTGACCATCCCGGACGGTCTGGACATGGTGAAGGTCACCCATTACGAGGTCTCGGGCGAACACGAGATCGCCCCCTGGCGCTGGGAACAGACCGCGGTGATCGACTATGTGCTGACCGACCGGCAGGTGGTGCGGCGCCTGGTGGACCGCCAGGTCTGGGCCAGTGACGACCAGGGCAAGACCTGGTACCGGGTCAATCCGCCGCCCGAGTTCCGCTGATGGCCTGGGATGCCGGTGATGCACGATAGGCCCTGGACTGGCTGCGCGGGCAACTGGCGGAGGGCCACGCCGGCAAGGTGCTGCTGGTCGGTTTTGCGGACCGCGCGCCACAGGGCGCCTGGGCCGCCGGTCTGCGCGGTGAGTCGGAGCATCCCCATTTCGTGACCTTTGCGCGCTTCATGCTGCGCGGCCATCTGGCCTGCAACGCCTATTGGCTGTTTCTGCCGGAGGTGTTCGAGGACTGCCTGGGCTATCGGCTGACGCTGCGCTCGCGGCGGGGCTCCTGGGAAGGCGCGGCCCGCCTCCAGGCCGGGGATGCCTGGGTGCTGGATGCCGATGCCGAGGGTTGCCGCATGGATGATCTGCTGGTGCCGGGCGCTCACCTGCCGGGGTTGATGCGGCGCGATCTGCTGGCCATGGCCGCCGAGCTGGAGGTCGATCCGCCGGCTCAGTGAGGCTCCCGCAGCAGGGCGTCCAAAGTCTGCAGCACCTCCGGGCTGTCCCAGTCGAAGGCGCCGAAACCGGCATAGCGGATACGGTGTTTCCGGTCGAGCACGAAGGTGGTGGGAAAGGCGTGCACCCCCCACTGCCGCAGCTGCGCGGCCTGCGGGTCCAGCAATACGGAAAAGTCCACCGGCTTGTCGGTCAGAAAGCGCCGGACCTCGGCGGGCGGCTGTCCCACGTCCACCGCCAGGATCTCCAGGCCCTGGGCGTGGCGCGCGCGGTACAGCCGTTGCAGCGAGGGGATCTCCTCCACGCAGGGCGGGCACCAGGTCGCCCAGAAGTTGACCAGCACCACCCGGCCGCTCAGATCCGCCAGCCGGTGGGGCCGCCCGTCCAGACCGGGCAGGCGCAGCTCCGGGGCCGGATGCCTTCCGGGGTAGGGACGCAGCAGGGCCTGGGCCCGATCGGCCTCGGGCGCCAGATCCTTTCCGGCCAGGGGCGCGGGATGCGCGGGCAGGCCCGGATAGGCCGCCAGCAGATGCATGGCCTCGACCAGGATCCGCGGCAGGCGCCGGCTCATCTCCCGCTCTCTGGCGGTGTATTCGTCGCGCAGGTGGAAGGCGTCGCGCACGTCCTTCAACACCTGTACGAACACCGGCGCGCCGCCCTTGCGGAGCTGTTCGGCCAGGCGCGGCAGATACCAGACCCCGCCGGTGTTGCCCGGCTGCAGGATGAAGACGGGCACATTGCTGGCGCCCGCGATGGGCAGGAACTCGGCCGATTCGCCGCCCTGCGGGGTGCGCAGGAACAGGCGCGGGCCGATGCTGATCAGGCCACGCACCCGCCCGCGCGTGGGCCGGCCGAGCTGCACCCGGCGCAGGGCGCGCAGGGCCAGCGCCGCGGTGCGCCCCGAGGCCAGCAGATAGAGCTGCTTGCGGTCGCGCGCCGCGCGCCGGATCAGGGTTGCGATCGCCTCCGGGTCCACCCCGTTCAGGCTGTAGCGGCCCGGCGGGATGAACCAGGCGCTGTGCAGGTCGGCGATCCAGGTGTCGATGCCCAGCGCCGCCAGCCCCCTGGCCACTTCGGCCTGGCGCGGCGACAGGCCGAACTCGGAAGGCAGCCACAACAGGCGCGTGTCGCCCGGGGCCGGGTGGCGGGTCACAGGGATCTCGTCGCCCCCGGGCAGCGGCACGGACAGCGATTCGGCGGCCTCGCTGAAGGGGAATGCCAGGCAGAGAAGGAAGAGCAGCGCGGGGCGTAAGAACATCGGCCGATTATACCCGGGATAATTCCCGCTCAAGCCCCCAGTTGATGCGTATCGTCCGGGTGGACATGATCGTGACATGAAATCTCTCCAGGAACTGCGGTTCGACAACCGCTTCGCGCGCCTGCCCGGGGTGTTCTACTCCCCGGTGCGGCCCACCCCCATGCCCGATCCCTATCTGGTGGCGGCCAGTCCCGAGGCCTGTGCCCTGATCGATCTGGACCCGCGCGCGCTGCGGACCCCGGAGGCCCGCGACTGTTTCATCGGCGCGCGCCTGCTGCCGGGGATGCAGCCTTTGGCCGCGCTGTATGCCGGTCACCAGTTCGGTCACTATGTGCCCCAGCTCGGAGACGGCCGCGCCATCCTCCTGGGCGAGGTGCGCAACCAGGACGGCAGCTTCTGGGAACTGCAGCTCAAGGGCGCGGGCCTGACCCCGTATTCGCGCGACGGGGACGGGCGCGCGGTGCTGCGTTCGAGCATCCGCGAGTTCCTTTGTTCCGAGGCCATGGCCGGACTGGGGATCCCCACCACCCGGGCCCTGTGCCTGCTGGGCAGCGACGAGGAGGTCTATCGCGAGCAGATCGAGACCGGCGCGGTGCTGGTGCGCATGGCGCCCAGCTTCGTGCGCTTCGGCTCCTTCGAGGTGTTCTTCTACCGCGAGCAGTACCGCCATCTGCGCGAGCTGGCCGATTATGTGCTCGCGCACGACTACCCCGCGCTGCGGGAGGCGGCGCATCCCTATCTGGCGCTGCTGGAGGAGGTGGTGCGCCGCACCGCGCGTCTGGTGGCGCAATGGCAGCTGGTCGGTTTCGCCCACGGGGTGCTCAATACCGACAATATGTCCATCCTGGGCCTGACCCTGGACTATGGCCCCTTCGGTTTTCTGGACCGCTACGATCCCGGCTTCGTCTGCAACCACTCCGATCACCAGGGCCGCTACGCCTTCGATCGCCAGCCCAGCATCGGCCTGTGGAATCTCACCTGTCTGGCGCAGGCCATGCTGCCGCTGCTGGACGAGGACGGCAACCGCGCCGCCGAGCTGGCGCAGCAGGCCCTGCGCGGCTATGAGCCGGCACTGGTCGAGACCTGGGCCGATGGCATGCGCGCCAAGCTGGGACTGCGTGAGGCCCACGACGGGGACCGCGAACTGCTCGGCCGCCTGCTCGACGCCATGCACCGGCAGCAGGCGGACTACACTCTGACCTTCCGCCGGCTCGCGGATCTGCGCCTGGACGACCCCGCCGCGGACGGCCCGGTGCGCGATCTGTTCATCGAACGCGAGGCCTTCGACGCCTGGGCGCGCGACTACCGGGCGCGCCTGCGCGCCGAGGGCAGCCGGGACGCCGGGCGTCAGGCCGCCATGCGCGCGGTCAATCCCCGCTATGTGTTGCGCAACTACCTGGCGCAGCAGGCCATCGAGCGGGCCGCGCGCGGCGATTTCTCCGAGGTGGAGCGCCTGCGCCGGGTCCTGGCTCGGCCCTTCGACGAGCAGCCGGAACACGATGATCTGGCGGCCCTGCCACCGGAATGGGCGGATCAGATCAGTGTCAGCTGTTCCTCCTGAGCGATACAATAGCCCTCCAGCAAAACCGCCTGTATCCACCATGCCGATCCCCTTCAGCGAACTGCCGGGGCGCCACGAGCGCCACTACCGCCGCCGCCTGGACAACCCTCTGTTCAGCCGGCCCGAGACCCTGGACGATGACGCCCTGCTCGAGGTGCAGCGTCTCGACCACGAGGAGCTGGTGGCCTTCATCGAAGCACTGCGCGCCCTGGTGCAGCGCGCGGTGGCGCTCAAGCCGCAGGAGGAGACCGAGGTGGTGCTCGGGCTCAAGGAGGATCTGGAGCGTCTGTACGAGACGGCCGCCGGACTGGCGGACGAACAGGGCGCCAATCAGCAGGCCATCGAACACCTGCTGGAGGCGGTCATGCGCAGCATCCGGGCGAACGCGGCGGGCGACGCCCTGGCCGCCCGGGAACTGGAGATGGAGGAACAGGCCCGGCGCCTGCACTTCGAGCTGCTGAAGGAGCCGCTGGTGGCCGATCTGCTGCACCCGGAGTCGCTCATCGCGCCGGACGAGCTGGCCGCGACCCTGCTCAGCGAATCGGAAAGCGCGGTGGCCGCCGCCCTGCAGCTGTTCGATCCGGCCCAGCGCGCCGAGCTGGCACAGCACGCGCGCGCCCTCCTGGAGGCGCGTGATCCCGGGCACCGGCTGCCGCAGGCCTGGGAACGTCTGGCCCAGATCGAGGCATCGGGCCAGTGAACGGGCTCAGCGGCCGCTGAGTTCGATCTCGCCGCTCACCGACACCCGGATCCGGGTCGTGCCCGGCGCCAGCGCCACCGGCGCCGCCTCCATGGGGGCATCGGCCATCATCATCTTGGCCCGCATCACCGGCACCGGGCGGGCGCCGCCGTCGTTCACCGAGAGGCGCACCAGCCGCCAGTGCCGCTTGCCCAGGGCCTGGGCCACCAGATCCGCGCGCTGGCGGAAGCGGGCCAGGGCCTTCCTGATCACCTCGTCGATATGGCGCCGGTGCTGCTTTTCCGAGATCTGGTAACCGACCGACTGCAGCTGGAGCCGTCCCTGCAGCGCGCCCAGCAGCTTGCCCAGGCGCTTGCTGTCGGCGGACCGCAGGCGGATGGTCTGGGTCACCCGCCAGGCCGTGATCCGGCCCTTGTGGTAGATCGGCTGGGTGCGGTAGTCGAGGGTGCTGACCTCGATGCCGGGTACCTGGCGGGCCTGCTCGACGGCCTGGGTGACCGCGCGGTTCACCGCGTCGGCCAGGCGTAGGGTGTCCTCGCCCTCGCGCTGCGCGAACAGGGTCGCCACCATCAGGTCGTTCTGTACCTCGGCGCTGGCGCTCTCGGTGAGACTGACCCGGTCATAGACCGGTTCGGCGGCGTTGGCTAGCAGGGGCAGGATGAGCAACAGGGGCAGGATGCGGATCAGCCGGGACATGGGAATTCCTCCTTGTTTTTCAGCTTCGTCCCCCGCTGGGTGCAAAAGGTTCCGCCGGGCAAACAAAAAGGCCCCGCCACCAGGTGGCGAGGCCCATGCGGGAATTCAGCAGACTGAATTACTTGGCGGCAGGCGCGGCAGCCGGAGCGGGTGCGGCGGCCGGGGCCGGAGCGACCGGGGCGCCGTAGGGGGTGTAGCCGTAGTAGTAGGGGGCGTCGTAGCCGTAGCCGGCCCAGTTGCCCTTGGTGTCGCCGTTGCCGGTGAAGTCGCCGTGGGTCTTGCCCTTGCCGGTAAAGGTCATGGAGAAGGTGGCCTCGGCCTCGCCGGTGCCGTTACCGGTGAAGTCCCCGTTGCCCTTGTAGGCGCCGTTGGAGCTGCTGTTGTTGCTGTCCCAGCCCCAGAAAGCAGAGGCCTGAGCGGAAGCGATGATGGCTGCGATGGCGATGATCTTTTTCATGGTGGATCTCCTGAATTCTTAACCTTTGCGAGAAGTTGCTCGACCCTACTGCTCGTCGATGGTTTGAAAGTATATAAGCATTTTCTTAAATGTCAATACTTTTTTCAGGGAAGGACCGCACGGCGCCAGCATCACAGCAGGACCTGTTCGATACCGCCCTGGCGGGCCTTTTCGATGAAACGCCGCTGCCAGTCCGGGCCCAGGCGCTGGCGCACCATCTCGACCACGATGTAATCGGTGTGCAGGCCGGTGTCCTCGGCGTAGCGCAGCAGACCCTGCTGGCAGGCGGGACAACTGGTGAGCAGCTTCACCTGGCCCTCGGCGCGGTCGCGTCCGGTCAGCTCGCGGATGCCGGCGCGCAGCTCTTCACGCTTGCGGTAGCGCAGCTGGTTGGCGATGTCCGGGCGCGCGGTGCCCAGGGTGCCGGCCTCGCCGCAGCAGCGTTCGGACAGGCGTACCTCGCTGCCCAGCAGGCCGGCGGCGACTTCGGTGGGCTCGTGCTGCTTCATGGGGGTGTGGCAGGGGTCGTGATAGAGATACTGGATGCCGCCCTCCGTGCTGTCGGACGTGTTGGCGCGCAGGCCCTTCTCGAGCAGGTACTCATGGATGTCCAGCAGGCGGCAGCCGGGGAAGATCTGCTCGAACTCGTATTTCAGCAGCTGGTCCATGCAGGTGCCGCAGGACACCAGCACGGTGCGGATATCCATATAGTTGAGCGTGTTGGCGATGCGGTGGAACAGCACCCGGTTGTCGGTGCTGATCTGCTGTCCCCTGGCGTGCAGGCCGGCGCTGGTCTGCGGGTAGCCGCAGCACAGATAGCCGGGCGGGAGCACGGTCTGGGCGCCGGCCTCCCAGAGCATGGCCAGGGTGGCCAGGCCGACGTCCGAGAACAGGCGCTCGGAGCCGCAGCCGGGGAAGTAGAAGACCGCCTCGCTGTCCTCGGCGGCGCGCCCGGGGTCGCGTAGGATGGGGACATAGTTGCGGTCTTCCAGGCCCAGTTCGGCGCGGTAGCTGCGTTTGGGCAGCTCGACGCGGATGGGATGGCGCACCAATTCGACCGCGATGGTCGCCGGTTTGGGCCGTCCGGTGGTGGCGGCCGGGATCCGTTCGCCCCGTCCCAGCAGGCCGGCCCGGCGCGCCAGGCCGTGGGCCAGGCCGATGCCCTTGAAGCCCCATTCCAGCATGCCCTTGCGCAGGGCCTTGATGGTCGCGGGGTGGGTGGCGTTGAGGAACTGCATGGCCGCCCAGGTGCCGGGGTTGAAGCGCTTCTTGCCGGTCTGCGCCAGGATCTTGCGCATACGGATGGTGACATCGCCGAAGTCGATGTTCACCGGGCAGGGCGCCAGGCACTTGTGGCACACGGTGCAGTGGTCGGCGATGTCGTTCATCTCGTCGAAGTGGTCGAGCGAGATGCCACGCCGGGTCTGTTCCTCGTACAGGAAGGCCTCGATCACCAGGCCGGTGCCCAGGATCTTGTTGCGCGGCGAGTAGAGCAGATTGGCGCGCGGCACATGGGTCATGCACTTCGGTTTGCACTTGCCGCAGCGCAGGCAGTGCTTGATGTCGTCGTTGAGCGCGCCCAGTTCGCTCTGCTCCAGGATGATGGCTTCCTGCTGCACCAGGCGCAGCGAGGGGGTGTAGGCCCCGCCCAGGCCGGAGCCGGGCATGAGCTTGCCGCGGTTGAAGTGCTGTTCGGGGTCCACCCGCTTCTTGTAGTCGACGAAGGCCTCCAGCTTGTCCGGTTCCAGATACTGGATCTTGGTCAGGCCGATGCCGTGTTCGCCGGAGATGACCCCGTCCAGGGACTGGGCCAGGCGCATGATGCGGTCGACCATGCGGTCAGCCTCGCGCAGCATGTGGTAGTTGTCCGAGTGCACCGGGATGTTGGTGTGCACATTGCCGTCGCCGGCATGCATGTGCAGGGCCACGAACAGGCGCTCGTTCTTGATCCGCGCATGGGCCGCGCGCAGGCGTTCGCGCAGCCCTTCCAGCTCGCTGCCCTGGAAGATCTCGCGCAGCGGCGCCTTCAGCTCGCGCCGGTAGGAGACCTCGATGTCGCGCCGCAACAGCATGTCGATGAGCGTGTCGCCCTCGCGGCGCCGGGCCTGCTCCTCATCCAGCAGGACATCGACGCTGTCGGCGGGGGCGTCCATGCGCTCCAGCAGGGTGCGCCAGCGCCGCTCCACCTCGTCGAGCACCTGGCGCGCCAGCTCCAGCTTGCCGGCGGTGATGGGGTCGTGTTCGATCTGTTCCGGGTAGGCCTCGGCCAGGATCCGGCGGAAGGCCTCCAGCGAGCGCAGTTTGTTGGCGATCGACTGCTCGATGTTGATGCGTTCGATGCCCCGGCTGTAGTCGGCCAGGCGCGCCAGCGGGATCACCACGTCCTCGTTGATCTTGAAGGCGTTGGTGTGCGCCGAGATGGCGGCGGTGCGCGCGCGGTCGGCCCAGAAGGCCTGGCGCGCCTCGGGGCTGACCGCGATGAAGCCCTCCGCCTCGCGCGCGTTGGCCAGACGGATCACCTCGCTGGTGGCGCGCCCCAGGGTCTGTTCGTCGTCCGAGACCAGATCGGCGATCAGGACCATCTTGGGCCGCTCGCGACGCGCCGCCTTGGGGCTGTAGTCGACCGCCTTCACATAGCGTTCGTCCAGGTGTTCCAGGCCGGCGATCTGCACGCCCTCGGTGTCGCCGACAAAGCGGGTGATCTCGACGATGGCGGGCACCGCCCGGGCCAGGTCGCTGCCGTAGAACTCCAGGCACACGGTGCGCACATGCGCGGGCATGCGGTGCAGGATGAAACGCGCCGAGGTGATCAGGCCGTCGCAGCCCTCCTTCTGCACCCCGGGCAGGCCGGAGAGGAACTTGTCGGTCACATCCTTGCCCAGCCCGGCCTTGCGGAAGGCGTTGCCGGGCATCTCCAGGATCTCCGGCTCGCCGCGCGGCGTGTGGCCGTCCTCGTGATAGCGCTGCAGGGAGAAGCGCACCGTCTCCTGTTCGTGGATCTTGCCCAGGTTGTGCTCCAGCCGGGTCACCTCCAGCCAGTCGCCCTGGGGGGTGACCATGCGCCAGCTGGCCAGATTGTCCAGGGTGGTGCCCCACAGCACCGCCTTCTTGCCGCCGGCGTTCATGGCGATGTTGCCGCCGATGGTGGAGGCGTCCTGCGAGGTGGGATCGACGGCGAAGGCCAGGCCGTGGCGCTCGGCCAGCTCGGACACCCGCCGGGTGACCACGCCGGCGCCGGCGCGCACCGTGGGGATGCGCCCCTCCACGCCGGGCAGATCGACGTATTCCACCTCGGAGAGCGATTCCAGTTTCTCGGTGTTGATCACCGCGCAGTGCGCGTCCAGCGGCACCGCCGAGCCGGTGTAGCCGGTGCCGCCGCCGCGTGGGATCAGGCTCAGGCCGCAGTCGATACAGGCCCGCACCAGGGCGGCGACCTCCTCCTCGCGGTCCGGCGAGACCACCACGAAGGGCATCTCCACGCGCCAGTCGGTGGCGTCGGTGGCGTGCGAGACCCGCGCCAGGCCGCTGAAGTCGATATTGTCGGCGCGCGTGATCCGGGACAGGGCGCGCCGTACCCGCGTGCGCAGCCCGGCGCGCTCGCCGAAGCAGTTGGAGAACCGGTCCACCGCCTCCTGCGCGGCACGCAGCAGGCGCGCCGCGTCGGCATTGTCGTTGAGCCGCGCCTCGAACTGGCGCAGGCGGTGGTTGAGGGCCTCGATCAGGGCGCGCCGCCGGCCCGTGTCGTTGATCAGGTCGTCCTGCAGATAGGGATTGCGCTCCACCACCCACATATCGCCCAGAACCTCGAACAGCATGCGCGCCGAGCGCCCGGTGCGGCGTGAGCCGCGCAGCTGTTCGATCAGGCGCCAGTTGTCCTCGCCCAGGTAGCGGATCACGATCTCGCGGTCCGAGAACGAGGTGTAGTTGTAGGGAATCTCGCGGATGCGGTCCATGATGGGCGGTCAGGCTGGCAAAACAGGGCGCTATTCTAACCCGCCCGGGCCGCCGGATACCGTGAATTTCCTGTAGGGATCGAAGTAGACTGCGTGCATCACGGCAAACATGAGGGGACAAAATGAGCAGCGGGGTCTTTCTCGACCTGGCCAGCCTGCACGCGTCGGATCTGGACCTGTCCGGGCTGCGCGGTCTGCTGGACGACTGGCGCGAGTACCCGGCCACCCGCGCCGAACATCGTCTGCAGCACATCGGCGGGGCCGAGGTGGTGGTCACCAACAAGGTGGTGCTGGATGCCGGGGTGCTGCGCGCCGCGTCCCGTCTGCGTCTGGTGTGCCTGACCGCCACCGGGACCAACAATGTCGATCTGGAGGCCGCCGCCGGGCGGGGGATCACCGTGTGCAATGTGCGCGCCTATGCCACCGACAGCGTGGCGCAGCACGTCATGGCCCTGATCCTGGCCCACCATACCCGGCTGTTGCAGTACGACGCGGCGGTGAAGCGGGGCGACTGGAGCCGCAGCAGCCAGTTCTGCCTGCTCGACTATCCGGTGCGCGAATTGAGTGGCATGACCCTGGGCGTGGTCGGTTACGGCGAGCTGGGGCGGGCGGTGGCGCGTCTGGCCGGGGCCTTCGGCATGCGGGTGCGGGTGGCGCAGCGTCCGGGCGGGCCGGCGCGGGCGGACCGGGTGCCGCTGGATACCCTGCTGCGGGAGGTGGACGTGCTCAGCCTGCATGTGCCGCTGGCGGACAACACCCGCGGCCTGATCGATGCACGCCGCCTGGCCCTGATGCAGCCGCACGCCCTGCTGGTGAACACCGCGCGCGGCGCGGTGGTGGACAACGCCGCCCTGGCCGAGGCCCTGCGCGCCGGGCGCCTGGGCGGCGCGGCCCTGGACGTGCTGGACCAGGAGCCGCCGCCCCTGGATCATCCGCTGCTGGCGCCGGATCTGCCCAATCTGATCCTCACCCCGCACACCGCCTGGGCCGGACGCCAGGCCCGCCAGAACGTGGTGGACCAGACCGTGGCCAACATCCGCGCCTGGCTGGCCGGGCGCCCGCGCAACCGCGTTACAGCCTGAAGCGGGCGGTCAGGGACTGCAATTGGTCGGCTAAGTGGGCAACCTGCTCATTGGCGGAGGCTGCGCGTTCAGCTCCCGCGAGGTTGTCTCCAGCGACATCCGAGATGCTGACCACCGAACGGTTGATCTCTTCCGCCACTGCGCTTTGCTCTTCTGCCGCAGTGGCGATCTGGGTGTTCATGGCAGAGATTTGTCCTACCGCCTCGTTGATAGCGCGTAACACTTCGCCAGCGGCCCTGGCCTGCTCGACGCTGGTCTTGGCCTGAGATTGACTCTCTTCCATGACGCTGACTGCTCGGTGGGTGCCATCGTGTAAGCGTTCTATCATGGACTGGATCTCGGTGGTTGCCTCTTGGGTGCGGCTGGCCAGGGTGCGTACCTCATCGGCGACCACGGCAAAGCCACGGCCTTGCTCGCCCGCCCGCGCGGCCTCGATGGCCGCGTTGAGCGCGAGTAGATTGGTTTGTTCGGCAATGCCTCGGATGACCTCGAGGATCTGACCAATCGCGTCGGACTCTTGTTCGACCTCACGTATGGCTTCAGCCCCGGAAAGCACCTTGTTGGCGAGTGTTTCGATGCTTTGTTGTACCCGGTCGACCGCGGCGTCTCCCTCGTCCGCGCGCTTGTTGGCCTGGCTGGCCGCCGCCGCTGCATTGGCGGCGCTTTGCGCGACTTCTTGCACTGTGCTGGCCATTTCGGTCATGGCGGTGGCGACTGTCTGGGTCTCGTTTTGCTGGCGGGCCGCCCCAGCACTGGTATCCGCCGCGATGTGCTTGGCTTCTTGCGCGACCTCCTGTAGGCTCGAAGAGTGATCCAGCAGGGAGCGCACGATGTGTCGAAGTTGCTCCCGCATGTTGGCCATGCCATCGAGCATGTCCGCGATCTCGGTTTTGGAGGTGTTCACGATGTCTCGTGACAGATCACCCTCCGCGATCTGTTGAACTACGGTCATGGCTTCACGTAGGGGCTGGAAGGCGCGGCCCATGATTATCGATATCAGGAGACTAATACCGATCAGCATGCTCAGTGCGACGATGCTTTCCGTCCACTTGGTGGAGGCCAGGCTCCGAATAGTCTTGGTGTCATCCTGACGCAGAATCAGTGAGCCGATAACCTTTTCGGATTGGTTATGGATAGCCAGAACCGTGACTGCCCATGATTTATCACCTTCATCCGTCTCGAAATAGGCGTCGTCATCCAATTTCGGGATTGAGCCTACATCCAGCGGCTGCTGTTTGTTGCTGGTGTAACTGACGTGGCCGTTTGGCAGAACGATGTAGGCGTCGAACTCGGCGGCACCCTCGTCACCGCCATTCATCAGGGCGGGGATGTATTTGTCGAGAGATCGATAGAAAGTTGCCACACCGACCGGCTTGCCGCGCGCATACAGGGGGAAGCCGGCCATCAGCACTGGTCTGCCATCAATTAGCAGGCTGTTGAAAAACCCCCAGATTTCCGCAAGATCAACCTGAACGTATCGATACGGTGATATTGGCGATGCGCGGTCCCGACATACAGCAAGACAGCCTGTTCAGCACGGTGAGCCCGGAG
>JALVTT010000110.1 GCA_027024025.1 Sedimenticola sp.
GCATCATCTGCCCTTCGACTGGCTGGTGGACGAGACCGGCCGCATCCGTGACGCCGGGGCGGTGAAAAAGCTGTTTGCCTATGCCGGCGTGCCCGAGGGCGGGGCGGTGCATTTCTGCCAGACCGGCCACCGCGGCGCCATGACCTGGTTTGCCGACTACGCCATCCTCGGCAATCACAAGGCCCGGCTGTACGACGGCTCCATGATGGAATGGGCGGCCGATCCGAAGCTGCCGCTGGAGCGCAAGCTGACCCTGTAGCGCATTCCCGCCGGTGCGGTTCCTGCGTCACCGGCACCCTACCCGAGTTGCCACACCCTCCCCCGTGTGCGGGGGAGGGCCGGGGTGGGGGTAGAGGTACGATCAATGCACCCGATAGGCGGTATGGCAGGCCACGCAGGCGGCCATCACCTCGGACAGCGCCCCGAAGGCCTTGGCCAGGCCGCCTTCCAGCTCGGCGTTGCGCGCGGCGATGGCGAACCGGCTGGCGGCGTGGTGCATGGCGGTGCCGGCGGCCTGCATGCCCTTGGGCATGTAGGGCGCCATGTGCGAGGCGCCGTGGCTTTTCAGCGAACTCATGCCCAGGCGCTGTTCGGCGGTGTCCGCGGCCGCGTCGTATTCGCCGTCGGAGAGCTGGCGGGTGATGGTCTGCAGGGCCAGCAGGTGGTCGCGCATATTGTGCATCATGTGATCGCGCATCATCTCCGGCAGTTGCACGAACTGGCGCTGGTCGGCGGCGGACGCGGACAGGCTGGCGCCGATCAGGGCGGCGAGCAGAATGCGTTTCATCATCGGTTTGTCCTCTTGTCAGGTTTGTTGCGGCCGGGCTGCCGGGGCGAGGCGCTGGCGCCACCCGTGCAGGACCGAGAACATCACCGGCACGGCCAGCAGGGTCAGGAAGGTACCGGTGAGCAGGCCGCCGATGGCCACCATGGCCAGGGGGGAGAGGCGTTCGATGCCGACCGCCCATTCCAGGGCCAAGGGTACCATGCCGACCGCCGAGGCCAGGGCGGTCATGAGGATGGGGCGGGTGCGTTTTTCCACGGCGTCGAGCAGGGCCTGTTTGAGATCGGCGCCCTCGCGCAGGGCCACCTTGGCGAAGTCCACCAGCAGGATGCCGTTGTTCACCACCACGCCCATCAGCAGGATCATGCCCATGAAGGCCGGCATGGAACCGAACTTGTGCCCCAGCAGCAGGCCCCAGGCCGCGCCGATGACAGCCAGCGGCAGGCTGGCCATGATCGCCAGCGGATCGAGGAAGGAGCGGAAGGTCACGATCAGCATCAGGTAGAGCAGCACCAGACCCAGGCCGAAGGAGGTGGCCAGGCGCGAGAAGGATTCGGAGAGTTGCTTGTACTCGCCCTCGTAGCGCACCTGGTAGCCGCGGGGCAGGGGCAGGTCGGCCAGGGCCTGTTCGATCTGCTCGTGCAGGGTGGTGATGGCGATGTTGCGCCGCCAGGCCAGGATGTCGATGGTCGGCACCAGATACTGGTGGGTCTCGGCCGTGGGCGCGGTGATGATACGCGGCTCGGCCAGGGCGCCGAGCGGAACCTGGCTGCCGTTGTGCAGGCGGATGGACAGGGCCTGGATGTCCTCGCGGCTGTTGCGCTGACCGTCCTTCAGGCGCACCCAGACGGGGATGGGGTCGTTGCCCGGCACCCGGATGCGGCCACCGGGCATGCCGCCCACGGCCTGCGCCACCTGGCCCGCGATCTCGCCCGCGGTCAGGCCGTACAGGCGGGCGCGCGCCGGGTCCACGTTCAGCTCGATGCGCTGGGCCCCGGCCTGCCAGCTGCGCTCCAGGCCGGTGAGGCCGGGTATCCTGCGCAGGCGTTGCATCACCTGGTCGGCCAGCCGGCTGAGCACGTCCGGGTCGGGGCCGCTGAGCATGACATCGGCATTGGCGCGGATGGTGGAGAGGGGCGTGGCGCCGAACACGGATACATTGGCCGAGATCAGCCCCGGTATCCTGCGCAGGCGCTGGCGCAGGGCCTCGTTGATGTCATACAGGGAGCGGTCGCGGCGGAAGCGGTTGACCAGGTTGAGCGTGATCTCGGCCTGTTGCAGCAGGCGCTGCGCGCCGAAGGACTTCACCCCCGGCTCGGAGCCGACCACGCTGGAATAGGAGATCAGCCACTCGGGCGGGATCTCGGCGCGGATCTCGGCCTCGGCGCGCGACAGCAGGCGCGCCATCTGTCTGTCGTCGGTATCGACCTGCGCCTCCAGGGTGATGTGCGAGATGCCGGTGTCCATCAGCGGCATGATCTCGCGTCCCAGCATGCGCATCTGGCTGGCCGAGACCACGAACAGCACCAGGAACAGGATCAGCACCAGGGCGCGGTGATCCAGCCCCCAGGTGACCATGCGCAGGTACAGGCGCTTGAGCGGTTCCAGCACCCAGTGGGTGAAGGGCCGCAGCAGCCAGGCCAGCGGATCGCGCGCGCCCGGGCGCAGGATCAGCGGCGCGAACAGCGGTATCAGCGTCACCGACACGATCAGCGAGGAGATCAGCGCCACCGAGAGGGTCACGGTCAGCGGCCGCAGCACGGTCTGCACATAGCCGCCGATGAACATGATCGGCACCAGCACCAGGATGGTACTGACGGTACCGCTGGTGTCGGCCAGCAGGATCTCGTCCAGGCCGCGCACCGCCGCCACGCGCCGGGGTTCGTTCAGCTCGCGCATGCGCCGCTCGATGTTCTCCATGACCACGATCACATCGTCGGCGAGCAGGCCCACGGCGATGATGATGGCCGACAGGGTGACCATGTCGAACTCGTAGCCCATCCACCACAGCAGGGCGAAGCTCATCAGATAGGAGACCGGCAGCGACAGGGCCACCACCAGCGCGGCGCGGGTGTTGCCGATGAACAGCAGGATCACCAGGATGGTCATGATCACCGCGTCGCGCAGCGAGTCGAGCATATTGCTGACGGTCAGCCCGATCAGGCGGCCCTGGGTGTCGGCCACCTGGATGTCCAGGGTCGGGAAGGCCGCGCGCACCGTGTCCAGGCGCCGGCTGACCGCGTCGATCACCGGCTGGGCGAAGCCGGCCTCGGAGCGCAGCAGGGCCACCGCCACCGCCGGCCTGCCATTGCCGTGATACAGCGAGGTGGGATCGGCCGCGCCCCAGTGGACCCGGCCGAGATCGGCCACCCGCACATGCTCGCCGCCGGGCAGCGGCACCAGCACCCGCCCCAGATCCTCGGGGCCGTGCGCCAGGGTGCGCGCGGTCAGCAGCAGGCGTTCGCCCTCGCGGTACACCATGCCGGCGGGCTGCGACAGATTGGAACCGGCCAGGGCCGCGGCCACCTGGGTCACGGTCAGGCCGTGCGCCAGCAGCCTGTTGCGGTCGAGGTCCACCTGCACCTGGCGCCGGGGCCCGCCGAAGACCTCGGCCTCGGCCACGCCCGGCAGGTTGAGCAGGCGGTCGCGCAGATCGTGCTCGGCCAGGCGCCGTACCTGCGCCAGATCCAGGCCGCTGCCGGGCGCCGGGGTGACCGCCAGGGTCATGACCGGGCGCGCGGCGTCGGTGATGCGGAACACCAGCGGGTCGCGGATACCCCTCGGCAGCAGGCCGCGCACCCGAGACAGCTCGGTGGTGACCGCGTTGGCCGCGTCGTTGATGGCGACCCCGTATTCGAATTCGACCTGCACCGCCGAGACCTCGTCGCGCGAGGTGGAGGTGACCCGCCGCACCCCGTCGATGGCCGACAGGCGCACCTCCAGCGGATGCGTGACCTCGGTGGCCACGTCGTCACTGCTCGCGCCCGGCCACTGGGTGACGACCGAGATGCTGGGGCGGCTGGTGTTGGGGAACAGATTGGTCGGGATGTCGCGGAAGCCGATCCAGCCGAGCAGCAGCACCGCGATGGTGGCCGCGAGGATTGCGTGGGGCTGGGACAGCAGGCGTTGTGCGAAGCTCACTGTGCCGTCTCCATGTCGCTCACCACGGGATCACCGTCGCGCAGCTGCATGAGCACGCTCTGGTGCGCGACCACCACTGGCTCGCCGGCCTTCAGCCCGCCGGAGACCGCCACCCCGGTATCGCCGCGCAGCACCACCCGGACCGGCACCCGGTGCAGACGCGCCTTGTCACCCCGGCCCTGCACCGTGAACACCACGCCGCCGTCCCGTGTCTCCATGAGGGCGCGATGCGGCACCACCAGGGCATTGGGCACCGATTCGAGGATCACCCGCGCCGGGATGCGCGCCCCGCTGGGCAGATGGAAGGGCATGTGCGCCAGGTCGGCCTCGGCCGCGCCCAGGGCCTGGGCGTCCAGCGCGGGAAACACCCGCGACAGGGTCACCCGGAGGGTCGCCCTGCCGTGTTCGAGTTCGACCACGGTGCCGGGATGCACCGCCTCCAGGACCTGCTGCGGCAGCTTGACCCGCAGGCGCGCGGCGCTGTCCACGGTCAGGCGGTAAAGCGGGCGCCCGGGCTGGGCCACGTCGCCGACCTCGGCCAGGCGCGCGGCCACCAGGGCGTCGCGCGGGGCATGCACCTCGCCATAGCCGATGCGCACGTCCAGGGCCGCGATCTGCTTGTCCAGATTGACCACCTGCTTGCGCGCGGCGATCGCCGCGGCGTGCTTGGCGTCCACCAGCTCCTGGGTGGTCAGGCCCTTCTTGCGCAGGGTCAGCTGGCGCTGGTATTCCTCGCGGGTCCGCCGCTGCTCGGCCAGCGCCGCCTCGCGCTGCGCCACCAGGCCGGCGCGCTGCTGTTTGAGTTCGGTCACCGAGATGCGCGCCAGCAGCTGGCCCTTGTGCACCGCCACCCCCTCGCGCGGCCCCATGGCCGTGATGGTGCCGCCGATCTGCGGGCTGACCGCGATCTCGGTGCTGCCGCTGAGGCGCGCCAGGGTGGGGAAGCCCCGGCTCAGGGTCGCCCGCCGCACCGGCTCGGTGTGCAGCGCCCAGGGCTGCTGACCGACCGCCGGCAGCTGCTGGACCTCGTGCAAGCGGGCCTTGCGCAGCGCGATGGCGCCGGCGGACAGGGCGATGACGACGAGGACGGCAAGGATCTTTTTCAACATCTCGGGTGACTCTCGGTGGTGTTCAGGCCAGGTTGGCGGTGGCGCAGGCGGTGCCCAGGGACTCGATCTGCAGGGTGGTGTGATGGATGTGATAGCGTTCATCGAGCATCTGCTCGATGGCCAGGCGAATCCCGTCCACCTCGCTCAGGGGGCGGTCGTCCACCTCGACATGGGCCTCGAAATGCACATCATGCTCGGCCACCTCCCACAGGTGGACATGGTGGATGCCCTCGACACCGTCGATGGCCAGCACGGCTTGGCGGATCTCCGGCAGGGCCAGTCCCTCGGGCGCGCGCAGCAGGAAGATGCCCAGGGCGTCCCAAAGAATACGCAGGCTCTCCTTGAGCACATACAGGCCGATCAACACGGTCAGCAGGGGGTCCACCCAGGTGATGCCGAACAGGCTGATGGCCAGGCCGCCAGCGATCACGCCGAGGCTGGATATGGCGTCCGAGAACAGGTGCAGATAGGCGGCCCGCAGGTTCATGTTGCTTTTCGCGCCGCGGTGCAGCAGCCAGGTGCCCAGGATGTTGGCGGCCAGGCCGACGGTGGCCACGATGGTCATGACCAGGCCCTCGATGGGTCGTGGGGCCATGAATCGGTCCCAGGCCTCGACGAACAGGTACAGGCTGATGGCGACCAGGGTGCCGGCGTTGACCACCGCGGCCAGCACCTGGGCGCGCTTCAGGCCGAAGGTGTGGCGGTCGGTACGCGGGCGCGCCTCCAGGCGGATCGCGATCCAGGCGATGATCACCGCCACGCCGTCGCTGAAGTTGTGCAGGGCGTCGGAGATCAGCGAGAGACTGCCCGAGATCACCCCGCCGATCACCTCGGCCACGGTGATGACGAAGTTCAACAGGACCACGACGGCCAGGCGCGTGCCCTGTTCGGGGATCGAATGGGAATGGCCGTGATCGTGCATATCGTTCAGCTCAGCCAGCTGTCGATGGCCTCCGGGCTGGGGATGCCTCCAGCATGGACCACCTTGCCGTCGATGACCACCCCCGGGGTGGACATGACGCCATAGCTCATGATCCGGGGCAGGTCCTCGACCTTTTCCAGTTCGATTTCCAGACCCTTGGCCCTGGCGGCCTCCTCGATCAGCTTGAGGGTGGTCTTGCAGTTGGCGCAGCCGGTGCCGAGTACCTTGATGTTCTTCATCGGTCGTCTCCTTGAGAGTGACAAATCATTTCCGCTTCCTCCCCGTTTGCGGAGGCGGGTGGGGCCGTTCAGCAGCAGCGCTGCCCGCTGGGGGTGGTCGAGCAGCAGCTGTCGCCGGTTTCGACCTTCAGTTCCGGCATCGCGGCCGGTTGTTTTGCCGGTGCCGCTTCGGGCAAGGCGATGCCGGCCTTTTCGTCGAAGGCCGCGTCCAGTTTCTGCGCCGCCTCGTCGCGGATGTGGCGGGCGATCTCGATCACGGTGGCGATCTGTTCGTCGGGGATGCCCATGCCGCGCAGCTTGTCGAGCTG
>JALVTT010000111.1 GCA_027024025.1 Sedimenticola sp.
CATGGACGCCGTCGACGGCGTCCATGCGCAGTTCCGGATATTCGCGCAGCAGGGCGATGGGGATCTCGGCCGGGCCGCAGCCCAGGTCCAGGGCGCGGCCCCGCAGCCCGCCGGGCTGCAGCTGACGCAGCAGCTGGATGAACAGGCCGTTGGCCTCGCTGAAATTGGCCTCCGCGTAGGCGGCCGCCTGTTCGGGGTCGTCCATGAGTGGCTGCGGCTCGGGGATGCGTTGCATGCCGGGGCCCTCAGTCGGGCAGCAGGTGTTCTCCCGCAAACAGCGCCGGGATGGTTTCGCGTTCGCGCACCAGGATGGCCCGGTCGCCATCGACCATGACCTCGGCGGCGCGCGGCCGGGTGTTGTAGTTGGATGCCATGGTGAAACCATAGGCCCCCGAGGAGCGGACCGCCAGCAGGCTGCCCTCGCGCAGGGTCAGCCGCCGGCCCTTGCCGAGGAAGTCCCCGGTCTCGCAGATGGGGCCGACCAGGTCGTATTCTCCGGGCGTGCCCTCGGGCCGTTCCTCGACCGGGACGATGGCCTGCCAGGCCTGGTACAGCGAGGGCCGGATCAGGTCGTTCATGGCCGCGTCGATGATGGCGAAGTCGCGTGTCTCGCCGTGCTTGAGGTACTCGACCCGGGTCAGCAGCACCCCGGCATTGGCGGCGATGGCGCGCCCGGGCTCGATGTAGATCTCGTAGGGCGCGTCACCGAGGCGTTCCACCAGGGCGCGGGCATAGTCGGCCGGCAGGGGCGGCTGCTCGTCGCGGTAGGGCACGCCCAGGCCGCCGCCCAGGTCCAGGTGTTCCAGCTCGATGCCATGCCCGCGCAGGCGCGCCACCAGGGCCAGGACCCGGTCCAGGGCGTCCAGGAAGGGCGCCAGTTCGGTCAGCTGGGAGCCGATGTGACAGTCGATGCCGGTGATGCGGATGTTCGGCATGGCCTGGGCCCGGCGGTAGATACGCAGGGCCTCGCCGATCTCGATGCCGAACTTGTTCTCCTTCAGCCCGGTGGAGATATAGGGGTGGGTGCCGGCGTCCACATCCGGGTTGACGCGCAGCGCCACCGGGGCCTGGCGTCCGCATTCACCCGCGATCCGGTCGAGGCGCTCCAGCTCGGCCTCGGACTCGACGTTGAAGCAGCGGATGCCCAGGGTCAGGGCGCGGCGCATCTCGTCCGCGGTCTTGCCCACGCCAGAGAACAGCACCTTGCCCGGATCGCCGCCGGCCGCGATCACCCGTTCCAGCTCGCCGCCGGAGACGATGTCGAAGCCCGAGCCCAGGCGCGCCAGGGTCTGCAGCACGGCCAGGTTGGAGTTGGCCTTGACCGCGAAACAGACCAGGTGCGGGTGCCCGGCGAAGGCCTGATCGAAGGCGTGCCAGTGGCGTTCCAGGGTGGCCCGGGAATAGACATAGCAGGGGGTGCCGTGGCGCTCGGCGATCTCGCGCAGCGGCACGTCCTCGGCGTACAGCTCGCCGTTGCGGTATTCGAAATGGTCCATGCGGGCGGGGCCTCAGTGCTGCTGTTGCGGCGCCGGCTCGTCGGGCAGGTAGAGAGGGCCTTTCTGGCCGCAGGCGCCGAGGGTCAGGGTGGCGCCGATCAGCGCCAGGGCAAGAACGATTCGCATGGTGCTTTCCAAAATCCGCTGTGATGGCAGAGTATACCGTTGTTTGCCACAAGCGGAGGAAGCCCCCCATGCCAGTCCAGACCGAGGCCCCTGTCGTGATCGAGCCGGCGCGGCCGGCGCGTGCCTGCGTGATCTGGCTGCACGGCCTGGGGGCCGACGGCCATGACTTCGAGCCGCTGGTGCCGCAGCTGCGCCTGCCCGACGCCCTGGGGGTGCGCTTCGTGCTGCCGCACGCCCCGGTGCGGCCGGTCACGGTCAACGGCGGTCAGTCCATGCGCGCCTGGTACGACATCGCCAGCCCCGATCTGGGCCTGGCCCCGGATCTGGACGGCATCGCCCGCTCGGCGGAGTATCTGCGGTCCCTGGTCGCGGCGCAGGGGGATCTGGGAATTCCCCCGGAAAGGATCGTGCTGGCCGGTTTCTCGCAGGGCGGCGTGGTGGCCCTGCACGCGGCCCTGCACATGCGGGCCCGCCCGGCCGGGGTGCTGGCCCTGTCCACCTATCTGGCCGCGGCGGAGGGCGACGCCACGGGGCTGCGGGTGTTCATGGGGCACGGAAGCGCCGATCCGGTGGTCCCGATCGAGCAGGCGCGCGATGCCCGAGAGCGCCTGCTGGCCCTGGGCGCCGAGGTCGAGTGGCACGTCTATCCCATGCCTCACAGCGTGCATCCCGACGAGGTGGCCGACATCGCGCGCTGGCTGCGGGCCCGCCTGTGAGCCGCCTGGATGGCGCGATTCGCGGGATAGACAGAGACAGACAGGCCGCCGCGCATGGCGGCCTGTCCGGCGTGATCTCAGTTGGAGGCCTGCCAGGTGCCGTCGGCCTGGCGGCAGGCGGTGCCGTAGATGGTCTGTTTCTTGCCGCCGATCCAGGCCTCGGTGGTGTATTCGCGGCAGGGCCGGGAGTCCTCGTAATAGGTCTTGGTCGGGGTCACGGCGTAGTCGTTGCCGGAGTCCGGGTTGTGCCAGCGCACGGTCTTGTGGCTGGGCGCGGTCTCCAGGGCCTGGGCCGCGCGGTAGCGGTCGTTCTCGTCCATGGCGCGGCCGATCTGGCCGCCCAGGTAGCCGCCGAGCATGGTGCCGGCGATGGTCGCCGCGACCCGGCCGGAGCCGGAACCGACCTGGTTGCCCAGCACGCCGCCCGCGATGGAGCCGATCACTCGACCGGTCTGTTCCTGGTTGGTCTGGCAGCCGCTCAAGGCCAGGGCGGAGGCGACGATGCCGCTGATCAGAAGCTTGTTCGTATTCATGGTCCTTGGGTCCTGCGTTGCGGTGAATAGGGTTTCCCCACCCAGTTTAACGTATGGGGCCTAATTCGGTTGACAGCCGGGATCACAAAAAGCTCCCGTCCGATTGATTGAGGCGCTGCTCGACATGCGCCTTGAAGCGCATCAGCTCGACCAGCGAGAAGCCGTGTTCACGCGCGGGGCCGGTGATCAGCACCCCGTTCAGATGGTAGGGATAATCGGCCCGGTCCCGGCGCAGGCCCCGCAGGTAGCGGGCCACCTCCGGATACAGGCGCTCCCCGAGTACCACGGAGTTGAATTCGCGGCTGCCCGAGAGCAGGCTGAAGCCGTCACGCCAGGGGCCGCCCGGGCCGGTGCTGAGGATCAGTTCGATACGGGGCCGGGGCGGTCGCGCCGGGGGACGTACCCGCCGCGCCTGCCAGGCCCCGTCCTCGCGCTGCAGGCGGATGAAGTCCAGCGCGGGCGCCGCGGCGTCCTCGCTGAAGGGGTGCAGCCAGTCCTGCAGGGTGTCGAAGAAATGCTGCTGCTGGGCCAGGAAATGCCCCGGGTCGGTCTGCGGGGTGGTCTGTTGCAGCAGCGCGCCGTCGCTGTCGAGCAGGTAGTGACGGATGCCGTGCGGCCCCGGCTCGTAGCAGATCTGGATCCGGCCCGGGCGGTTGAGGCGCGTCACCACCGGCAGGGCGTCCTCGCGCAGGCTGGCGCTGTCGATCTCGGTGTGGTGAAAGACCCCGTCGCTCTCGCCCAGGAAGCCGAGCAGATCCCCGGTCTCGCCCAGCGGGTGGTGGCGGTAGCGCCCGCGCCGGCGGTCGATCAGGTGGTGCTGGTCGCCGATCTCCAGGACGTAGCGGGCCTGCGGGCCGTGGCGGCGGAAGTGCGCGCCCAGGTCGCGCAGCAAACGGCCCAGGCGCAGGGCGATGCTGGCGCCGTGGCCGGGGGTGTCGCAGTGGCAGGCCGGCGCGGGCGGGTCGGCCTGGCCGTGAAACAGGTCCAGGTGGTGACACAGGGTGTCCAGCAGGCCGTTGGTGCCGGCCTGGTGCGAGACGTGCAGCTCGCCCCAGCTGTTGCGGTGCACATGGTCGATATGGGCCACCAGGTTGAGGCGCTGGCTGCCGAAGCTGAGCGGGTCGGCGCGCTCGCTGACGGTGAGCCGGCCGTCGCGCGGGCTGGCGACCGGTTGCAGGGCGTTGACCACCAGCAGGGCCTTTTCGCCGTGTGCCGCGTGCGCGAACCGGCCCAGCGGGGCGCGGCCGGCGTGGGCCTCGGGAAAGTGCCGGCGCAGGATCTTGAGCAGGCGCCGGTGTTCGTTCTCGGAGGCCCCTTGCTGGTCCTCGGGGATGTCCACCCGGGTGCTTGCGTCGATCACCCCGTTGGCCGACAGCCACAGCAGCAGCTCGACGATGCCGGCGGTGCGCTTGAGCGCCGGGGCGCCGTCCCCGGGCGGCTGCAGATGGCACTGCCAGCTGTGACCGTTGGGGTCGCGGCGCAGCCAGATCTCGGGCTCCAGCAGGTCGTCGGAGAGGTCGGGGTTGACCCGGTCGATCTTGCCCGGACGGCGCTCCAGGGAGGAGAACAGCTTGCGCCCCAGCAGGGCCAGCTCGTGCATGTCGATCTGCCCCAGGGCGTCGTGACGGCGCGCCAGGTGGGTGAGCAGGCGGTAGCTGGTGGACAGCTCGCCGACCAGCTGGTTGCGCTCCTCGATCACCCGCGGCAGCTTCCAGCGGCGCTGCTGGTCGAGGTTGATCAGCTCGCCGCTGTCCCAGCCCCAGTCGGCGACCAGGGTGCGCATCAGTTCGGCCTTCCAGTCGCCGGCGTGGCGGCTGAGGCGTGCCCCGCTCTTGAAGTAGAGCGCGCGCCGCGCCAGCCGCAGACGCTGCGGATCGGCCGCCAGATGGGCCTCGATGCGGCGCATCATCAGCAGGTAGGGGTCCACGTCGGTGGCCTGGATATCGGCCTCGGCGTGGTAGATGGCCTGCACCTCCTCGGCCAGCCAGTGGATCTCGGGGAAGGCCCGCGCATAGGTCTCGAACAGGATCAGCTTGAGCAGCGATTTGTAGGGCGAATGGATGCCCTTGAACAGCTGCCAGTGGGCGGCGCTGAAGAACTCGCCGGGCGAGATCCGGGTCAGGCCGCCGAAGTCGAGCCAGTCGTTGCGGCGCACGAAGCGCTGGCGCAGCAGGCGGTCGCAATAGGCGCGGTAGTCGTGCAGATGCCGCGGCGGCACGATCCACCACAGCGGGGGGCGGCCGGCCAGCAGCAGGCCTGTGCGGTAGAACTCCTCCAGCAGCAGATGGTGCTGGGTGCCGCCGCTGCTCTCGTCGGAGAGGTGGCTGTGCTGGCCCTGGCGAAAGCCCTCGGCATGCAGCAGAAAGAAATGCACATGCAAGCCGAGCTGTCCGGCATGCTGTTCGAGCAGCGCGGTCTTCTGTGCCAGCCGCTCGCGCTGGGCGGCGTCCAGGCCGGGGTGGTGGCAGACCCAGAAGTCGAAGTCACTGCGCCGGTCCTGGCCCAGGGTGCCGGAGCTGCCGAGCAGGTACAGGCCGAGCAGCGGCGGAACCCGCTGCGGTCGCCGTTCTTGCCGCAGGCTGCGGGCGTGCTGGCGCGCCGCCAGGAGCACGTTGCGGCCGGGTTCGTAGCCGGCGATGCCCGCCGGGACATCGCTGCCGCAGAAGCCGGGCAGGGCGGGATGGTTGAGGTGCAGCAGCAGCGGCAGCAGTTCCATGAAGCGCGCCTGCTCGTGGGTCAGGCTGTCGTGGATGAAGCCCAGCCGCTGCCGGGCCACCTGCCGGTGACGCGCCAGCAGGCGCGCGATCGCCTTGCGTGAGGGGGTGTCCGGGTCGCGGGCCGCGGCCTCAGGCATCGCCGGCCAGATCCCGGCTGGCCGAGCGCAGCAGGGTGCGCAGATCGTCACCCTTGTGCCACACCCCCAGGCCGAAGCCGAGTACCGGCTGGATGCCGGCGAGCGGATGCGGCAGCTCGATGCCGGAGAGCTCGTCCTGGATCTTGCGGATCAGCCCGCGCGCGTGGGCCTCCTCGGTCTCGGGCAGCACCAGCAGGAACATGTTGTCCTCCCAGCGGCCGATCTGGTCCACCCAGCGCAGGCGGTCGCGCAGGAAGCGCGAGACCCCCAGCACCAGGCTGTCGGCGGCCTGTTGCAGCAACTCCAGATGTTCGTCCGCCACCGCCAGGTGCACCAGCACGACGGCCAGGGGATTGCGGTAGCGGCGGCTGCGCGAGATCTGCAGCTCCAGCGCCTGGGTGATGGCGCGCCGGTTGGGCAGTCCGGTCAGATCGTCGCTGAGCTTGAGTTCCTGGATCTGGCGTCTCAGGCGCTGGTTCTCCTCCAGCAGCGCCTGCCCGGCGCCGGTGTCCAGGGCCAGGACCAGGGTCTTGTCGCCGGCGGCGTGGTGCTGCACCTGCAGCCAGCGGACCTGGCCGTCGGCGCCGCTCCATTGCGTGGCCCCGGTGTCCCGGCCGAGCAGCGGACCCAGGCCGTCGGGCAGGGAAACCGGGTCCCGGCCCTGCAGGCCCCCCGGGGCGCTCCCCGTCCACGCCTCGATGACCGCGTTGGCCCACTCGATGCGACCATCCGGGCCCAGCAGGAGCAGGCCGCAGGGCGGGTGGGCGGA